>JBGTLL010000273.1:0-8212 GCA_041744115.1 Parvularculaceae bacterium | reverse complement strand
TCGCCGGCTTTGCCTCCGCCGCGCAGCTCCGCGTCAGCCGCCTTGCGCGCCAGTGCCCGTCCTCGTTCCGCCTCACCTGCGGCGGCGCGCCCTTGTATTTCTTCGCGTGCAGCCTCGCCGCCTTCATCATGCTGCCGCAACTCTCCATGCCGTCGGCGATGCTGGTCGGCGGCGCGCTGATGCTGAACGGCGCCGCCTTTGACCGCCGAGCCGTCATCGACACGCCGGCCCCGGCCGCGATCAAGACGGCGGTCAGAAACGAAAGCGCGGCGATCATCGCGCTCGGGATTCCGGCGGCGACGCTCCTTGCCGCCAACGCCACGATCGGCGCGCCATCCGAACCGATCATCGGTCCGCTAATGATATCGAGCCTTGCGGTGCTGAAAGGCTTTGCGTTCGGCGGCCTCGCCGGCCTTGCCGCGAGCCTCGCCGGGGCCTTTTACCGCCGCCGCACGATGCAGCAGCGCGCGCTCGACGGTCAGTTCGCGATCCTCGCCGGCGTCCTGATGTTTGTCGCGGGTCCCGCAATCGGCGCCGATCCGATCGTCGCCGCGACCGCCGTCGGCCTCCTCTGGGGCGAACAGACATCCGCCGCCTCAACGACGCGCCTCAGGATCCGCCGCTATGTCGATCGCGCGGTGACGCCGCTCGCCTATTTCGCCTTTGGCGCCGTCCTCGCGCCGCGGCTGTTGCAGGCCGACATGCTGAGCGTCGTCTTCGCGCTCGCCGCCGTCACCGTGATGCGCGCGGGGCCGCGTCTTGCGATCCTGCAAACGCCGATGTTGCCGAAGGAAAGCCAGATGTTTCTCGCCTGGTTCGGCGGCGCGCCGGGCGCCGCGTCCGCGCTGTTCGTGATGACGCTCCTCGGCAACCCGGCTTTGCTCGACGCCGACGCCGTGCTGATGGTGACGACGCTGTCGATCCTGTTTGGGGTCGCCGCCGCGCGCCTTACATCGCGCCCCCTCGCGCGGCTCTATGTCCGGCAAAACGCGCTGGCGAAGACGCGGCGGGCGTGGGCGGCCTAACCGGCCCAACCGCTCATTCAGGCCATGGGTGATGATTAGAGCAAAGAGCAATATCTTGGAATCGAGGACGACGTCACCCTGACGCAAGTCAGGGTCCAGAATGGCGAGCAACTCCCTCGCGGCTCTGGATGCTGGCTTTCGCCAGCATGACGGAACGAGGCATGACGGAAAGAGGTTCGTCTCCAATGCGGATTAATTGCGCCCCGCTCCAGGGCCGTATCCGCGGGGAAAAATCGACAGGGGCGCCATCTGGATAGATTTGACGCAGGCGCGGGAGATTGTCGACGGCGCCGGTGGACGGACGGACAGATGATCACTTTTTTTGGCGCTCGACCCTATCGAATAACGATCACCTCAACCCCAATCTTCAGCTCTGCCCAGCGCCGATCCGTCGTGTAGGCCGGAAGCCTCTCGCGCATGGCGAGCGCAAGGCATGCCCGGTCCCCGAGGGAGAGGCCAAGCGCTTTCGTCCCATCGCGCAAAAGTCCCGCCTTGAAAGCGAGGTCGGGCGTGAAATCGGCGATCCGATAATCGAACGGCTTAAGCGCGGCGATGATCGAGTCGCCCGGTCTCCCCCACTCCGTCAGTTTGCTGATGATCTCGGAATGGTTGACGGCGCCGACAAGCGCGCGCGGGACGAGCTTGATTCCCTTGACTGCGCCGGGCTCGTCCGCAAGAATCGCGAGAACGACGGACGCGTCCAGGACATGGTCAGTCATTCGCCTCCTCATCGGCCTCGCGGCGGCGGTCAGCAATCAGCTCTTCGGACAGGCTGACCCCGCGCGGGACGAAGCTTCGTACAATCGCTTGCGCCCGCCTGATGCCGGCTTCGACCGTGAACACTTCGAGCGTCTCGCCTTGCATCACGAGGATGAGATTCGAGCCGTCGGCGGCCCCCATCACCTTGCGCATCGCCGCCGGGATGACGATGCGGCCGTCGCGGCCGATAACGGTCGTCGATTTCAGGGGCGGCCGACAATCGGCGCCCTCGGCGAAAGGCTGCGCCTCTTCGCGGAAGCCATCCATGGGTGGGCGCGGCGGTTTTGGCATAATTGTTTGCTTATGCCATTTTATAGTCGATATGTCAATAAAGCAAAACTTGGCTTAGCTCGATCCCGTGAGTGAGCGCTCACTTTCATTCCCGCCGGCCGGCCTTGAGCCAGGCGCGGGGGAGCGACCCCAACCGTTTCTTGACACCCGAAACCTGACACCCGACACCTGACCCGACGCGCCCGTAGCTCATCTGGATAGAGCGCCAGGCTTCGAACCTGGAGGCAGGGAGTTCGACCCTCTCCGGGCGCGCCATGCTTGACAAATTGTCAATTCTGGCTAGATTTTCTGGCTAGAAAGGCTATATTATGGACGGCCCCGCGGGTAACCCGAAATCGACTTGGTCGATCCAGGACGCCAAGAACTCCTTGAGCGCGGTCATTGCGGCTGCGCAAAAGGAGCCGCAGACCATCACCAAGCATGGAAAGACGGCGGCTGTACTTCTTTCGCCTGACGAATACGAAACACTGAAATTGCAGACGGGAAAGCCTGCGAAAACTTTCGTCGAGCATCTCCTCGCAATGCCGCAGGGACCGGACGACGAGGAAGAACTTTTCGAACGCATGCAGGTGCGTTTCCGGGACATCGAGTTTTAGTGTTTCTTCTCGACACCAATGTTGTTTCGGCGTTTCGGAAATTGAACCTCAATCGGCCCGTCGCCAAATGGGCCGCGGAAATTGAATCCGGGCGGCTGTTCCTCAGCGCGGCGTCCATTGTCGAGATCGAGCGCGGCCTTCATCGGAAGAAAAAGAAAGACCCGTTGCAGGCTGCGGTCATCGAGCAGTGGTTCGTCGAGCTTCTCGTCGATTATCAATCACGGATCTTGCCGATCACAACGCCGATCGCAAAACGCTGGGGCGATTTGGCGGGTCAACTCGGCAACGTCGATCTCGACCTCGCCATCGCCGCGACGGCGCTGGAGCACGGCCTCATCGTCGCCACGCGCAACATCAAGCATTTCAAGGCGACGGGCGTCGCGACCGTTGATCCGTTTGCGGAGTAGTATGCATTACTCCCGGCGGCAATGCAAAGATCCAAAGCTATCATTTCGCGCCGGGTGCGCGAGCGGCGGGTATCGCTTCGCTCAACCCGCCGACACCACTGGTGGCAGGGAGTTCGACCCTCTCCCAGCGCGCCATTTGGCTTTGTTGCTGCTGCCGAAATTCCACCGGCCAAGATGGGCGCGCTGGGTGTTGGACTAGTTGACAACATCGCGATGTGTTGGTATTTTGCCCAACATGAAGGCGGAGCTTCTCTTGCGCGAAAGGCTCGCCTTGTCGGGGACCGCCTTCGTCGAAACGATCGTCTGGCGCTTGCCCGGGCCTATGCGGGGGAGCGCTCATGCATTCAAATACCGCCTCGCCCTCATCTCGGACGGCGTTTGCGTACTGCGTTACGACAACGAGGCTGGCAAGGGCGACCACAAACATATCGGCGAGACGGAAGCCCCGTATCGCTTCGCCGATCTGGAGTTGCTGCAGGCGGATTTTTGGTCGGACGTCGAGAATTGGAGAAAAACGTGATGAGTACCGTTACCCTTGGGCTTTCGTCGACTGCAAAATCGCGCGGCCGGCTCGCGCGCGCGTTCAAGGGCGAGCCGCAAGGCGCGTTCATCGCTTTCGAAACGCCGGCCCTGCTCTGGAAAACGCTGACTGAAAAACGCTGGGAAATCCTCCGCGCCATGACGGGCGCCGGCGCTCTTTCTATTCGCGAGGTCGCGCGGCGGGTCGGGCGCGACGTGAAGGCGGTGCACGGCGACGTTACGGCGCTTCTCAACACCGGCGTCATCGACCGCGCCGACGACGGCGGCGTCATATTCCCCTACGACGCGGTGCATGTGGATTTCAAACTGACCGCGGCGGCGTGAGGCGTAGTGCTTTTCTCGCCGACGGGCGTCGCGACGGTTGATCCGTTTGCGAACTAACGTCCTATTTTGCGCGCTTTGCAGGTCATCAGCTATTGCGAAGGAATAAATTCACCCATGGATAAGGTGTGCCGCGAATGAACTGCCCGATAAACGCCGTTCCGAGCAATCTTCTCAATTGCTGTCGTGTTTACGTTCCCCCATGGCGTCTGTTCGAGCAGGGTTACCGCTTCAAGACCCTCAACTGTTGCGATTTCAGCCGCTCCGGCGTTTCCAACCATTGTGTAAGCGTCGCCATCGCGCGCGATAGTTAATGAAAATTTTTTGGGCTTTCGTATTGATTTAATGCGTCAATTGTTCATCGGCTTGCGCATGAGCTATTTCGATGCGGCGTCCCCGCGCTTCCCGGGTTGAAATCAGGCTTGCACCGACTATGCTGGATTGATGTCTATAATCTTGTCGCCCGAGAAAAAAGCCTTCATTGAACGCGAGATCAAGGCGGGGGGATTCAAGTCCGAATCCGACGCGGTCGAACGCGCGCTGACGCTTTATGAACGCCATTTGCGCCGCGTTCGCGAGGCGATTGATGAGGCGGACCGCGAGATCGCTGACGGCAAGGGGATCACATTGACCGCGCATCAACATTTGGCCCAGATCCGCGCGAATGCCGCGACGAATTGTTAAGGCGCCTCGGGCGCTCGGCGACATCGAGCAGCTTTATTTTCGCGGCGTTGACCTTTTCGGCGCCGCCCAGGCCGAGCGCCTCCTTCGCGATATTTACCGGCGCTCGACCTCCTGGCGGAAAACCCGCTTCTGGGTGTCGAGCGCAATTCGATCGCCAACGGGTTGCGGCTGTATTTTCTTCCGGCGCCGGTCGTTGTTGCTTACCGGTATTCCGAAGAATCGCTGTTCATTCTCCGCGTGTTTCACGGGCGCGAAGATTATCAGGCGATCCTCTCCGCCGAAGAACAATGAATTTCACCCCGTCCGCTCAAATACCTCCCCCCGATCAGCATACGGCGGATTTCGCTCCTCCCTCCCCGCCCCGATTTCGCAGAGCTGCGCGTCACTTGCGTATTCTTATCTCGCGAGCCGGATGTCGAGTCCAAGCTCAATTCTCAGCCATTGTCTGTCCGATGTGAGGACGGGAAGCCCTTCGCGAAGCGCGAGCGCGAAGCAGGCCCGATCACCGAGCGACAGGCCTTGCGCGCGTGTTGAGGGTCTCAGACGGGCGGCGCCGACCGCGAGCTCAGAGTCGAAATCGACAATGTCGTAGGTGAGGAATCCGATCACGTCGTCGAGCGCCGCGTCGTCCGCGATCGAATCGGTCAGTTTGCTGACGACCTCGCAGTGATTGACCGCGGAGACGAACGCGCCGCGGTCAATTGCTTCCTTCGCGGCCGATCCGCCAGCCTCATCGAGCGCGAACGCAAGGATCGCGGACGCGTCAAGGACGACGTCAGCCATTTTCTCGTTCCGCTTCAGCGCGCCGGTCGCGGATCAATTCCTCGGACAGGCTGACGCCTTCCGGCACGAATTTGCGGACGATCGCCCGCAGCTTTCGCGCGCCGGTCTCGGGCGTGAAGAGCCGCAGCTCCCCATCATCGAGACGGCCGAACAGCTTCCCGCCCTCCTTCAGTCCCATCGCCTCTCTCACTTGAGCAGGAATGACGATCCGGCCGTCGGGGGCGAGCGCAAGCTCCAATCGCCTGGAGGGCGCGGGCGCGTCATCAGCCGCCAGCGCTGTTTTCGACGATGGCGTTATGCGGCTCGCGATAGTCGAGACGTATTGATCGCGCACGCCTTCAAATCGCGCGATATTGGCTTGTTTGAATCCGGCGCGCTTCAGCCGCCTGATCCGCTCCGATTTCGGCGTCGCCGGCATCCCCGCGACCGCCCTTTGCATCTCTTCCCGCATCTTGAGTTCCATATCCGCCTCCTGCAGCAAGTGGAAGTAGGTATATGGGTATATAGGTTAGATGTCAATCTTGCTGTAACTATGCCATTGGATGCGCGCGCGTCCTTGTTTTTACCCCGTCCGCTCGAATATCTCCCTTCCGATCAGCATGCGCCGGATCTCGCTCGTCCCGGCCCCGATCTCGTAGAGCTTGGCGTCGCGGAGGTACCTCCCCGTCGGGTAGTCGTTGATATAGCCGTTGCCGCCGAGGAGCTGGATCGCGTCGAGGGCGACCTGTGTCGCCTTTTCCGCCGCGTAGAGAATACATCCCGCGGCGTCCTGGCGCGTCGTCTCTTTCCGGTCGCAGGCGGCGGCGACGGCGTAGACATAGGCTCTACAGGCGTTCATCGTCGTATACATGTCGGCAAGCTTGCCTTGGACCAACTGGAACGAGCCGATCGGCTGATCGAATTGCTTTCGTTCGTGCACGTAGGGAATGACGGTGTCCATGCAGGCCTGCATGATGCCGATCGGTCCCGCCGATAAAACGACGCGCTCGTAATCGAGGCCCGACATCAGGACGCGGACGCCTTCGTTCAGCTTGCCGACGATGTTTTCGGCGGGAACTTCGCAGTCCTCGAACACGAGTTCGCCGGTGTCGGAGCCCCTCATGCCGAGCTTGTCGAGTTTCTGCGCGGTCGTAAAACCCTTCATTCCCTTTTCGACGGCGAAGGCGGTGATGCCTTTGGCGCCCGCCGCCGGATCGGTCTTGGCGTAGACGACGGCGACATCGGCGTCCGGGCCGTTGGTGATCCACATTTTCGAGCCGTTGAGAACGTAGCGGTCGCCCTTCTTTTCGGCGCGCATTTTCATGCCGACGACATCGGAGCCGGCGCCGGGTTCCGACATCGCGAGGGCGCCGAGATGCTCGCCGGAAATCAGCTTCGGCAGATATTTCGCCTTCTGCGCTTTGGTCGCGTTGCGGCTGATCTGGTTGACGCAGAGATTGGAATGCGCGCCATAGGAAAGTCCGACCGCGCCCGACCCGCGCGAGACTTCCTCCATGACGACGCAATGCGCGAGATAGCCAAGCCCCGCGCCGCCGAATTCCTCATCCGCGGTGACGCCGAGAACGCCGAGCGCCCCGAGTTCCGGCCACAGATCGCGCGGGAATTTGTTGGTCGCGTCGATCTCGGCCGCGCGCGGGGTGAGCCGCTCGGCGACCCAGCGCGCGACCAGCTCGCGCATCTCCTCGATCAGGGGGTCGAGGCCGAAATTCATCGTCACTTGCGAATTTGACCGCATGGGTTCCCCGGCGCTTCCTGTGGCGACCGGCGTAGCGCTCCCGATTGGGGCCGGCAAGGCGGCGCCTCTCCCTTGGGAGAGGCCTGCGAGCGGGTGAGGGTTCGATCTCCCATTGACAGCGCGGTCCCCTCACCCAGAACCGTGAAGAACGGTTTTGGCCTCTCCCGAGGGAGAAGCGAAGAAGTAGCGGAGACACTTGAATTGGCGTTCAGTCTAATTTGGGCTATGCGATGCAATTCGGACGCCGGGCGAGGCCATGACGAATTCAGCCGAAATTACAGATGCTTCGCGGCCGACGGCGCACATTGAAAGCGCCAAGGTGCGGTTTCAGGGCATTGTCGAGCCGGGCGAAGACGGCGCGCCGACGGAATTTCGCAGTTTCGAGGCCTGGGCGTCAGCGGAAGTGCGTGGACGCGAACGCCGCCTTGCCCGGGCGGGGCGGGAAATTGAAACCGCGGCGCGGATCGTCGCCGTCTTTGTTTTCTTCCTCGTCATCATCGGCTGGCCGATCGGAACAATCGTCGGCTATTGGCGCGAAGCCGGTACGCTCAACGGCTGGAGCCTTGGCCAGGCGTATTCCTCATGGGCGGTCGCGCTGGCGCTTCTGGTGACGCCGAGCCTGTGGCTGCTCGGTCATATCGCGGCGCGGCTGATGACGATGATCGGCGCCGCGGAAGCAATCGCCGCCGCCGCCCAGCAATTCGTGCAGCCGGACCAGGCGGCGATCCAGAATGTGCAGACGGTCGGCTCGGCCGTGCGCGGCCAGATGGAGGCCCTGAACGCCGGCATTGACGACGCGCTGATCCGCCTTGCGTCGGCCGAGGCGATGATCCGCCAGCATGTCGGCGCGATCGAACAGGCCGGGGCCGCCGTTGAAAGCCGCACCTCGCTCGCCGCCGAGCGCGTCGCTTCGGAGCGGGCGCGGCTGATTGACCTGACCGAAACCCTGAACGCGCGCGCCGACGATTTTGCGACGGCGATCGCTGAAAAGGCCCACGCCAATATCGAGGCGCTCGAGAACGCAGGGACCGCGACGGCGGGCGCGGAATCCCGGCTCGACGACCGGCTGGC
>JBGTLL010000272.1:0-37961 GCA_041744115.1 Parvularculaceae bacterium | reverse complement strand
CGGCGTCGTCGTCGATGGCCAGGCCCAGCTCCCAGGCGCCGGCGAGCGCGGCGGCGTCGGCCGCGCTTTGCATTTCGTGGCGCAGCGAAAACAGGCGGCCGCTGTCGAGGGCGAGACCGCCGATCCCGATCAGCGCCGTCATGATCAGCGTGACATAGATGAGCGCCGCGCCGTCGTCATTTTTCCAGAATCGCATGCTTCACTCCCCATTCTGATTGACGCATGGTTTTACTGAGACTGATTGCCTGTGGATTGCGCGCCCGGCTTGAAGACTCCGGACGATGGCGGTTTTACTTTGTCGGTCTTGTAGCGGAGCGTTGCAAGATCGACCGCGGCGCCGTCGGCTTCGGGCGCGCCTTCGGCTGGCGTCGGATCGACGATCTGCGCCGCACTGTTGCTGGCGAGGGCGGCCCCGAAAGTTTCGCCAAGATCATTCTGGTTGGAGACGCAGCCGGCGGAGAGGAAAATGGCGGCGCCGAGGATGATGATTTTCATGGGTGATGGTTCCTATTTCACGACAAAGCCGACCGGGCCGTCGATGCCGGGTTCGGCGTTTCCGGCATTGCCGTAGCGGCCGGCGACGCGATTGACCGCGGCGGGTCCGTTCAGCCACGGCGCCCCTTCCGTCCGCCCGAGGAGGAACAGCTCCAGTTCGTGCGGCATGACGAGATGATCGAAGGGCGTTGTCAGTTCGCCGGGATCCGACGGCTCGACGAGGTAGGCGGTGATGATGATCGCAAGCTCGGTGTCTTCGCGGCGGTAGGCGGCGCTGCGCGCCAGCGCGCCGAGAACCGGCACGTCGCCGACGCCGGGCATCTGGTCGATCTCGTCGATGAATGTCCGCTGCAGCATGCCGGCGATCGAGAAGCTCTGGCCGTTTTTCAGATCGACCGTCGTTCTGGTGCGCCGCGTCGTCAGCCCGGGGATGACGATGCCATTCAGCGTGATGCCGTTCTGGCGATCGAGCTCGCTGACTTCCGGCTCGACGACGAGATTGATGGTGTCGCCGATGACCGTCGGCGTGAACCCCAGACGGACGCCGAATTCCTTGAACTCGATGCCGATGCGGCCGGTCCCGTTCTGGCTGTCGACGCTGACCGGCACCGGGAATTCGCCGCCGGCGAGGAAGCTTGCCGTCTGGCCGGAAACCGCGATCAGGTTCGGCTCGGCGAGGATCGAAACGATGCCTTTCCGCTCGAGCGCATCGAGAAGGAGATCGAAACTGACATCGCCCAGCGCGAACTTTCCAAAAACCGAGCCGAATTTCGTCGGATCGGCGATCGGATTGGTCAACGCGCCCGAATTGATCGCATTGAGCGGCAGCGACTGGTTGTTGATGGCGCCGGGCGGAATGAAGTTCTGGACGATCTGGCGGCCGCTCTGGAACGCGCCGACCTCTTTTCCGGAATTGAAGAAGACATCGGCTGAGATGCCGACTTCCTTCAGCGCCGAGCGCGAGACTTCCGCGAACCGCACCGCCAGCATCACCTGCTGGCTTTGCTTCACCGTCATCATGTTGACGACGGCGCCCTCCTTGCCGGCGAAGTTGGCCGCCAGCGCCGAGGCTTTGGTCGAGACCGCGCTGTCGGACGCCGAACCGCTGAGAATGATCGCGGGACCGTCAGCCCGGACCTCGACCTGTTCACTCGGCATCATGTCATAGAGCCGCTTTTTCAGGCCGAAAAGATCGTGCGTGACGTTGAGATCGATAACCCCGACAAGCTGTTTGCCGCGCGAGAACAAGGTGAGGCTGGTGCCGCCGACCGCCTTGCCGATCACATAGATGCTGCGGTCCGTCAGCGGAATGATGTCGGCGATCTCCGGCTCGCCGACCAGCACATCGACGATCGGACGATCGAAACGCAGGACGGCCGATTTGCCGGCGGCGATCGTCACGTCCCGCATCGCCGGCCCGCCATCGCCGGAGAGATTGATGGTCTCTTCGCGGTCGGCGTTGGCCAGCGCGTCTTGCGCCGAAGCCGGCGACGGCGTCAGCGTCAGCGCGGCCAGCGCCGCCATGACGTTCAGCAATTGACGCGCGTCCTTCGCGACGCCTTTTCGCCTCATCCCGAGCGTCAGGCCAGAAATGAATGCCGTATAACCCAAGGCTGTCATTCCGGGGCCGCCTCTTTGCGGAACCCGGAATCCACGGCGCGACGGGGGGATTTGTTGAGAGATGGACCCCGGGTTCCGCGCGAAGAGCGCGGCCCCGGGGTGACGGGCGGGTGCTCCGAGGGGGCCCGCAGGGCCGTCTCGAAGGACGAGGCGAAAAGGCTCCCCCGGATGAGGTTCGTGGGTGCGATCTGGAATTGTCGCTCCTATCTTCCCTGATGTCGTGACGCCCCCGTTACTCATACACTCTCCTCATCACTCGCAATTGGCCGCTTATTTCACTTGGAAGAACCGGGATAGTCCGGAATTGAAGACGTCACCCTGACGTAAGTCGTGGTCCAGAACGGCGATCGTCGGCGCTCGCGGCCCTTTATGCTGACTTGCGTCCGCATGACGGGTCGAGGCTCGTGACCGATGGGGATTAACGGCCTCACGCTCTACTCTCCCGCCGGCGCCGCGATCTTCAACGTCGACGACACCGCCGCCGCCGATCCCGCCGCATCGGCGCGCAAGGACGAGGTCGCGCCGCCGAGCGAGGCCTGCGTCCGCGAGCCTTCGCGCGGCACATTGGATTTGGTCGATTCAACGCCGCGGATGACGTTCATTGTCGCAAAGGGCGAGGCCGGCGCACGGCGGATCACCGCTTTCTGCTCTTCGCTGATCGCGGGTCCAAGGTCCTTGTAGCGGATCGGCTTGCCTGGCGCTTTGGCCGCGCTTTCATCGGCGAGCGCCAGCATGTTGCGGAGCGACAGGCTCAACGTGCCGATGGTCGAGGCGAGCGCGATCCGCTGCGCGTCTTCGGGCATGACTTCGAGGGTCGCGGCCTTGGCGACGATCGCGCCGCCGGTCGATTCATCCGCTTCCTGATCGATCGCCAGCACGCGGATATTTTCAAGCAGGATGTTGGTTATGGTGTCGAGCTTTTCGCTGGTCGGCGAAATCGTCAGCAGGATATCGACGCGGTCGCCCGGCAGAATGAACCCGCCGGCGCCCGAAACATCGGTGACGCGAACGGCGACGGCGCGATAGCCGTCCGCGATCACCTGGGAAAGCGCGGCGCGACCGCCGAAACCGGAAACCTTTTCCTTGAGGACCGGCTCGCCGACCGCGATCGAGCGCAAGGCGACCCGGCGTTCGGCGCCGACGACTTCCTCGATCTTGGCGAACGCGCCCTCCGGGACCGCATCCGCCGGCCATTGACGCTCTTCCAGCGAATCCGCGGCGAGTTCATTGCCGAATTCCAGCGGCTTGCGCGCGATGACGACCGTGGTCATGGCGACGTTTGAGGCTTGACTTGCGTTCCGGCCGGACAAGACGCCCTGGACGCCGGCGACCGCGAGGAGGCCGAGAATAATGGCGGCGACCAGAATAACGATTGATGTACTGCGCATGTCCGTTCAATCTCCCGCGCTTGCCTTGATCGGCGCGCGCTCAAACAATTTTTTCCAGATCCGAACCCAGATCCGAACCAGGTCGATTCTGTTCTTTACTTCTCGCCAATCAATCTCCGCGCGCCGGTGCAAAATCCACGCCGTCCCCTCAGCCCGCCGCCGCCTGCGCGACAATGCTGGCGAGCGTCGCCCAGATCGGAGCGAGACTGCCTGAAATCGAGCCGATTGAAAGGACGATGCTGATTGAGACCAGCCCGACGAGGAGGCTGTACTCGATCAGCGAGGCGCCCCGGCGGCAACGCCAGAAATGTTGGCTGACCCGAAACATTGTGCGGTTGGCTTTGGCTTTGGATTGAGGCGCATCGACGCTGCTTCACGACCGATGCGCCCCAAAATCCGTTTTACGCCGCCGCCTGAGCCATAACGCTGGCAAGCCTCGACCAGATGGTCGCGAGGTTGCCGCTGATCAGAACGATCGAGGCGATGATCACGACCGAGATCAGGCCGACGAGCAGCGAGTATTCGATCAGCGAAGCGCCTTCTTCGTCTTTGCGAAATTTGTTGATAAGTTTAAGCATCTTTCGTCTCCACCTATGTCCACAGGTAGAGGCGCTCCCCCCGGCAGTTGAACGGTGTTTCCCCCGATCAAACCCTGCTTTCTACGATGGCGCCCCGTTCATGAGTCGCCGCCGCACACCAGGCCCCAAGAGCAACCTTACCCAACGGTAACGGTAAAGGGTGTGGAAAACCGAAGCAACTTGTCTTTTACTTGGACAATTCGCCTCAGGGTTGTTCCATTTTTGCACGAAAATGTTCTGAATCAGCAGCTTATGCTCATTTTCAGGGTTAACGGATGTGGCCGATAATCCTTAACCGCGAATTATTCGTGGTTAACGGATACAGTTAATTCGATTGCGCCCATGGCGCGAGACGGTCGTCCCTGCGCGAACACGGCGCGTGAAGGTTTCTTCGGGATGATTAGAGCAAAGAGCAGTACTCAGAATCGAGAACGACGTCACCCTGACGCAAGTCAGGGTCCAGAATGGCGAGCAACTCCCTCGCGGCGCTGGATGCTGACTTGCGTCAGCATGACGGAACGAGGTTCGTGTCCAATGCGGATAAGAGCAACGAGCCATATCTCGGAATCGAGGACGACGTCACCCTGACGCAAGTCAGGGTCCAGAATGGCGAGCAACTCTCTCGCGGCTCTGGATGCTGACTTTCGTCAGCATGACGGAACGAGGTTCGTGCCCGATGCGGATTAATTGCGCCCCGCTCTAGCGGTTCCGGAATGTCGGCTTCCGCTTTTCGATGAACGCCGCCATGCCTTCCTGCTGGTCCTCGGTGCCGAAGATCGAGTGGAAGACGCGCCGCTCGAAACGGACGCCTTCGGACAATGTCGTCTCGAAAGCGCGGTTGACCGCGTCCTTGGTCAGCATGACGATCGGTCGCGAGAACGCCGCGATCTGTTTGGCGGTCTTGATCGCCTCGGCTTTCAGCTCGCCCTTCGGCACGATGCGGGAAACCATCCCGCAACGCTCCGCCTCCTGAACATCCATCATGCGGCCGGTGAGGCACATCTCCATTGCCTTCGATTTGCCGATGAAGCGGGCCAGGCGCTGCGTGCCGCCGGCGCCTGGCATCGCGCCGATCGTGATTTCCGGCTGGCCGAATTTGGCGTTGTCGCCAGCGATGATGAAGTCGCACATCAGCGCGAGCTCGCAGCCGCCGCCGAGCGCGTAGCCGGCGACCGCCGCGATGACGGGCTTCCGGCAGCGCGTTGCTTCCTCCCAGTTGCGCGTGATGAATTGTTCGCTGAAGACCTCCATATAGGTCTTTTCCGCCATCTCCTTGATGTCGGCGCCGGCGGCGAACGCTTTTTCCGAACCGGTGATGATGATGCAGCCGATGTCGTCGTCCGCCTCAAGCTTTTTCAGGGCGTCGGTCAGCTCGTCCATCAGCTGGTCGGAAAACGCGTTCAGCGCTTCGGGGCGATTGAGCGTGACGATGCCGACCGCGCCGTCGGTTTCGAGAAGGATCGATTGGTAGGGCATGCGGTTTCTCCAGAGTGCGTGGTGCGTAGTGCGTAGGAATCGAATTGCGCCGCCCCGACGCACTACGAACGACGCACTACGAACTTCAACTAAATCCCATCAGCTTCAAGACTTCCTGCCTCGACCGCGGGTCGTCGCGGAAGGCGCCCATCATCCGGCTGGTCGTCATGATGACCCCCGGCGTCTCGACGCCCCGGCAGGTCATGCAGGCGTGCGTCGCCTCGATAACGACGGCGACGCCATTGGGTTCCAGCACGCGGTCAATGCAGTCGGCGACTTCGGCCGTCAGCCGTTCCTGCACCTGCAGCCGCTTGGCGTAGGCGTGAACGACGCGCGCGAGCTTTGAAATGCCGACGACGCGGTCTTTCGGCAGATAGGCGACATGCGCCTTGCCGAGGATCGGCGCCAAGTGATGTTCGCAATGCGAGTGGAACGGGATATCGCGGAGCAGCACCATCTCGTCATAGCCGCCGACCTGCTCGAACGTGCGTTTCAGATAGGTTTCGGGGCATTCCTCATAGCCGGCGAAATATTCAAGGTACGCATCGACGACGCGGCGCGGCGTATCGACAAGCCCTTCGCGCTTCGGATCGTCGCCGACCCAGCGGAGAAGCTCCTCGACCGCGTCCATCGCGCGGCGGCGTTCGTCATCTGTCCTGATGCGCGGATCATTCATGAGCGGTCCTTCCCTTGGTCTGTCGGCGCTCTCGATCGATCCGCGTCCGCGAACGCCAAATTGAGCGACATCGCCGCTTTCCTCAAATTTCTGTCGTGCGTCCAGATCACGGCGCCCGCCGTCAGCCTCACCGAGGCCAGCAGGTGCGCGTCAAGATAGCCGACCCCCGACCCCGCGAGCGCGACTTTATCGATGAAGCCCAGCACCTCGTCATCCGCCGCCACCGTCACCGAGGGCAAGTTGGCGAGGTCAGAAAGGATGTCGCCGCGGTTTTTGACGCCGCCAAGCGCAATCTCGCCGATCACGAAGGGGTGCGTCGAGACCCGACCCTCTTCAAGCAGGCGCGACAGTCCTCCGTCGGTCTTGCGAAAGTGGTTGATCCAAACCGACGTATCGACAAGGATCATCCAGCGCGCGGTCGGCGACGGCGAGGCGCCGCCGCTTTCGCGTCGCTGCCGCCGAGCCGCGCGAGCCGAAGCGCGCTTTCGCGCGCGATCAGGGCTTTCAACGCTTCGCGGATCAAGGGCGTCTTCGCTTTCAACCCCGTCAATTTCTCCGCCTTCGCGAGGAGATCGTCATCGAGGGCGAGTGTCGTGCGCATTCAGTTACATTTTCCTTCTTGCGCATCAAAAATAGCACCATCCAGTGACGTTTTCAATGGCTTCCATTTCGCCTCGGCGTATCGACAGGCCCTGCGCGCTTCGGATCGTCGCCGACCCGGCGGATAAGTTCGAGCACCGCTTCCGCGCGCCGCCGCAGCAGCGTTCTACGGCTCTTAAGGTTCTTCGGTACGATCACTACACGACCCGACGGCGAATGAACCCACTTTTCGTGCGACCCTTTCGCATTTTCCTTGTACGCATAATTATTCTCCCGCAAACCGGCGGCGACTTCGCGATAATAGCCCTCGGCCATCAGTCGCCCAATTTCTCAAGAGCCAGGCGTTGCAATGTCGGGACGCTGCCAGAGGATGGCAGGCACGAGGTCCTTCAAGGGCGTGTCGGCCAGTTCGCCGGCGCTGTAATGGTTTGAAAGAATCAATTCCGGCGCGACGTCGAGCATGACGGATTCGAATTCCTCGATCGTATCCGCTTCGATGTGCAAACCGTCAATGTCACTCTCCGCGTAAAAGACCTTCGCCTCATTGTCCCAGCGGGCGCGGACAGAAAAGGTTCGCTTCATGCCTTGGCTCCTTCCAGAGAACACAGCTATCATAGGCCACGCAAGATACGAATGCGACGCCCGCAGCCATGGTCTCGTTTCCTCTTGTAGGGCGGATCAAATCCGCCGACTACGCCAGCGCTGACTTCGCCGTCATGCTGACGAAAGTCAGCATCCAGCGCTCCCTGAAAATAATCGCTGGCCGCTCTGGACCCTGACTTTCGTCAGGGTGACGCCAACGACCGCCGCTTCTCCAATGGCGCAACGTCCCGCTCCGGAACGCCGATGTAATTCGACAGCGGGCGAACGAGCCGGTTCGCCGCGCGCTGCTCCATCACATGCGCCGTCCAACCGGTGATGCGGCTGATGACGAAGATCGGCGTGAAAATCGGAATTGCAAAGCCCATGAGGTAATAGGCAGGGCCCGTCGGGAAATCGAGGTTCGGGTAGATTTTCTTCTCGCGGACCATTGTCGTGTCGAGAATGCGCGAGATCTCCCAGAATTCCTTCGCCTCCGCGGTGCCGATGACATCGACCATTTTCCGGAAGGCGTCGGTCATCGTCGGCACGCGGCTGTCGCCCTTCTTGTAGACGCGATGGCCAAAGCCCATGATGTTCTTCTTCCTGGCGAGCGCATCCATCATCCAGGATTCGGCGTTCTTTGCCGAGCCGACTTCCTTCAGCATGTGCATCACGGCTTCGTTGGCGCCGCCGTGCAGCGGCCCCTTGAGAGAGCCGATCGCGCCCGTCACCGACGAATAGATATCGGAAAGCGAAGAGGCGATCACGCGCGCGGTGTAGGTCGACGCGTTGAACGTATGCTCCGCGTAGAGCGTCATCGAAATATCGAAACATCGGACAATCTCGGGCGCCGGGACGTTCCCGAAACACATGTGAAAAAAGTTTTCTGAAAAGGCGAGATCCCGCGACGCCGCGATCGGCGGCTTGCCGTTCCTGAAGCGGAAATCGGCGGCGACGATCTCCGGAATCCGCGCGAACATGCGGATCGATTTGTCGTAAAGTCCCGTCGGCGATGAGTCGTCCGATCGATCGTCGGTCTGTCCCATGAACGAGACGGCGGTCCGCAGGCTGTCCATCGGATGCGCGCGTCGGTTCATCATCGCGATCAGGGTCAGCATCTCCGCCGAAAGGCCGCGCTCGGCTTTCTCGCGGGCGATGAATTCATCGAGCTGACGGCGCGTCGGCAGTTCCCTGTTCCAGATCAGATAGGCGACTTCCTCGAACCGGCACTTCGTCGCGAGGTCCTGCACCCGATAGCCGCGATAGGTAAGCGAGTTCGACTCCGGCATCACCTTCGACACCGCGCTGTCGTCGGAGACAACGCCGTCAAGGCCGTATTTGACTTCCTGATCCGTCATTTCTGCTTGTCTCCGTTCAACCTTGAAAGACTACCCGCGGGGCGCCGGCGCCTAGTGGCGCCATCGCTTTCCATCGTCATCATAGCGAATCTGCTTCGGAGAATGATAAGCGGACGGTAGCCCACCGCGAGGAACAAAATGATGTAGATCGCAAATGTGACGATCCCAACAGCTTCCGAGGCATTTATTACGGTGAGAAAGATTACGACCAGCAGAAAGCTTCCCAAAAAGAGTGCGACTGATCTCAACCAACGAAGCATCTTCTATTCCTTCGGCGTGTCGCCGACCTGGAAATTATACAGCGACTGATCGAACTGATTGTAGTCGTGATAGCGCAGGAGATCATAGAGATCACGCCGGTGCTGCATGATCTCGAGAACGCCGTTCTGGTCGCCGTCCTTCAAGATCGCATCGAGACCCTTCTCGGCGCCGAACATCGCAAGGCGCAAGGTCGTCACCGGATAGATGACGAGGTTGAAGCCGAGGGCTTCCAGTTCCTTTTTGTTGAGCAGCCGCGATTTGCCGAACTCGGTCATGTTAGCGAGCAGCGGAACCTTGATCGCTTTTCTTACCGCCGCGAATTCCTTCTCGTCCGCCATCGCTTCGGGAAAAATCATGTCGGCGCCGACATCGACATAGGCCTTCATGCGGTCGATCGCCATGTCGATCCCTTCGACCGCGCGCGCGTCCGAGCGCGCGATCAGGATGAAGTTCGGGTCGCGCCGCGCTTCCGCCGCCGCCTTCACGCGCTGCACCATGATCCGCGTCGGGACGACTTCCTTGCCGTCGAGATGGCCGCAGCGTTTGGGGCTCATCTGGTCTTCGATATGACAGGCGGAAACGCCGGCCTCTTCCATTGTCCGCACCGTCCGCGCCGCCGCCATCGGCTCGCCAAAGCCGGTGTCGATGTCGATGATCGTCGGCAGATCGGTGACCCGCGCGATCTGCTGGCCGCGATCCGCGAACTCCGTCATCGTCGCGATGCCGATATCGGGAAGGCAGAGATCGGCGGACATCACGGCGCCCGAAATATAGACGCCGTCGAACCCCTTGCGCTCGATCATCTGCGCGCACAGCGGATTGAACGCGCCCGGAAATTGCAGGAGCTTGCCGGATTTCAGCTTGGCGCGAAAATCCGCGCGTTTCTCGGCGGGAAGTTTTTTGGTGAAGAGCATTTATGCCTCGCCCTCCGTGCGCGCGGCCCATCCTTCGAGACGCACGCGAAGAGCGCGCTCCTCAGGATGAGGGGTTTCTGTTTGGTGACAAGGGATACCCTCATCCTGAGGAGCGGCCCCTTGGCCAAGCGCAATTTCCTCATCCTGAGGAGCGGCCTCTTGGCCGCGTCTCGAAGGATGGGCAACGAGGTAAGGCTTCACCCCGCGTTTGGACAAGTCAACCAATGCGCCGCCATCCGAGCGGATCAGCGCTTCCTTTTTTGCGCGGCTCCAGCCTTTGATCTGACGTTCGCGTGCGACCATTTCGTCATAACGGCTATGCCATTCGCTCCAAAAGAGTTCGACGGGGCGGCGCGTGAAGGTGTAGGCGTGTTTGTCCATGCCATGATTATGTCCCCAGACGCGACGCTCCGGATCGCGGCCCCGGCGGGAACCGATATAGTAGGAGCCATCCGCGCAGCGAAGCATGTAGACGAAGCCTACGATCTGCATTTTGCAGACTCCAGGCGCGCGGCGCATCCTTCGAGACGCCGCGAAAGGCGCGGCTCCTCAGGATAAGGAGTTTCTTTGTTGCAACACGAAACGCCCTCATCCTGAGGAGCGGCCTCTTGGCCGCGTCGCGAAGGATGAGCCACAAGAACCATCGCTAGAAAATCCCCTTCGCCGGGTTCTCGATCAGGTACCCTTTCGGCGCGACCGGATTCAACGCCAGCACTTCCGCCGCCGACAAATCCGGTAATCGTTGAACCAGCTCAAGAAATCGCGCCGATTCCGCCGGCGCCAATATATCATCCGTCAGCATGCGGAATTTCCCGACATACTCCGCGCGTCCGAACGGCCTTGCGCCCAAAGGATGCGCGTTGGCGATGCCGAGTTCGTCGACAATCATCGAGCCGTCCTCCATTGTGACGACGACCTTCGCCCCGAACGCTTTCTCCTTCGGATCAGGCGAATGATACCGTCGCGTCCATTCCTTGTCCTCGACCGTCGAAATCTTATGCCAGAGCCGGACCGTATCGGCGCGCGTGGCCCGTTCCGGCGCATAAGACCGCCCATGATGCCATTCGCCGTCCTGCAAGGCGACCGCGAAAATATACATGATCGAATGGTCGAGCGTTTCGCGGCTGGAATTCGGGTCCATCTTCTGCGGGTCGCCGGAGCCCGTGCCGATGACGTAATGGGTGTGATGCGACGTATACAGAACGATCGATTTCACCTTGTCGAAATCATCGATCTGTTTTCCCATGCGGAAGGCGAGATCGATCAGCGCCTGCGACTGGTATTCCGCCGAATGTTCCTTCGTATACGTCTCAAGGATCGCGCGTTTGGCCTCGCCCCTCCCCGGCAGCGGCACGTGATAGGTCGACTCATAAGGCGAGCCGCCCTTGTCGCGTTCCGTGCGGCCGTTCAAAATCCACGCGAGCGGCGCGTCTTCGCCTTCATAGGCGGGGCTCGGCGCGCCCTCGCCCCGCATGCAGCGGTCGACCGCCTCGATCGCCTGTTTGCCGGCGTAGGCGGGCGCGAAGGCTTTCCACGATGAAATCTCGCCTTTCCGCGACTGGCGCGTCGTGATCGTCGTGTGCAGGCCCTGCTGCACCGCCTGGTAGATAATCTCCGTACCAAGATCAAGCACCGTTCCGACCGCCGCCGCCGCCGACGGGCCGATATGGGCGATGTGGTCGATCTTGTGCTCGTGGAGGCAGATCGCCTTTACGAGATTGACCTGAATTTCGTAGCCTGTCGCGATGCCGCGAAGGAGCGCGGCGCCGTCTCGGCCCATCTGCTGCGCGACCGCGAGCACCGGCGGAATGTTGTCGCCGGGGTGCGAGTAATCCGCCGCCAGAAACGTGTCGTGATAATCGAGCTCCCTGACCGCCGTGCCGTTCGCCCACGCCGCCCATTCAGCGCAGACCGTCAGCTCGGCGCCGGCGCCGAACAAGGTCGCCCCGCCCGTCCGCGGATGCGCCACGGCCATCGCCCGCGCCGACTTGATCGGCGAGCGATTGAGCGAGGCAATCGCGACCGACGCATTATCGATGATGCGATTGATGATCATGTCGGTCGCCTCGCCATCGACAGCGACCGGATCGGCGGCGACTTCGGCGATCTTAAAGGCGAGCTGGTCCTCGCGCTTCAGGGCGTCTTTCGAACGGTGCGCGCGAACGGCGTGGGTGATCATCAGAATTCCTTTTTGCAATGCGGCGCCATTCCTGCCGCGTCCGCAACGCGCTGTCAAAGCCTGCGGTTATGGAAAAAACAGCAGCTTCACCGCCATCGCCGCGAGCACAAGAAAGAGCGCCCGTTTGATGAAGGGCGCGCCTTTGTCGATCGTCGCCTTTGCTCCCATCCAGCCGCCGGCGGCATTGCCGATGGCAAGCGCGGCGCCCGCTTGCCACGCAATCGGAACCTTCGCGGCGAAGACGGCGAGCGCTACGACGGAGAAAACCAAGGCGATGAAGACTTTGTGCATGTTTACGCGCACGAGGTCCAATCCCATCACGCGGTAAAGAATCGGCATCATCAAAAAGCCGACGCCGATCTGGATGAAGCCGCCCCAGAAGCCTGCAACGATCATCAGCAAATGGCCGAGCGCGAGGTTCTTCGCCTTCGACGTCGCGTCGGGTTTGGGTTTCGCCTTGTCTTCGCCGGTCGCCATCAGGATCATCACCGCGATCATCACCGCGGCGACGGTGCGGTTGAACGCGGGCCCGTCGAGCGTGACGCCCAATCGCGCGCCGAAATAGGCGCCGATCGACGCCGCGACGGCGAGCGTCGCCGACAGGGGAAAATCCGAAAACCCCTTCGACCGGAACGAGGCGATCGCGCTGATCGACTGCACGATGATGGCGATGCGGTTGGTGCCGTTGGCGACCGGGCCCGGCAATCCCATGAACACCATCACCGGCACCGTCAGCAGCGAGCCGCCGCCGGCGATCACATTGATCCAGCCGGAAGCGAAGCCCGCGACGATGAGAAGGAGAATTTCCAGGGGTTCAAGCGTCATCGCGGCGCCGCGTGGCTCACCAGATCGTCCGTAGGCCATGCTTTGACATTTGCCGGTCCGAGCTGATCAGCGAGCTGCCGTTCTCGATCGCTTGCGCGGCGAGTAATCTGTCCCAGGGATCTCGATGCTCAAGCGAAATTTGAGCCGCGATTTCCGCCGCTGCAAAGTTTATCGGCAGCTCTTCAAAGCCTACTCTTGTGATGATGTCCGGCAATTCTTTCGGAAGCGGCTTCAGCTTCCCTCTGGCGGCCTTGTATCGCAGCTCGTAGACGGAGACGGGGCTTACGAATATGCGGTTTCTTTCGCTCGCAACGATTTGCGCGACCCGCGGCGACAGCAAATCCTCGTTTTCGAGAAACCAGAGGAGCGCGTGCGAGTCGAGAAGATACGACATCAACTGTCTGGATCGTCCGGAAAAAGCGGCGACTCAGCTGCGTGGTCCTGGTCCGGCGCGAAGACTTCGATCGGCGTCGGCGGTCCCGTCCACCCATAGAGTTCCCGGAGAATGCCCGGCCGCCGGCGCGGCCACGCGGTGATCGAGTTGAGCCGGGCCACCGGCTCGCCGTTGCGGGCGATGATGACTTCCTCGCCCCGCTCAGCCGCCTCTATCAGGGCGGAGAGCTTGGCTTTCGCCTCCGCGATGTTGATCTTGATGGTCATGAGTGACCATATAGTCTGACCATGTGGTCAAGTCAATGGATAACAGGCGCTTACGCCCGTCTCGTCAGGACAAAGAGTGCGACAAAAGCGATCACGACGACGGCGAATGTCACGACTGCTTTCAGCAAATCTTCCGTCACCCCCGCCCACAAAGCGGTGACCGCCGCCGCCGCGAGGACGATGACGGAGAAAAACAGCACCCAGCGGATCGGACCGGCCATTGGAGGCTCCTTCGGTTGTTTGCGCGAAGGTAACACGGCATCAGCGCCGCGCCGTTAACGGCGAGTCGCCGGCGCGTGGACATGATCCGCTAAGCGGCCGCCAGTCCGGCCGCGCCAAGAGCGGCGACCGCGGTGAACAGGGACGTCGAGGGAAATCGCAAGGGATGAATTCCGCCCTTCAGCGCCACGGCGGCGCTCAGCAGCGAAAGGACCGTCGCAATCGCCGTCATCAGCACCGCAAGCGCCGCGCCTTCCGGCCGCAGCGCCGCATCGGCATAGGCGGCGGTCATCGCCAAAATCAGAACCGTTGCGATGTGCCAGCAATAATAGTTCAGCCATTTCGACGCTTTCGGCAGCGTCGTGTCGGCAAGCAAGGGCCGCGCGACGCGAACGCCGCCGACGAATGCATGAACGATGAAAGTCGAGAACGCGGTCAGCGCCGCTGTCCAGAATAAAATCGATTGCATTGCGCACGCCTCCTTTAACCCCTTATCCCCGCCGCGAGCGCGACGAGGAACGCGACCTCGATCAACACCGTCAGCGGCGCGCGGACGCCGAGATACCACGCGGGCGCGCCGTCGCCGCGCCGCGTCGCCCGAAGGTCGTCAAAGAGAAGGGCGATCATCAGCGTCATGATGATGAGGATTTTCGCGGTGGCGTTTCCCGGCGCTAACAGCGGCAGCGCGGCGAGCATCGGAAGGATCGCGCCCACCAGCGCGCGCATGGTCGGTCCCTTCGGCTTCATCACCGCGACGCCCCAGCGGACGCCGCCGAAGAAGATCAGCAGCGCCGCGCCGTAGACGACGAGAAACGCTTGCGCCGGCTCGGTCAGCGCCGGATCGGCGATGAGGACAAGCGCGGCGGCGATCAAGGGCGCCGCGCCGAGATAGGCAATTAAAGACGCGGCGCCGGTCATCGGGCTGGCCTGGGGGCTGGCTTGGGGGCTGGCTTGCGACGCGGTCTCGGCGTCGCGGCGATGCTGGCGGCGGGTGAGTTCGAGAACCTTTGCGTAGGGCATCATTGCCTCCTTATCGGGGCAGCAGGCAGTAAGAATTAGAGCGAAGCGCAATTAATCCGCATTGGACACGAACCTCGTTCCGTCATGCTGACGAAAGTCAGCATCCAGAGCCGCGAGGGACTTCCTCGCCATTCTGGACCCTGACTTGCGTCAGGGTGACGTCGTCCTCGATTCTGAGATATTGCTCTTTGCTTTTTCCTACTGCCTACTGCCTTTCTTCAAAAGCGGTCCCAGCAACTCGACCGCTTTCGAGCCGAGCCTGATCAGCGGCAGCAGTTGCGCTTTCGGCACCCGGTTCATCTGTTCGTACCAGTCGTTCAGAAGATCGATCAGCACTTTCATTTCGCCAAGACGCCGCACGGCTTCGGGCGCGGTTGCCGGATCGCTGCGCGCGTCGTCAAGAAAAGTTTTTAAATCCTCCGCAATCGGATCGATTTCGCGCGCTTTGCGGATCGCCACAATTTTTGTCGCCATTTCCCAGACATCGCCCTCGGCCTCGAAAAAATCCCGGCGGTCGCCCATTTGCGGGGCGCGGCGGACGAGACCCCAATTCATCAGATCACGGATCGATGTCGAAACGTTGGAGCGCGCGATCATCAGCGCCTCGGCGATCTCTTCGGCGTTCAAGGGCCGGCCGGCGACAAACAGCAGCGCGTGGATCTGCGCGACTGAGCGGTTGATTCCCCAGGTCGGGCCCATGTCTCCCCAGTGGAGAATGAAGCGCTGGATCGCCGGGGTGATGTCGAGGGGTTCAGTAGTTTCTGTCATGACAGAAATATCGGACAGACGAGACACTCACGCAAGGGTGCAGGATGTCGCAGCTGGTCGCTCCACCGCGGCGCGGCGACGGTTCGGGTTACTACAATGCAGGATAACGAATTTCTCGGTCGAAACAGGGATCTTCCTCACCGTCAGGCGCGACCCAGCTGGACGGCGTCTCGACCGATGGGCGGTCGCTATTCCGCGCTGACGAGAACCAGCCGGACGTCTCCGCACTTACGGCCAAGTTGGGCGTAGGCGGCGTAAAGGCTGACCGGCGCGCCGATCAGGGGTCCCGCGATTCCGGCGAGGCGGCGAATGTCATCTTCGGAGCCGCCCGTCACCGCAATGCCGATGCCGATAATAAGGGAGGCGGCGAGCGCCCCGGCAAGACCCAGCGCCAGCGCCCGGACGGTAATCGAAAGCCAGATCAGGATCAAACGCTTCAAGGTCGGCTGGACGATGGTCATGGCGCGGCTCCTTCTGGAAGGGAACACGGTAGCCGCAACATGGTTGCCGGGGATTTAAGATGGGGATTGGGGACTTACGAACCAGCTGGTCCCGTCACTCCCCTATCCCTATCTCCCGAACCCGCGCTGCCACGACCTGCAGCCGGCGCCGACGAGCTTGCCGTCGATGCGAGCGTTCCAGCCGGCGGTCCAGGCGTCGCCGCCTTGCGGGCCGAACACGGCGCGGCATTGCACAAAACCGGTCCGGTATTGCGACGAAAGAACGGTGACCCCGGTTCCGGCGAGCGACATGCCCTGGCGATAGCACTGGCAAATGTCGGAATAGGATTGCTCAGCCGGCGCAAGGCTGACGGCGCCGATCGAACTTGCCGCCGCTGTCTGGCTTTCAGACTGGCCGATGCGCCCGCCAAAAGCGCCGAAGAGGCCCGCGAGCGCCGCCGCGAGCACGACGAGACCGAGAACGCCGCCAAACAGGAGTTCGACATTCGGGAGCGCGAACGGCCGGCCGACGACGCCGCTGGCGGCGCCATCGGCGGGCGCGGCGCTCGGCTTATATTGCTTGATCCGCTCATAAGAGCGCCCGCAATCGTTGCAGCGCTCGATCGGCTTGAACTGGCGGCTGTCGCAGCCGGGTTTTTCGCAGCCCAAAGACCCGCAATGGCCGCATTTGAACAGCGCCCCGCCGCACTGATGGCCCTTGCGCGTCCCGGTGCAGGTGTCCCGTTCCATATCCCCGTACTCACTCGTTCCCCGACGGTAACGATGCTTCCGCGCGGGCCGATTGTCAAACTGGACAAGCGTGCGGAAATGTTCCCCAACTCCGCCTTCGGAGGACCGATGCATGAGCGGACGAAACGCGGGCGGGCCGGATCGCCGGCAGGTTGTGGCGGGGGCGGCCGCGCTGGCCGGCGTCGCCGCCTGTTCCAAAGCTGCGCAATTGCCTGAGATCGCGGTCATCGGCGCCGGCATGGCGGGCTCCGCCGCGGCGCTGCATCTTGCCCGCCGTGGCGCCAAGGTGACTCTGTTCGATCAATTTCCGTTCGGCCATCAGATGGGCTCGTCCCATGGCGCGACCCGGCTCTTTCGCACCGCCTATTTCGAGCATCCGAATTACGTGCCGATTCTCCAGCGCGCGATGACGATGTGGATGGAGTTTGAGACGGAGGCCGGCGAGAAATTTTTTCACCAGACCGGCGTCTTGCAGGCCGGCCCGCCAGACGGCTTTCTCCTGACCGGCCTCAATGAGGCGATCAGGACCCACGATCTTCCGGTCAGGCGCCTCGATGCCGCGGCGTTGAAACGCGAACACCCGTTGCTCTCCCTGCCGGCAAATTTTGAAGCGATCTTCGAAGAGGAAGCGGGCTTTGTTTTCGCCGGCAAGACAGTCGCTCACCAGATCCGCCTTGCGAAAGCGCACGGCGCTACTTTGCGACCGCAAACACGAATTGACGGGTGGGAGCCTTCGACAGACGGCGTCACCTTGAACACCGGCAACGGCGCCAAACGCTTCGACCGCGTGGTGATTGCCGCCGGAGTCTGGGCGAACCGGCTGCTCGATTTGCCCGCCGCCGAAGTGTCAACGGTGCCAAAAATGCTGTTCTGGCGCCGTCCGGATACGGACGGGTTCGATCTCGGCAAGGGCTTTCTCCCCTTCGCGGTCGAGACCGGGGACAAGCGGCTTTTCTACGGATTCCCGGCGATCGACGACGAAGGCGTCAAAGTCGCCGAACATACGGGCGGCGAAAAGATTGCGCAGCCCGAAGACAGGAGCGACGGTCCGGCGACGAATGAAGAGGCCGATCTTGAAGCCTTTCTCGCGGCGTCGATCCCGGCCCTCGCCGGTCGTCCGGGCGCGCATCAGGGCTGTCTTTACGAGAACAGTTCCGACCATCATTTCCTCGTCGATCGCCACCCCCTCTCCGATCGCGTGATTTTCGCGGCGGGCCTTTCCGGCCACGGCTTTAAATTCGCGCCGGTCCTTGGCGAGACACTCGCGATCATGGCGCTCGAGGAGCGGACGCCGGCGGAGTGGGAATTTTTGTCGCTGAAGAGGTTTGGGTAACCGACTTCTCGTCATCATGGAAAGCGCTGTCCTTCGAGAGCCTCAGGGGTCAGGGGCGATCAACCGGGCAAGCGAGCGCCTTGCGACCGCGCTTCGCCGAGGGAGATCCGGGCTCTCCACGCCGCCTTGCTCGTTGGGGCCAAGATGGCAGACCCACCAGGATTCAAGGGCGAGAGCGCGGCTTTGCGGCCGCGCGTTTTCGAAGGCCCGCGTTCCGCTTTTTCAAGCGGTGACCAACCGCGGCGATTGCCTCGATCGCCGGCAGCAAGTCGCGGCCTTGCGCGGTCAGCGCGTATTCGACCGACGGCGGCGAAGTCGGCCGGACCGCGCGGTCAACGATGCCGCTTGCTTCAAGCTGTTTCAGGCGCGCCGCCAGCATCTTCGCCGAAATGCGCGGAATATCGACGCGCAGTTCGCTGAACCGGCGCGCGCCGCCGCTGAGATTCCACAATATGTTCGGCGTCCACGCGCCGCCGATCACGGAGAGGCATTCGGAAAGCGGGCAGTCATGCGGCGCCGGCGGGCTTTTGTTGCGGCGGATTTTCAAGGCCATGGCGGAGTGTTTCCCTCGGCGTGAGGTTACCGGACGGAAACCAGATTCTGACGGTATCACAAGTTTATGAAGTTAACAAAGGTAACCGATATGCCATGATCCTCTTGCCGCTGCCGCAAAGCGGCGATCATTCAGGAGAAAGAACGATGAAACTTTATTACAAGACCGGCGCGTGTTCGCTTGCGTCTCACATTGCCTTACGGGAAGCCGGCGCCGATTTCACCCTTGAAAAAGTCGACACCAAAGCCGGCAAGACCGAGAGCGGCGAGGATTATTCGAAGATCAATCCGAACGGCTATGTGCCGGCGCTCCGCTTCGACGATGGCGAAATTCTGACCGAGGGTCCGGCGATCCTTTATCATCTCGCCGAGACGAACCCGGACGCCCACCTTGCGCCGAAAGCGGGAACGCGCGAGCGCGCCCGCGTTCAGTCCTATCTCAGTTTCACCGGGTCGGAACTTCACCATGCGTTCGGCCCCCTCTTCGGCGACAAGGTGACGGACGAAACGCGCAAGAGCGCCGAGGCGACGATCGCCAAGCGCATGAAATACATGGAATCGGAATTGTCGGACGGGCGCGAGTTTCTCGCCGGCGAACGCTTCTCGATCGCCGACGCCTATTTCTTCGTCGTCGCCGGCTGGACCCGCCATGTCGGGATCGACATCGACCAATGGCCGCACGTCGCAGAATACGCGCGAAAAATAGCGGCGCGGCCGTCAGTCAAGGCGGCGATGCAGGCGGAGGGTCTGACGAAATAACCCGGGCGTCGCTCATTTCCCCAAGAGCTCGAGCGCCGCCGCCGTCATCGCCTGGACGCCTGTCTTCAGGGTCGGCTCGGGGACCGGCGCGAACAGCGGCGAGTGGTTGCCGGGCGGCACGGGACCCGTGCCGTCGATACCCGCTTTGTACGCCGCCGGGTCAAGGCCGCCGACCCACATGATCAAGGTCGGAATGTCGTCGGCCGTGCGCCCGAACTGGCTGAAATCCTCGCCGCCCATGCTCGGATCGCGCGCGTAGACCCGCGCCTCGCCAAGGCTCTTGCCAACGGCCGCCATCACTCGCGTCGTCAGTTCCGGATCGTTGTAGGTCGATGGCGTGTAGACTTTTTCGACCGAGACGACCGGCATCAGGTCTTCGGGCAATCCCGCCGATTGCGCCTGCGCGATTGCAATCCGCCTGATGCCGTCGAGAAGGCGCTGGCGGACATCGTCCTCATACGAACGGACGGTGATTTTAAGATGCGCCTCGTCCGGGATGATGTTGTGCTTGTAGCCGGCCTGGAACGAGCCGACGGTGACGACGGCGCTGTCAAGCGGATTGGTCTCGCGCGAGACCAGCGTCTGCAGCGCGCCGACGATGCCGGCGCCGATGACGATCGGGTCCTTCCCGGTGTGCGGCGCCGATCCGTGCGTGCCGACGCCTTTGACGGTGATGTCGACGCTATCGACATTGGCGAGCGTGAACCCTGAAGTATAGGTGACCGCCCCGGCTGGATCCCAGCCCGACGTGTGTTCGGCGATGACGAAATCCGGTTTCGGAAACCTCGAATAAAGTCCGTCGTCGAGCATGGCGAGCGCGCCGAGGCCGACTTCCTCCGCCGGCTGACCAATGAGGATGAGCGTTCCCTTCCACTCATCTTTCATCGCGACGAGGCGGCGCGCGGTTCCGATCATGATCGCCATGTGGCTGTCATGGGCGCAGGCATGCATCACCGGCGCCTCCTGGCCCTTGTAGTCGGTCGAGACGACCTTGCTGGCGTAAGGAACGCCGGTCTTTTCCTCGAGCGGCAGCGCGTCCATGTCAGCGCGCAGCATCACCGTCGGCCCTTCGCCGTTCTTCATCACCGCGACAAGGCCGTAGCCCGCAACGCCCTCATGCACGCGCCCCGCGTCTTCCCTGGCCTTGGCTTTGGTCCATTTGTCGCCGACACCGGTGGTCACCTCAAAGCCGAGACCTTCGAGTTCCGCCGCCATCCGCTTGGCGCTTTCGCTTTCCTTGAACGAAAGCTCCGGGTTCTGATGGAAATGCTTGTAGAGTGCGAAGACATAAGGATAGTCGGCGGCGACCGCGGCGGCGAGGTCCTGCGCGTGCGCCGGCGCGGTTAGCGCAACGGAAGCGGCGGCGGACAGAAGAAACTTTTTCATGGGGTCGTCTCCTTGCGTTCGAATTTGAAATCGACAATCGGCATCGGGCCGGCGGGGATGCCGGCGCCGGCCTTTTCGGCGGCGACCATCTCGCGAACTTCGGCGGCGAGCGCCCTGGCGTCGTAGACGAGACCGTCCTTGATGACGGTTTCAACGCCGCCGACGCGGACCGGTTTGTTGGTCGCCGGATCGAGGCGGATATGGCCGCTGGCGTAAAGCACCTTCAGATTGGCGACCGGGTTTTCGGCAACGATCACCAGATCGGCTTTCTTGCCGACCTGAACCGAGCCGATTTCGTTGGCCGCGCCCAAAATCCGGGCGCCGTCGAGTGTCGCCGCGCGGATCACCTCAAGCGGGTGGAAGCCGGCTTCGCGCAGGAGTTCAAGTTCCTGAATGAACCCGAAGCCGTAGGTCGAATAGATATAGCCCGCATCCTCGCCGACGCCGACTTTGCCGCCATGGTTCTTGTATTCGTTGATGAAGGCCATCCAGCGCCGGTAATTGTCGCGCCACGCAACCTCTTGCTCCGTCCCCCAATCGAACCAGTAGGAACCGTGGGCGTTCCTGTCCGGCGAATAGAACTTCCACAGGCTCGGCATTGTGTAGTCGTCGTGCCATTCGGCTCTCCGCGCGCGCATCCAGTCGCGGCTCGAAAGGTAAATCGTAAACGTCGGCACAATCGAGAAATCGCGTTCAAGCAGGGTGTCGCGGACAAATTTCCAGCGCTCGCTGCCCGGCCCCGCCCCTTGCGCCCATAATTTTCCGGCCTCGCCGAAGCGGTGCTGCTCGTCTGAATAATTGTAGCCGACGGGATAGTCCTGCAGCGCCTTGTCCTCGAACAGGGCTTCCGGAAGGCCGTACCAGTGCTCCATCGAATTGAGGCCGTGGGCGGAGGTGTCGAGAACGTCGGCGTGCGCGACCGCAAGCTGCGCGTGGTGCATCGTCGTTTTCAGGTTCAGTTTTTTTGCTTCTTCGAGCGCCGCCCACAGGACTTCCTCCGGCGCGCTGAAGAACTTGACGCCATCGGCGCCGGCGCTTTTGAACTGGCGGACCTGCTTGCGCGCCGCGTCCGGCGTATCGACCGCGTCCGATCCGAAGCTTCCGAAGAACGGATAGATGTAAAGCCGCGGCGCATCGATCGTGTTGCGCGCGCTCGCCGCCGCCAGCGCCGCCGACCATTCGGCGCCGTTGTCATTGCCGACTTCGCGCACGCTTGTAATCCCATGCATCAGCCAGAGCTTGAACACATAGTCGGGCGGCACGTCCTGTCCGGAGCCGAGGCTGTGGATGTGGCCGTGGAGGTTGACGAAACCGGGGAGCACGAATTTTCCCGTCGCGTCGATTTCGCGCGCGCCGGCGGGCGGGCGGCCTTCCGCCTTGATCGGCAGACCGGGCGCGCCGACCGCTTCGATCGCCGTGATGCGGTTTCCCTCGACGACAATATCGACCGGGCCAAAGGGCGGCGCGCCGGAGCCGTCAATCAAGGTCGCGCCGCGAATGACGAGGGTCTCATACGGCCCCTCGCCGTCCTGACGCGCCGCAACGCCGTCCGGCAGCGCCAAAGCCTCGCCCAAAAGCGCGGCAATTCCCGCCGTCAATGCAAATAACCGCTTCATGATTCCCCTCGGGTCCCCTCAAGAGGCCATGGTAAGCGATTTGGAGCAATCCGAAAGGGCCGCGCACGGCTCATCCCGGCGACAATCCGGCCCGGCCCGCCGGCGAGCGGCTCCCTCGGCGGCGCGCCGCCTTGGTTCGCCCGACCGTCATTGCTTGATGACGTCGCCGCCCTTCATGACAAAGACGACCCGCTCCATGGCGGCGATATCCGTGAGCGGGTCGCCGTCGACGGCGATGATGTCGGCCAGGAGGCCGGGTTTTAACGCGCCGCGATCACTGACGCCGACGAGGTCCGCCGCGTTGATCGTCGCCGATTGCAAGGCGCGCAAGGGCGTCATGCCGCGCCGAACCATGGCGCCGAATTCCTTGCCGACCTCGTTATGACGCATGACGCCCGAATCCGTGCCGAGCGCTATGTTGACGCCGCCATCGACCGCCATTTTGAAGCTGCGCTCTATATGCGGGCGCAAAAACTCGGATTTCTTGACCGTCCATTCAGGCGTTTCCGGCGGCAACGGGATATCGATCAAATAGAGCGTCGGAACGTAATACGTCCCCCGCTTTTTCATTTCCTTGATGATTTGCGGCGTCAGCATCGAGCCGTGTTCGATTGAAGCGACGCCTGCCTCGACCGCCGCGAGAATGCCCTCGCTGCCGTGTGCGTGCGCCATAACTTTGAGACCATGCCGCGACGCTTCTTCAACGATCGATTCAAGTTCTTCTGCTGAGTACTGCTGCGCGCCTGGCTGATCGCCTTTGGAAAATACGCCCGCCGTCGCGCACACTTTGATGACTTTGACGCCGTGCTTGGCCTGATAGCGAACCGCCTTGAGGATTTCGTCGACGCCGTCGGCGATCCCTTCATTCGGCCCGAGCTCCATAATGCCCGGTGCAAAACCCGTGACATCGCAATGACCGCCGGTGATCGAAATATAATGCCCGGCCGGAAACATCCGCGGACCGACGACGCGCCCCGACTCAATTGCGCGCATCAGCGCGACATCGGGAAATCCCGGAAAGGTTCCAGCGTCCCGGACAGTCGTAAATCCGGCTTCGAGAATCTGCCGGCCGAACTTGACGCCGTATAGAGCCCAATCCGCCGCCGTCTCAAACACCGGCGCGGTCGTCCAGTGATCGCCGGTATAATAGTCAAGGGTCAGATGGCTGTGCATATCCATCATGCCGGGCAGCAATGTTGCGTCGCCAAGGTCGATGACGATGCTGTCCAACGGAAAGTCGATCGGATTGACCGCGGCGATGACGCCGCCTTCAACAACGATCGCAGCGGGGCTGATCACCGTTCCCGTCGCGACATCGATCATTCGCGCCGATCGTATGACCTTGGTGTCGGCAAGGGCGGTCCCGGCGGCGAACAAAATTGTAATCGCTATCGCAACGGACCGCCTGAAATGGTTCATGTTCATGCCCGGAGATTCAAATTTGAAAAATCGAACCGACAAAGACGAACAAGCCGCATCGTGACCCCCTCGATCGATGCCGAGTCGGGCCATGTTAGGCTATTTGCCGCATTCTGGAAGACCGGCGCGCATGACGATCGTCCGGAACCTTTGCCGCCACAGATCGTTTCCTGCGGTATCAACCCGCTTCCGGAGACACATCATGCGCCATTTCGCTTTCCTCATCATTTCCTCGGCATTGACCGCCCTGCCGGTCGCCGCCGCGGCGCAAACCGACAGCCGGACCATGGAACGCGCCGATGCGGATATGCGCGAAGTGCTGATGAAACTCGATGAACTGGGACCAAAACCGTTCGCCGAACTGACCGCCGTCGAAGCGCGCGCCCAGCCGACGCCGGCCGACGCCGTCGCCGCGCTGCTGAAGGCTGAAGGCAAAGACCCCGAGCAGATGAAGCGGCAGTCGGGCGTGACGACGCAGGACATGACCTACGAGGGCGCCGCGGGCGACCAGATTCCGGCGCGCATTTACAAACCCGCCGGCGAAGCGGCCGGCGCCTTGCCAGTCATTCTCTATATCCATGGCGGCGGCTGGGTGATCGCCGATCTCGACACCTATGACGCGACGCCGCGCGCGCTCGCGAAGAAGGCGAACGCGATCGTTGCATCGGTTCATTATCGTCAGGCGCCGGAACACAAGTTCCCGGCGTCGCACGACGACACGATGGCCGCCTACAAATGGGTGCTTGAGAATGCCGAAAGCTGGGGCGGCGACGCCAAACGGATCGCGGTTGTCGGCGAAAGCGCCGGCGGCAACATGGCGATGACGGTCGCCATGGGCGCCCGCGATCAGGACCTTCAGGCGCCCGTACACATCGTGGCTGTCTATCCGGTCGCCGGCGCCAATCTCAGCACGCCTTCGTATGAGGAGAACGAGAATGCAAAGCCGCTGAACAAGGCCGGCATGCGCTGGTTCTTCAAACAGGAGGCTGAAAGCAAGGCCGATCTGAACGACCCGCGGCTTAACCTCGTGAAGACCGCCGACCTCAAAGGCCTGCCGCCGACAACGATCATTACGGCGGAGATCGACCCGCTGCTGTCGGACGGAGAGTTGCTGGCCGAGCGTCTTGAGGCCGCCGGCGTCAAGGTCGCCGCCCAGAACTACGAGGGCGTCACCCACGAATTCTTCGGCATGGACGCGGTCGTCGCGGATGCGGCCGCCGCACAGGATTTCGCGGCGCGCGAATTGACCGACGCCTTTGGCGGCGCGACGCCGGGCGAGTGACGCCCGCGATGGCGTGCAACCTGGCCGGGCGGGAGACTCTTCGTGCCGCTGGACCCTGACTTTCGTCAGGGTGACGACGATCAGGCTGCCGTCACCACCCTTCGTCATGCTGACGTAAGTCAGCATCCAGAGCCGCAAGGGGAATCGCCCGCCGCGCTGGACCCTGACTTTCGTCAGGGCGACGACGGTCGGGCTGCCGTCACCACAAGAAGAACGGACTACCCGCCAAAATGCCCGAACGACGAATGGGCGACGCCGCCGTCAACGGCGATCGTCTCGCCGACGACGTAGTCGCCGGCCCGGCTTGCAAGGAAGATCGCGACTCCCGCCATGTCCTCGGCGGTTCCGATGCGGCCGGCGGGAACCATGCCGGCGACCGCATCGCTGTGATCGCGCGCCGCCTTGTTCATTTCCGAGGCGAAGGCGCCGGGCGCAATACCGGAAACGCAGATGTGGTCCTTGATCAGCCGCGCCGCCATCCGCCGCGTCAGATGAATGAGCGCGGCCTTCGACGCCTGATAGGAATAGGTCTCCCACGGATTGATACGGATGCCGTCGATCGAGGCGATCATGATCACCTTGCCGGGCTTTTCCCTGGTCGCCGCCGCTTTCATCCGCGCATGAAACGTCTGTGTCAGGAAGAACGGCGATTTGACGTTGAGGTCCATCACCTTGTCCCAGCCGCTTTCGGGAAAGGCGTCGAACTCCGAGCCCCAGGCGGCGCCGGCATTGTTGACTAGGATGTCGAGCGAGGTTTCGGAATGGCCATAGGCGCGTTCGAGAATCTTGCACCCTTCAAGCGTCGAGACGTCCTGCGGGATCGCGACGCATTTGCCGAATTGCGACAGTTCCTCGGCCGCCTGCTCGCACTGCTCGGATTTTCGCGAGGAGATATAGACGCGCGCGCCATGCTCAAGAAACCCGCGCGCGATCATCTTGCCGATGCCGCGCGAGCCGCCGGTGATGAGGGCGGTGCGGTTCTCGAGGGAGAAGAGGGATTTCATGGCGTTTCCTTCTAAATTGGCCCTTGCGGCCCATCCTTCGAGACGCGCGCCAAGCGGCGCGCTCCTCAGGATGTGGAAAGTGAATGTTGCAACACAAACGTCCTCATCCTGAGGAGGCCCGAAGGGCCGTCTCGAACGATGCGCCGCAAGGGCAAGCGGTTCAACAAATTATCACTCCGCTCCAAACTTTATCCGCCATTCCTGAACCTGCTCATCCTCGATCTTCTTGAACAGAACATCCGCCGGATTGAATGAGTGGCCGGGCGGAAGCAAGCCCAGCGCGGCTTTCGCCGATGACGGCCAGCGCCCTGCTACTTTCGGATCGAGGCCGAATATCGCGAACATCTTCGCCGTCGTCGCCGGGATCACGGGGGACGACAGCGCCGCGAAGAGAGCGATCAGATTCAATCCGGCGCGGACCGACGCCGCCGCGCGTTCCGGATCGGTCTTGAACGCCGTCCACGGCGCCGTGATCTGCAGATATTCATTGCCGGCGACCCAGATCCCGCGAAGCTCCGCGAACGCCTTCCTGAATTCCATCGCGTCGAGCGCCGCCGTATAGGCCGCGATTTTCCGGTCGAGATCGGCGGTGAGTTTGGCTTCCGTTTCGCCATAGGCGCCGCCCGCCGGAACCGCTTCGCCCCATTTCGACGCGCCAAAGCGCGTGATGCGGTTGACGAAATTGCCGAGGACGTCGGCGAGGTCCTTGTTCACGACCGAGGCAAAATGCTCAAGCGTGAACGACGCGTCGTCAGACTCCGGCGCGTTCGCCATCAGATGCCAGCGCCAGTAATCGGCGGGGAGCAGTTCCAGCGCCTGATCCATGAAGATGCCGCGCTTCTCGCTGGTCGAGAACTTGCCGCCATACCAGGTGAGCCAGTTCAGCGACTTCAACGCATCGACGGTCTTCCATGGCTCTTCGGATCCAAGGATCGTGCAAGGGAACGAGACGGCATGGAAGGCGACATTGTCCTTGCCCATGAACTGCACATAGCGGACATCCTCGGCGCCTTCATCAAGCCGCCACCAGGACCGCCAGTTGCGCTTTTCATCCGGCGACGCGTCCGCCCATTCCTCGGTCGCGGCGATATATTCGATCGGCGCGTCGAACCAGACATAAAAGACCTTGGATTCAAAGCCGGGACGCGGGCGGCCATTTTTCTCGACCGGCACGCCCCAATAGAGGTCGCGCGTGATCGAGCGGTCCTGAAGCCCTTCTTTCAGCCATTTGCCGGCGATCGATTTCGTCAGCTGCGGCCAGTCCGGTTTCGAGGCTACCCAGTCGGCGATCCTCTGCTGCATTTTCGACTGCAAGAGATAAAGATGCTTCGTTTCCCGCATTTCGACATTGCGCGACCCCGAGATCGACGAATAGGGATTGATGAGATCGACCGGATCAAGCAGCCGTCCGCAATTGTCGCACTGGTCGCCGCGCGCTGTTTCGTAAGCGCAATGCGGACAAATTCCCTCGACATAGCGATCGGGGAGAAAGCGCTGGTCCTCGATCGAATAGATCTGGCGATCGACGCGTTCCTCGATCAGCCCTTTGTCTTCGAGCGCCCAGGCGAAATGCTGGGTCAGCCGCTCGTTCTGCGGGTTCGACGAGCGGCCGAAATGGTCGAACGACAAGCCGAACGCGAGGCACGCCCGCTTCTGCAATTCGTGCTGTTCGGCGCAATAGGCCTCGACCGTCTGGCCTGCTTCGCGCGCCGCGAGTTCAGCCGGCGTCCCGTGCTCGTCGGTCGCGCACGGGAACAGCACCTCGAACCCTTGCGCGCGCTTGAACCGTGCATAGACATCCGCTGGCAGCAGCGACCCGACCAGATTGCCGAGATGCTTGATGCCGTTGATATACGGGATAGCGGAGGTGATGAGGATGCGGGCCATGGGTCAGCGTTTGTCGCGGATAAGTGCGTATAGCAAGCGCGCGCCAGGGGCTAACGCGGAATCTCTTGGCGGGCGTCCCGACGGAAGGGTTCTTCCTCCGCCTCTCCCTTGGGAGAGGCCAGCGAGCGCTCTTCGCGCGAAGCGGGTGAGGGGTCGGCGCTCTCAAGGATAGCGCGGACCCCTCAGCCGAAATTCGCGAAGTGCGAATTCCGACCTCTCCCAAGGGAGAAGTAAAAAAGCGCCTCACGTGATGACCGCCGTCTCCGCCCGCCGTCACTTCGTCGGATATGTCTTTCTCATCCAGGCGTCAGATTTGGCGATGATCTTTTCCAGCACGCCCAGATCGACCTCTTCGAGCCGGTTGATGTAGAGGCACGACTTCCCCATTTTGTATTTTCCAAGTTTCTTCAAAAGATCGTCCGTCCCCGGAACGCCGCCCATGATGTAAAAAACCATCGATGTCGCGCGCGGTGAAAAGCCGGCCATCGGGGAATCGCCTTCGCGACCGCTCGCATATTTATAGTGATATTCGCCGAAGCCGATGATTGACGGGCCCCACATTTTCGGCTGCTCACCCGTCACTTTCTTCATCAAAGCGAGCGCCGTTCTGGCGTCCTTGCGCCGCGCTTCGCTGGGGACGCCGGCAATGAAGGCGTCAACGTTCGCCGCCGTCGGTTTCGTCTTGTTCCCGGCCGCTTTCGATTTTTTGACGGGCGGTTTTCTCGCGCGCGCGATCTTCCGGCTGGTCGTCATTTGCCTCTCCCTCAGTTCGCCGCCGTCGCTTTTGCCCAGTCCGCGGGAAGTTTGCGCGCGGTCCAGAAAAACGCGAGCGCTGCAAGGAGGCTCGACGCGCCAAGGGTGGAGAGCGCGAACCGAAGCCCGGTCACCTCGCCGTAATTCGCGGCGAACACATCGGACAGCCAGCCGACCCAGAGCGGCGCCAGGCCAAGCGCGAACAGATTGAGGATCAGGAACAGGAACGCCGTCGCGAAGGCGCGCAAGGATACCGGCGCCAGGGTCTGGACGAGCGAGAATGACGGCCCGAGATACATGCCAAGACCGAGAAGGAACGGCGCCGACCAGAAGAACGCCCAGAACGGCGTCGGCGCCCACAGAGACAGCCAGCCCGCGGGGATGGTAAGCAGCATCGCGGCGGCCGGAATCCAGCCATAGGCGCCTTTGTCGCGCCGGCCGACGCGATCGGTCAAAAAGCCGCCCGCCCAGGTGCCGAGGCCGTAAACGACGCCGTTGAGAATGCCGAGCGGCACCGTGATGTCCGTATAGGACAGCTCGTAGGTCCGCCGGTAGAAATCGACGATCCAAAGCCCTGTGCCGTATCCGGTAAACGAAGCAAGCGCGGTTCCGGCGGCAACCCCCCAGAATGTCGGAATTTTCGTCAGCGCTCTGAACCCTTCCGCGAACGATACCTTCGCGACAATCCCGTCCTGCGCGCCGCGAACGGGTTCCTTGACCGTCAGCTTAAGGACGATCGCGAGCAGGATCCCGGGAATGCCGACGATGAAGAACGCGTTTCGCCAGCCGAGATTTTCAAGAACCCAGCCGCCAGCGAGAAACGCAAACATCTGGCCGAACGGAATGCCGAGCGAATAGATCGACAGCGCGGTCGATCGCTTCTCTTTCGGAAAATAATCTGAAATCAGCGAATGCGACGGCGGCGAGCCGCCCGCTTCGCCGATGCCGACGCCGACCCGCGCCAGCGCAAGCTGCATCGCGGTCGACGCCAGGCCAGAAAGCGCCGTGAACGCCGACCAGACCGCGAGCGCAATCGACACGATCGACACGCGGTTCCACCGATCGGCGAGCCAGGCGATCGGCATGCCGAGCGTTGTGTAAAGGACAGCGAAAGCAAGGCCTTTCAGGAGACCCAGCATCGAATCCGAAAGGCCGAGTTCTTCCTTGATTGCAGGCGAGACGATCGCAATGATCTGGCGATCGACGAAATTGAACGTATAGACAAGCGTCAGGATCGCCAGCACATACCAAGCGTAGGGATCGGTCTTTGCAACTGGCGAGGCAATTGTCGGGCCCGGGGCGCCCTCAACCCCCGCCGTCACCGGCCAAATCCGGTGACACAGGAAAAGGCGGCGCCGCCGATCGCGGCGACCGCGCGGGGGTTGTCGATCCTCAACAGACTGTCGACGGCTTCGCCCGGGGTGTCGGCTCTGGCAAGCCCGACCGTGTAGCGGGCGAGATCGCGCATATCATTGTCGTCGAGCCGCGCGTCGAGATCATCGACCATGCAGTCGGCCATATCGCCCGAGAGGCCGATCGCGCGGAAGCGGTCATTGAGCGTCATTTTCGCCGCCGTGGCGCAGGAAGCAAGCATGGCGAACGCCATCGCCGCCGAAATGATCCGCATTGAATTTTCTCCCTGCCATTGTCCGTTGTGGCGGGCGAGACCATGCGTAAGATGCGCCAGTTTCGCAAGCGGACCCTACAGGAAAACCGATGAAAGCCATGATGAGCGTCGAGCCGGGCGGTCCGGGCAGCCTTCAATTGATGGAGGTCGCGACGCCGGAACCGGGACAGGGCCAGATTCGCATCGCGGTCAAAGCCGCCGGCGTCAATTTTCCCGACACTCTGATCATTCGCGACATGTACCAGTTCCGTCCGCCCCGCCCGTTCGCGCCGGGCGCCGAAGTCGCGGGTATCGTTGAGACGCTCGGCGACGGCGTGACCGCATTCAGCAAAGGCGACCGCGTCCTCGCCATGACCTTGCATGGCGGGTACGCGAGCGATCTCGTCGTTGACGCCAAGGCGGCCGTCAAAATTCCGGACGCGATGCCCTTCGATGAGGCGGCGGGGTTTTTGATGACGTACGGCACGTCGTATTATGCGCTGAAGGATCGCGCGCAACTTAAAGCCGGCGAGTCCTTGTTCATCCTCGGCGCCGCGGGCGGCGTCGGCGCCGCGGCGATCGAAATCGGCAAGGCGATGGGCGCGCGCGTCATCGCCGGCGTCTCTTCGGCGGAAAAGGCCGCCTTCGCGCGCGAGCTCGGCGCCGACGATTTCGTGATTTATCCGAAAGTCATCGACAAGGATGGCCAGAAAGCGCTGTCCAACGCCATCAAGACCGCCTCCGGCGGGGAAGGCGCAAACGTCGTTTACGACGCGGTCGGCGGCGATTACACGGAAGCCGCCGTGCGTGCGCTTGCCTTTGAGGGGCGCTTCCTCGTCGTCGGCTTTCCGGCGGGCATTCCGAAACTCCCGCTCAATCTGACGCTTCTGAAAAGCTGCCAGATCGTCGGCGTGTTCTGGGGCGCCTTCACCATGCGCGACCCGAAGCGCCATCAAGGCCATGTCGCCGAACTTCTCCGTTGGTACACGGAAGGAAAGATCCGTCCCCGCGTGACGGCGCACTTTCCGCTGGAGCAAGCGGCGGAGGCGCTGACGCTTGTCGAAAGCCGGCAGGTGCAGGGAAAGGCCGTGCTGATTGTAGGCTGAGTCCAATACGCCGCTCATTCCCTCGAAAGCGGGGATGCTGACTTGCGTCAGCATGACGGAGAGTGGCGAAGACACCAACCCTCGTCACCCTGACGAAAGTCAGGGTCCAGCGCCACGAGCGATTGTGGCGGGGATAAGCGGGAGAAAAGGCAAAGCAGGTTCCCCCTTTACGCAAACTCGGTTAGCGTCCGGTGCGCAGGCCGAAGTCCCCCGCCTCTACGGGAGAATTAATGACCGCAACGACCGTTCAGTCCGCACCGGCGGGCGAGTCCCACCAGACCGATGCGATCATCATCGGCGCCGGGCCGTGCGGGATTTTCGCGGTGTTCGAGCTCGGCCTCCTTGGCGTCAAGGCGCATGTGATCGACATTCTCGACCGTCCCGGCGGCCAGTGCGCCGAACTGTATCCGGAAAAGCCGATCCTAGACATTCCGGGCATTCCGATGATCACCGGGGTCGATCTCGTCGTCCAGCTGATGCAGCAGATTGCGCCCTTTGACGCGGTCTTTCATCTGAATGAAATGGCCGACAGCCTCGAGAAAACCGACGGCGGACGCTGGCGCATCAAAACCGATCTCGGAACGACAATCGAAGCCGCGGTCATCGTCATCGCGGCGGGCGGCGGCTCCTTCACGCCGAAAAAGCCGCCGATTCCCGGCATCGACGCCTATGAAGGAAAGTCCGTCTACTACGCCGTGCGAAAGCGCGACGCATTCAGGGACAAGACGCTGGTGATCGCCGGCGGCGGCGATAGCGCGCTCGACTGGACGATCAATCTTGCGCCCGACACCAGGCGTCTGACGCTGATCCACCGCCGCGACGATTTTCGCGGCGCGCCCGAAAGCGTCGAAAAAATGCGCGCGCTGGTCGCCTCCGGGCGCGTCGATCTCAAAATCGCGCAGATCAAAGGTCTGACAGGCGATGACGGGCGCATCGCCGGCGTCATGGTTGAGGACGCAACCGGCGCGACGGTCATCCCTTGCGATTCGATGCTCGCCTTTTACGGCCTCACCATGAAACTCGGCCCGATCGCCAATTTCGGACTGTCGCTGCATGAAGAACGCATCGCCGTCGATACCGAGAAATTCGAAACCTCCGTCCCCGGCATATTCTGCATCGGCGACATGGCGACCTATCCCGGCAAGCTGAAGCTCATTCTCTCGGGCTTTCATGAATCGGCGCTGATGAGTCACGGCGCCTTCCACTACGTCTTTCCCGACAAGAAACTGAAATTCCAGCACACCACGTCGGCCAAGGAATTGCAGGCGAAGGTCGTCGGCGCGAGTTGAGACCCTTCACCCAAAACCGTGAAAAACGGTCTTGGCTTCTCCCAAGGGAGAGGCGAAGAAGAGCTGGCCTCTCCCTTTGGGAGAGGCCAGCGAGCGCCCCGACCGCGAAGGCGGTCAATTCATGATTTGCGCGCCTTCGCGCGGAGCGGGTGAGGGTTACGCCGAAGACAATTGCGCCAGCGCCGCCGCCAGCTTTTCGCGTCGCTCCGCGAACGCAATGCGGCGCTCGCGGTTTTCGTCGACGATCTCGGGCGGCGCCTTTTCAACGAAACTGGCGTTCGACATCTTCTTGTCGATCGCCTCGATTTCCCTGGCGCATTTTTCGATCTCCTTGCCGAGGCGCGCCGTTTCCGCGGCAATGTCGATGACGCCGATGAGCGGCAGCGCGTAGACGCTTCCTTCATGCACGATCTGCACGGCGCCTTTTGGCGATGACGGCGCGACGCTGACGGGTTCGAGGCGGGCAAGCCGGGCGATCAGTTCTTTATGCGCATCGATGCGGGCGGCAGTCGCGGGCGCCGCGGCGATCACAAGCATCGGAATTTTCGCGCTGGCGGGAATATTCATTTCAGCGCGGGTCGAACGGATTGCCGTAATGAGGCCGATCATCCAGTTGATTTCGTCGGCGGCTTTTTCCGCTGGCGAAAATTCGGGAGCCGTCGGCCACGACGAGACGATCAGTGCGCCATCGCGCTCCGCTGTCCCGCGCCACAGCTCCTCGGTGACGAACGGCATGAACGGATGGAGGAGTTTCATAATCTGCGTCAGCACGAACGCCGTCGCTTTTTGCGTCTCGGCCTTGGCGAGGCCGTCCGCGCCCATCAGGATCGGCTTCGTCAATTCCACATGCCAGTCGCAAAAGACGTTCCACGTGAATTTGTAGATCGCGCCGGCGGCGTCGTTGAAGCGATAGGCTTCGAGCGCCGCCGTCGCTTCGCCGGCGGCCTTCCCTGCTTCGTGGATAATCCACTGATTGAGCGTTTCCCTCGCCGATTGAGGATCGAACGCCGGATCGAACACGCATCCGTTCATCTCGCAAAAGCGCGCGGCGTTCCAGAGCTTTGTGCCGAAATTCCGGTAGCCTTCGACGCGCGCTTCGGAGAGACGGATGTTGCGCCCCTGCGCCGCCATCGCCGCAAGCGTAAACCGCAAGGCGTCGGCGCCGTATTTGTCGATGAGGACAAGGGGGTCGATGACGTTCCCCTTCGACTTCGACATTTTCTGGCCCTTCTCGTCGAGGACGAGGGCGTGAATGTAAACGTCCCTGAACGGAACGTCCTTCATGAAGTGCGTTCCCATCATCATCATCCGCGCGACCCAGAAAAAAATGATGTCATGCGCGGTGACGAGGACACTGGTGGGATAATGGTTGTGAAGGAGTGACGCGCTGTCTTCCCCCCTCCCCCTGTGGGGCAGGGGCCACGGGAGAGGGTCCCCCGTTTGCGGCCGAAGCACCGCAGCCTCACCGGCAGGACCCTCACCCCTGGCCCCTCTCCCAGAAGGAGAGGGGAAGGAAGAATCCCCTTCCGGCCAGCCCAAAGTTGAAAACGGCCACAGCGCCGACGAAAACCAAGTATCGAGCACGTCCTCGTCGCGGACGAGCAAAGGCCCCTCGCCCTCGCCGCGCATCATCGCGTCGATTTCTTCAACCGTGTAGCCTTCGGCGGTGTAGCGGATGATCGCTTCGCGGATCGCCTCTTCTTCGGTTTCGGCGACGAAGTAATGACCGTCCGGACCGTACCACGCCGGAATCTGATGACCCCACCAGAGTTGGCGCGAGACGCACCACGGCTCGATATTGCGCATCCACTGGTAATAGGTCTTGGTCCAGTTTTCCGGGACGAAGCGCGTCTTGCCGGTCTCGACCGCGGCAATTGCCTTCAGGCTGAGCTTTTCAGCATCGGCATACCACTGGTCGGTCAGCATCGGCTCGATGACGACGCCCGAGCGGTCGCCGAAAGGCTGCATGATCTTCTTGTCTTCGACCTTGATCAGGAGACCGCGTTCGTCGATGTCGGCGACGATCTGCTTGCGCGCCTCGAAGCGGTCGAGGCCGCGATATTTCGCCGGGATATACTTCGCGTCAAGCATCCGCGCGCGCTCGTCCATCAGGATGAACAGGTCGATGTCGTGTTTGATCGCGACCTTGTAGTCGTTGAAATCGTGCGCACCGGTGATCTTCACCGCGCCTGATCCAAAATCCGGGTCCGGATAATCATCGGTGATGATCGGAATATAGCGGTCGGCGAGCGGCAACAGGCATCTTTTGCCGACGATCGGCGCGTAGCGCTTGTCCGACGGATGCACGGCCACCGCGCCGTCGCCGAGCATGGTTTCAGGCCGCGTCGTCGCAATCGAAATGTAGTCGCGCGTTTCCCACGCCGTCGGCTCGCCGTTTTCGTCATGCGCCGTCGGAAATTGGTAGGATTCGCCATTCTCCAGCGGATATTTGAAATGCCAGAAATGCCCCGAAACCTCGGTGTTCTCCACTTCAAGATCGGAAATCGCGGTGACGAGTTTCGGGTCCCAGTTGACGAGGCGCTTGTCGCGATAGATGAGGCCTTCGCGGTAAAGCGCGACAAAGACCTTGTTCACCGCCGCGGACAGGCCCTCGTCCATGGTGAAGCGCGTCCGGCTCCAGTCGCAGGAGGCGCCGAGGCGCTTGAGCTGGGCGATGATCGCGCCGCCGGATTCGGCTTTCCACGCCCAGACTTTTTCGAGGAATTTTTCGCGGCCGATTTCGGTGCGCTTTGGCTCCTGGCGCTTGGCCATTTCACGCTCGACGACCATCTGCGTCGCGATCCCGGCGTGGTCCATTCCCGGCTGCCAGAGCACCGACCGTCCGCGCATCCGCTCGAACCGGCAGAGCACGTCCTGCAAAGTGTTGTTGAGCGCATGCCCCATGTGCAGCGAGCCCGTCACGTTCGGCGGCGGAATGACGATCGTGAACGGCGCGCCCTCGCCGCCCGGCGCGAAAGCGCCGGATTTCTCCCACGCAGCGTAAAGCCGGGGTTCGGCGGTCCGGGGGTCGAAGGCTTTGTCGAGCATCGTTGTCATCGGTTTTTCTGATCGCGGGTTATAATGCGGCTCTTCGATCCCGCAAACAGATCAGCCCGGCAATTCGGCGTCGGACCGCGGAACGCGGCACGCGCCGTCAGGCAGGTTGTTTTTTGTGTTTACATGAATGAATCTGCCATTCCATCGATGGGGAGAGCTTATGCTGTGTCGCGTCCTTTCCTGCGTTGCCCTGCTTTTCGTGGCCACCGCTGCCCACGCCGACACGTGGATTGGCCGTCCGACCGTCGGCGACATCGTGCGGCGGGACATCGGCGATCTCATGCTGGCGCAGCAGGACCTCGTCAGGTCCAAGGCGGAATACAACGCGCAGATCGGGAAGGCTCGCGAGCGCTTTTTCGCCACCGCGAAAAACCCGCTGATACGCGGCAAGTCCTCGCAGGAGTTCGCCAGGCTGCTCCTTGGCAAGGACATGTACTATCTGTCGAATTTTCTCACCAATGGCATCGGCGAACCGGAAGTCCAGAACGCGCAGATGCTGAATGCGCTGACCGGCGGCGAAATCGATAACGGCATCCCGCCAACGGCGGCCGACGCGTTTGCCCTCTGGGTGAACGAGGTGCGGCTTTCGCTCGGCGCGCGGTCGCGCAGCGGTATGCTGGTCGTCACCGATCCCGACAAGCTCCTCAACGCGCTTGAGGCAAATCTCGACAGCTATGAAGCCTATCGCGTTCGGCGTGATCGCGCCGAATTTGCGCAACGCGGCTTCATGGTGAAGGAAGACCCGCCAGTGAAGTTGGCGGCGGACGGCGGCCTCGCCGTTGGCCGGCAGGGATTTTCCGACAAGGACAGGATGCTTTATTTTTACACCAGCGGCTCGGCGAGCGAAGCGCTGCGCCTGTCGCTGGAGAGCGCGCAGAAATCAGGCCAGCAAATCCTTGAATGCCGCTATGGGCGCGAAGACCGGCCGGAGGTCTACTATTTCTGGCACAAGACTCTTCCCGCCAACATGGAGCAAATGAGAGCGCAGGACCGCCCGCTGGGCATGCTGGCCTCGCTCGGAACGAAGAGCTGGGACAATTGCCCGGCCAGCTCCAGGCAGGCCAATGCTGAATACCACGCCGGTCAGGCCTCGCGCATACCGATGAACGAGGAGATCGAGGCGGAGCGGCAGGCGGAGATCAAAGCCAATCGCGAGAAACTGATGGAATCGCTGGACCGTAACAAAGCGGTTCGGTCAGGGCAGGCGGCGCCAGCGGCGCGGACGGCGCAGCAAACGCGGGATTACATGGATGCGATGCGCGCCTTCCGGAAACGCCAAGGCGTACAATTGCATGAATTCAGCCAGAGCCTGCGCGCGCAAAATATCAGTGGAGCGCCGGCAAGCGCGGCGCTTGCTGAATTCCGCAAAAAACAACGGGAAGAATACGCCGCATACCGTGAGAAATTATCGGCAGGCGATGCGGGAACAAACTAGAGCAAAGAGTAATCTCAGAACCGAGGACGACGTCACCCTGACGCAAGTCAGGGTCCAGAATGGCGAGCAAGTCCCTCGCGGCTCTGGATGCTGACTTTCGTCAGCATGACGGAACGAGGTTCGTGTCCAATGCGGATTAATTGCGCCCCGCTCTAAACCGGCGACGATCCGCGCCTGAAGCGGCTGTCATGGCGTTTTCAACACGCTCGTCCGCGGGCCCATAAAAAAGCCGGCGTCCGGCGCCGGCTTTTTGAATTTCTTGCAAAGAATTGCGGCTACCGCCTTCTGCGGGCGACGCGCTGGACTTCCTCTTCGACTTTTTCCTCAACGATGGTCGCGAGGTTGGCGTCGAGCCAGTCCTTGATCATCGGACGGAGCATTTCGACGACGAGGTCTTCGAGCGTCCGTCCCTGACCGTCCGATACCTGCACCGATTGCGAGAGGTTCATGAACGCCTTCGACGCCGCAACGGCAGTCGTTTCTTCAAGGATGCTGTCGTCGTCGTGCGATATTGCCTCAGCTACATTTTTTCTAATCATTTCAACATCTTCCGTTGCAAACTTCTCTTCAGGTTCGATCGCGGCCGGCGGCGGGCGGAAAATTGCCGCCGCGCGAGGCGCGGGTTCGGTCACGGGCCGCGCGGGTTCCGCGCGCGCCGCCGGACGGGC
>JBGTLL010000271.1:0-3258 GCA_041744115.1 Parvularculaceae bacterium | reverse complement strand
CGCCCCCGCCATCGCCCGCGCCGCCTGCATCGCGATGCCCGAACCGTGGCGCACTGCGGTTTCCATGCCGGGGCGGACGTTCAATGATTCGAGCGCAAGATAGGCCAGACGCTTGTCCGAAAAGCCCATCGCTTTCAGTCGGCGCAAAGCCTCGGGGCCGTTGGGCAGGCCATTCGCCTTGATCGCTTCTTCCTCGGCGATGATTTCCTCGAGCCGTTCCAGAAACCAGGGGTCGAACTTCGCGATTGCGTGGATTTCGGCAACGCTCATCCCCTCGCGCAAAGCCTGTGCCGCGACCAGCAGCCGGTCGGGCGTCGAGGCGGCGAGCGCCGCCCTGATGGCGTTGGCGTCGTCGTCGCGGCCAAGTCCGGGAATGGCGATCGGATCGAGACCGCACAGACCGGTCTCGAGCGAGCGGAGCGCCTTTTGCAGCGATTCCTGGAACGAGCGGCCGATCGCCATCGCCTCGCCGACGGATTTCATCGCGGTCGTCAGGAACGGCTCCGACCCCGGAAACTTTTCAAAGGCAAAGCGCGGGATTTTGGTGACGACATAGTCGATCGCCGGCTCGAACGAAGCGGGCGTTGCGCCGGTGATGTCGTTGTCGAGTTCGTCGAGCGTGTAGCCGACCGCGAGCTTTGCCGCGACCCGCGCGATCGGAAAGCCGGTCGCTTTCGACGCCAGCGCGGAGGAGCGCGAGACGCGCGGGTTCATTTCGATGACGACGAGGCGCCCGGTCTCCGGATTGACCGCGAACTGCACGTTCGAGCCGCCGGTCTCGACGCCGATCTCGCGCATCACCGCGATCGACGCATTGCGCATGATCTGGAATTCCTTGTCGGTCAGCGTGAGCGCCGGCGCGACGGTGATCGAATCGCCGGTGTGAATGCCCATCGGGTCGAGGTTTTCGATCGAGCAGACAATGATGCAATTGTCCGCTCTGTCGCGGACGACTTCCATCTCGAACTCTTTCCAGCCAAGGAGGCTCTCGTCGATCAGCACCTGGCCGACGGGGGAGGCGTCGATCCCGGCGCGGACGATGTGCTCGAATTCCTCGCGGTTATAGGCGATGCCGCCGCCGGCGCCGCCGAGCGTATAGCCGGGGCGGATGATGGCGGGGAGGCCGACAACGTCAAGCGCGCCGAGCGCCTGCGCGATCCCTTTGGCGCGGTCATAGCCGACGATTTTGCCGTCCTTGCGGATTGCCGGCGATGACGCGACGACCGAGCGCGGCGATTCAAGGCCGATCGCATCCATCGCGAGCCGGAACTTCTCGCGGTCTTCGGCTTTTTCGATGACCTCGGCTTTGGCGCCGATCATCTCGACGCCGTATTTTTCAAGGACGCCGCTGCGTTCAAGATCGAGCGCGCAGTTGAGCGCCGTCTGTCCGCCCATCGTCGGCAAGAGCGCATCTGGCCGTTCGCGGGCGATGATCTTTTCAACGAATTCCGGCGAGATCGGCTCGACATAGGTCGCGTCGGCGAGATCCGGATCGGTCATGATCGTCGCCGGGTTCGAATTGACGAGGATGACGCGATAGCCTTCTTCCTTCAGCGCCTTGACCGCCTGCACCCCCGAATAATCGAACTCGCAGGCCTGTCCGATCACGATCGGCCCCGCGCCGATGATCAGGATCGAGGAAATATCCGTGCGTTTGGGCATTTTTGCTCGCGCAGCGGCGCGCAGGGGCCGCAAAGACGCCCGCGCGCAATGATCAACTTTTCGGTTAAGCGGGTCTCTTAGGGGAAACCGGCGCGCGGGGAAAGCGCCTGCCCCAAGATTGCCGCGGGATCGCCGAAAGTTTCTGGCCGCGCGCGCCAAATCAGCGTCATCTGCGTCCGGCCGTCGGCGTTTCGGCCACGGCGGACGGGAAGCGACGATGGTTCTCTTGACCCAGGCGCAGGGTTTTGTCGGCCTCGCGCTCATCATCGCGCTGGCGATCGCCCTGTCTGAAAACCGCCGCGCGATTCCCTCATGGCGATGGATCGGCGGCGCCGTCCTCCTGCAGATCGCGATCGCACTCGTCATCACGCGCGCGCCTTTCGTCCGGGATCTGATCGGCCTCGCCAATGGCGGCGTCGAGGCGATCGAGAAGGCGACGCTGGTCGGGTCGAGCTACATGTTCGGCTATACGGGCGGCGGGCCCTCGCCCTTCGTCCTCAAGGACGGGTCGGAGCCGCCGCTGATCATCGCGTTCCAGATCCTCCCCCTCGTCATCGTCTTTTCAGCGCTCGCGGCGCTGTTGTGGCACTGGGGCGTTCTCGCTCTCATCGTGCGCGGGCTTTCCTGGGCGCTGCGCAAGACTCTCGGCGTCAGCGGCGTCGTCGGCCTCTCGGGCGGCGCCAACATCTTTCTCGGCGTCGTTGAATCGCCGCTCGTCCTCAAGGCGTATTTCGAGAAGATGTCGCGCGCCGAATTATTCGCCTGCATGGTGCTTGCGATGTCGACGATCTCGGGCGCGATTCTCGTACTTTACGCGCAGACCCTCTCAAAGACGGTGCCGAACGCCGTCGGCCATATGATCTCGGCCTCGCTGATTTCGCTTCCCGCCGCGATTCTCATCGCGCGGCTGATGGCGCCGGGCGAGGGGAGGACCGAAGCGGAGATCGGGCCCGCAAGCCTGCGCTATGAAAGCTCGATCGACGCGCTCATCCGCGGCACCATGGACGGCATCCAGCTTTTCCTCGCCGTCATCGGCGTCATCATCGTCATGTTCGCGCTCGTCGCGCTCGCCGACCAGTTCCTCGCCGCGCTTCCCGCATTCGATGGCGAGGCCATAACGCTGCGGCGGATTTTCGGCTGGATCCTCTCGCCCTTCATGTGGTCCCTCGGCGTTCCGTGGAAGGAGGCGCCGGCCGCCGGCGCGCTGATGGGAACGAAAGCGATCCTCAACGAATATGTCGCCTATCTCGAACTCGCGCGTCTTCCCGCGGAGACGTTCGGGATGCGGTCAAGATTGATCGTCACCTATGCGCTTTGCGGCGTCTCCAATCTCGCCTCGATCGGGCTTCTCGTCTCGACGATCTCGACCTTGGCGCCGGCGCGGCGCTCGGAAGTCTCCGCGCTCGGCGTCAGATCGTGGATCGCCGGCAATTTCGCCTCGGCGATGACCGGCGCCGTCATCGGCCTCGTGACGGCCTGACGCTTATGTTCGACGCAAAGCTCCGCCCGCTGATCGATCCGCCGCTCAACCGGATCGGAAAGGCGCTCGCGCGCCTCGGCGTCAGCGCGGACGCGGCGACGATCGCGGGCGCCGTC
>JBGTLL010000270.1:0-5423 GCA_041744115.1 Parvularculaceae bacterium | reverse complement strand
CGGCGCGGTCCGCTTCCTCGGCCGGCGCGGCGAGGCGGGCGCGACCTTCATCCACGAGGAGACGCCGGGCGGCGCCGGCGTCCGAACCAATCTTGCCGGAGCCGATGTCGAAGTCGATCTGACGGAGGCCGACAGCATCCGGCTCGAATACGCGACAACCTTGCGCGACGGTCCGGCGATTGACGAACGCGCCGACGCGATCCTCGCCGAGGCGAGCCATACCGGCGACCGCTTCTCGGCGAAGGCCTATTACAGCGAAACCGATCCCGGCTTCGGCCTTGCGCAGCAAACTTCGGCGACCGTCGGCGTCCGCCGGTATGGCGCGGAGGCGAGCCTCAGGATTGACGAATTCGAGAACGAGGCGGGGACGCAGCGCGGGCAGCGCTTCGTTGACGCGAAAGCCTACCGCGAGGAAAACCTGACGACGGGAGCGAGCCGCGAGATCGCGGAAGTCGCGCTGCGTCAGGACAGCAATACGACGTCGGGCGCGGTCGGCCTAAGGGGCGTCCGCGAGGAACCGGCGACCGGGCCGAAACGCGAAGGGCTGTTCGCGACCGCCGCCGCCAAACAGCGCTTCGACGAAATCGGGCTGTCGCTGCGCGCCGCGCATGAGCGGCCGATCACCGGCGATGACGCGTCGGCGCTGTTCCCGACACGGACGAGTGTCGGCTTCGATCAGCGCCTGTTCGAGGGATTCACGCTGAACGCGACCCACGAGATCCTCGACGGCGACGCCGTTTCGCAGTCGAACACGATTGTCGGCCTGACCGCCGAGCCGTGGACCGGCGGCAAGGTCACCCTCGCCGGCGACCGGCTGACGCAGGATTCGTCCGAGCGGATCGGGGCGACTTTCGGCGTCGATCAGCAGGTCAGGCTGACCGACAAATGGACGGGATCGCTGGGGGTCGCCCGGCGCGAAGATCTGAAGGAACGGGGCGCCGTCGATGTTATCGACGACATTGTGCCCGACACGCCCCGCTCGCCTTTCGAGGAGGCGGGCGGCGCCTATACATCGCTCTATGTCGGGGCCGGATATCGCAGCGACGCGACATCCGGCTCGAGCCGTTTTGAAATGAAGAAGTCCGAGACCGGCCAGCGCTATATGGTCGCCGCCGGCGCCGCGCGCGAACTGTCCGAGCAACTCTCTTTCGCCGCCGCCGGAAGATACCAGCAGGACAACAACGAGATCGTCGCCGACGAACGCCGGTTCGATCTGCGCGTCGGCTCGGCCTTTCGGCCGCAGGACGAAGGTTTGATCATTTTTAACCGTTTCGACGTGAAACAGCGCCAGACCGATCAGGCCTCGACAAGCTGGAAAGCCGTGCACAATTTAAGCGTCAATGCGATGGCGACGGATAAACTCCAGATCGCGCTCAATCACGGCTTCAAATATTCGGTCCTGACGGCCGACGGCGCGACCCATGACGGCGTCACCGAGCTCCTCGGCGCGGAAGCGCGCTACGATCTGACCGACCGCATCGATTTCGGCGTGCATGGCGAGGCGATCTATTCGTTCAACGCCAAGACCCTCGATTATTCCTACGGCCCGTCGCTCGGGTTCACGCCCGCCGACAATGTCTGGCTCAGCTTCGGGTGGAATTTCGCCGGCTTTGCCGATGAGGATTTCGCCGCGGCGGAATACTCGCGCGCCGGGCCATACCTCAAGCTTCGCATCAAGTTCGACCAGTCGACGGCCAGAGGCCTCCTCGACGCCATCTCGCCGGAGCGCGGCCAATGATGCGCGATCTCTTCCGTACGCTGATCGCGGTATGGCTGGTCGCGCCGATACTGATTGGCGGGGCCAATGCGCAGACCTCGACCTGCCAGGGCCGCCAGATTCTGCTCCTCGATTTTCGCAGCCCCACCCTGCAATCCGGAACCGCCCTCAGCGTCGGGGCGGTCTATCGTTTCGCCAATGTCGCGACCGGCGTCGACGCGCTGGTGACGATCGATGCGATCACCAGCGGCTCATTGACGATTATCGACCGCGACACCGGTCTCGTCGCCAATTTTCAGCCGGAACTCGGCGGCAGCAATGCAAGAAGCGCGGATTTCACGATCGCACTGGTCACGGCCGGCGGCTCGACACCGGTTTCAGCGGATTTCGCCGCGTCCGGCATCGATATCGACGGCGACAGCGCCTCGTTGCGAGAATACGCCGAGTTCTCGACGCCGATGGCGTCCTACGTGCTTGAAACGCCGACCAATCTCGATGTGAACGCGTCCGGCCCCTCGGTTCCGGCGAATATCCGTTTTGAATCGCGCACCAATTTTACGGCGCCGGGCATCGACCCGACGGCGACGGCCAACATCGTCTCCGTCCAGTACACCGCGACAGCATCCTTCAAATACCGGATCGGGGTTCTCGGGACCGGCGCGACCGTTCGGCTGACGTCGCTTGATTTCACCTGTCCTGTCCTCAACTTCCCGACGCCGACGCCGCAAGTCAGCCAGGATTTCAGCGACGCCCCCGCCTCCTATGGCGATCCGATTCACGACCTCGTCGCCGGCGTCCGGCTTGGCGCGGCGAACACCGCGGAAACCGCCGGCTACAACAGTCCGACCGCCAGCGGCGACGCCGGCGATGACGGGGTGACCATTCCGGCGCTGGCGCAGACGCAATCGGCGACCGTCAGCGCAACCGTCGTCGGCGCCGGCGGCCGGCTGCAGGGATGGATCGACTGGAACGGCGATGGCGACTTCGCCGACGCCGGCGAGCAAGTCGCGACCAACATCGAGGACAATGGCGCCGGCGACACCAATCCGGCGACGGGAACGATCGCGTTCGCGGTCACGCCGCCGGCGATCGCAACGACATCGCTGACCTTCGCCCGGCTACGCTGGGCGACGCAATCGGACATCACGGCGACGATGACCGCGTCCAATGGCGAGGTCGAAGATTACGCGCTAACGATCGCCGCCTATACGCCGCCGGCGTCGTGCCCGGCCGGACAGCTCCTGCTAAGCCAGAGCGGCAATGCGACGGCGGTGCAGAGCCAGACCGGCGTCGCCACGCCAGCGAACGCAATCGGCGCCCTCGCCGCGGCCGGGACCACGCCGCCCGATGGGTCCTCGGCGGAGATCAATGACGCCGCCGATGTGCTGGTTCTCGATCTCGGCGCCTTCGTGCCGCAATATTCAATGATCGTTCTCTCCGCGGCGCGCGACGGCGGCGGACAGGGCAACACCGCGCGCGCCGACATCCAGTTTTCGCCGGATAATTTCAGTTATAGTTCGGCCGGAACTTATGGCGCCGGCGCGTCCACCTATCCCTCCGCCGCCCAGGATATTCTTGAGCGGAACAACGTCACCGTGCCGGCGGGCGGCGCGCGCTATGTCCGCTTCAACACGCTCGACAGTGACGACATTTTCATCGATGGCGTCGCCTACAGCCAGGTTTGCATCGCCTCGGCGACCTTGACCGCCGTCAAATCGGTCGCCGTGCATGATCCGTTGGGCGCCGGACTTTTTGCGACGCCCGGAAACGACATGGTCTACACGATCGCGGTGACCAATGTCGGGACCGGTCCGGCCGAAGCCGACAGCCTGTTCATCGTTGACGCGCTGCCGGCCGAGGTTGAATTCTACAATGACGATTTTGACGGCGCCGGGCCGGTCATCGGCCCGGTTTCCTTCGCGCAATCGGGCGCCGGCCTCACCTTTTCAGCGGCGACGGATCTGAGATTTTCCAACGCCGCAACGCCGCCCGCAACCTTCGCCGCCTGTGTCTATACGGCGGCCCCCGGTTACGATCCGGCGATCCGGTTCGCCTGTTTCAATCCGAAAGGCGCAATGCTCGCCGCCGATCCGGACCCGAGCTTTACCGCGCAGTTCCGTGCAAGGATCAAATAGGCGTCGAATCCGCCGTTCGCCTGGCGACCTTCTTGATCGAGAATTGCGAGTGGAGGTATTTCTGACAGGCCGCCGTCAGGGCTTCCCTGTTCGAGGAATGATAACTGTCAACGACGCCGCCGCAGAGCAGCGCGTATCCGCCGCTGCGCGTGGCCCTCGGGTTGCGCTGGGGGTTGCGCTGGCGGGCCGGTTTGTGCTGGCCGCTCGGCGCGGACTCAATTGTTGCAGATGACATATCGGTCTCCGGCTGTGGTTGAGACTGTACCCCCGCACACCGTGGAAAAACGCGACAGGGCCTGACGGCTAAGGTGAGTCTCGACGGAACGCCAGCCCGCTGACGGAGTTGCATTAACGGTTGGAAAAACTGGAGCGGGCGAGGCGATTCGAACGCCCGACCCTCACCTTGGCAAGGTGATGCTCTACCCCTGAGCTACGCCCGCTCGACTGTGCGCCGCAAAGCTGGTCGCCTTGCGGCTCGGGTGCCGCTATATGCCCGAGCGCCCCGCTATTGGCAAGGCGGCCCGAAGGACGCATGGCGAAGACAAGGCAAGAGCTTTTTCATGTTCTCGATGCGCTCAAAATCGCGCATCGAACCATCGATCATCCGCCGATCTTCACGGTGGAAGAAGGGCGCGCATTCAAGGCGTCGATGCCGGGCGGGCATTCGAAAAATCTGTTTTTGAAAGACAAGAAGGACCGGCTGTTTCTCGCCGTCGCCCATTCTGACACCGCGGTCGATATTGTCGGTTATGGGCGCGTTGCGGGATCGAAGGGCCGGCTGTCGTTCGGCCGGCCGGAATTGATGACGGCGACGCTCGGCGTCATTGCCGGTGCGGTGACGCCGTTCGCGCTGATCAACGAAACCGCGAAAGCGCTGACCGAAGTCGCCGTCGATCGGGCGCTCCTCGCCTTTCCGGCGGTCTGGTTCCACCCGCTTCTCAACGACGCCTCGACGTCGGTATCGCCGGAGGACCTCGTACGCTTCATCAGGGCCTGCGGCTTTGAACCGCGGATTGTCGATCTCGCACGGCCGGAAGACCCGAAGCCTCAACACCATGGCGGAAGTTAATGGCTGAAATCCCCTGTCGCCAGTTGCCTTACGGCCTCCGCGCCCTCATTTAGTCGAAACGACGGAGACAAGACCCATGGACCTCAATGCCGGCGCGCGAAAGTCCGCCACCAGCGATCTCATCATGGACGCGACGGTCGAAACCTTTGAACGCGACGTTCTCGACGCGTCGATGACAATGCCGATCATCGTCGATTTCTGGGCCGAGTGGTGCGGCCCCTGCCGCCAGCTGACGCCGATGCTTGAAAAAGCGGTGACGGCGGCGAAGGGCGCCGTGAAGCTCGTCAAGATCGACATCGACAAGAACAAGATGCTCGCCTCGCAAATGCGCATCCAGTCGGTGCCGACCGTCTACGCATTCTTTCAGGGCCGCCCCGTCGATGGCTTTCAGGGCGCCGTTCCCGAAAGCCAGATCAAGGCGTTCATCACGCGGCTGACCGGGCTCGCCGGACCGCAGCCCGCGGCGCTCGATCTCGCGGCGGCGCTCGACATGGCGGACGCC
>JBGTLL010000269.1:0-14891 GCA_041744115.1 Parvularculaceae bacterium | reverse complement strand
AGCGGCGAATGCGGGCGCCGCCAGAACGAGAGCCGCGGCCGCGGTCAGCATGATGATGGTCTTTTGTCTCATCCCGAAATCTCCCTGTCCTTTGGACCGCTCATTCTACTCTTCCTTTGCGCCATCCGTCACCTTCCCGGCTTTTCCCCGGCCACAGGGTCCGCCCCGAGCGCGCGCATCGCAGCCGCAACGCTGGCGATCGCCGCCTCGGCGAGGGCCGGGCTTTCCGAGCGGGCGACGATGGTGACGCCTTTTTCGTCGCCGTCGATCGGGTAGCTGCCGATGGCGACGCCGTTCAAGGCCGTCTGGATTGCGAGGAGCTGCCCCGCGAGGCGCGATTCCGGGAGGCCCATGGCCGTCACCGCGCGCGCGTGAACGAGAACGCCGCGCTCAAGCGCGGTTTCGACCGCATTCAGCATTCCCTGAAAGATGCCGGGGACGCCCGCCATCACGAAAACGTTCCCGATCCTGACGCCTGGCGCGCCGGTGACAGGGTTGGGAATGAGCTCCGCCCCATCCGGCATCAGCGCCATCCGCTTTCGCGGCGCCGTCACCTCCTCGCCCTTCGCCTCATACCACGCGGAAATCAGCCGGATCGCGTCCGGATGTTCGGCGACGCGCCGCCCGAACGCCCTGGCGACCGCTTGATAGGTGATGTCGTCATGCGTCGGGCCGATGCCGCCCGAGGTGAAGACATAATCAAAGCGGGCGCGAAGCGCGTTCAGCGCCTCGACAATCGCGGCCTCGTCATCGGCGACGATGCGCGCTTCCGTCAGCGCGATCGCGCGTAAGGCGAGCCAGCCGGCGAGATGATGAATGTTCGAATCGCGGGTCCGCCCCGACAAAAGCTCGTCGCCAATGGCGAGAATGGCGGCGGTCTTGCGGGTCACCGGCGGACGCCTTCCTTGGCCGGAGCAAAGGCTCCGGAAAACGATGCCACGATGATGACGGGGGCTTTGTCCGCGTCGTTGAGGAGGCTGAAAAACCGCTTCGACGCGGCTTTGCTTGAAATTTCAGACATCCGTTACTCCGCTGCCGCCACGCGTGTGGCGCGCCCGATTAGGGCGCCCAATCGATGCCGCGACTTTCTGTTTTTTCCGCTTTCCGCGCGCGGTCTGGCCCGAAAAGGCGCCCTTTTCGGGCCCTGAACAGGGCGCCGAATTAACCATCGCCGGCGTCCGGCAAAACGGCGGCGCGATGCGCCCAGTCTGGTCCCGCCCCGCCTCAATGTTCCGCTTCACCCGCGCGCTCCTTTCAAAAAATCGCGACAAAACCATTGTAAAGCCAAACGCAAGGAGGGGGACGGATTTTTGTTTGCGAATGAATTCAGGAAGATAGATGGTTAACGCAAAAACAGGGCATTCGCGGACAGTCGAAGGACGCGCTACGCCAGCGCCTCCTTGTGCCAGCGAAGATGATCGTCGATGAATGTCGCGATGAAATAATACGAATGATCGTAGCCGGCGCGCCGGCGAAGGGTGAGTTGCTGGCCCGCCTTCTTCGCGGCCTCGTCAAACAGCTCGGGCCGCAATTGTTCGGCGAGAAAGGGGTCTTCCGTACCCTGATCGATCAGGATATGCGCCGCGCTTCGTCCGCGTTCGGCGAGAAGGCGGGTCGCGTCGTAGTCCGCCCAGCGGGATTGATCCGTCCCAAGATAATTCGAGAACGCCTTCTTCCCCCAGGGAACCGCCGACGGCGCGACGATCGGGGCGAAAGCCGAGCAGGACCGGAATTTCGCCGGGTTCTTGAGGTGAATGGTCAAGGCGCCGTGACCGCCCATCGAATGTCCGGATATCCCGGTGCGCACCGGATCGCTCGGGAAATGCCGTTCGATCAGCGCCGGCAGTTCCCCGGCGATGTAAGAATACATGCGGTAATGCCGCGACCACGGCGCTTCCGTCGCGTCGAGGTAAAACCCGGCGCCGACGCCGAAATCATAGGTCTTGGGGTCGAGATCGGGAACCTCCGGCCCGCGCGGGCTTGTGTCCGGCGCAACGATCATCAGCCCGAGGTCGGCCGCCATGCGCTGCGCGCCGGCTTTTACCGTGAAATTTTCTTCGGTGCAGGTCAGCCCGGACAGAAAATAAAGCGTCGCGTACGGACCTTTGCCATGTCTCGCGGCCGGCGGCGTAAAGACCGAAACGCGCATATCGCAGGAAAGCGCGCCGCTTGCATGTTTCCACACCGCCTGCTCGCCGCCGAAGGATTTCGATGCCGATATCCGTTCCATCAATCCTGGTCTGCTCGCGCGTTATGAAGGTCAAGCGACATGTAGAGAACGCCCGGCAGAGGACTGTCGTAGTATTTTCCGGTCTCGGCAAATCCGAGATTGCGATAGAGCGCGATCGCGCGCTCGAGGCGCGGCAGCGTGTCGAGCCGCATGACACGATAATGGCGCCGGCGCGCTTCATCGATCAGCGCGACCGCGAGTTTGCGGCCGAGCCCCAGCGTCTGAAATGGGGGGCGCACATAAAGCCGCTTCATTTCGCAAGCGCCCTGCCCCGAATCTTTCAGGCCGACCGCGCCGGCGGGCGCGCCGTCGACCGACCCGAGCAGCAGAAAGTCGTAGAATGCCGGGAACGTCGCCATTTCCTTGTCAAAGCCTTGAAAGCATAGATCGACCTTCAGAAATTCGGCGTATTCGCGAAAGATCGCCTGCACGACCGATATCTCCGCCGGCGCTTGCGCGATCGAAATTTCAGCGTTCCGACCTGCCATGATCGTGCTCCAGGAAGCGATGCGAATTAATCCCTGCTGGCGGGAATTTTCCGCCTGGTCAACTGTTCCCCTTCCTGCGGCGCTTTGCGCGGCCGCGATAACCGGGAGAACACTCATGGGCCTGTTCAAATTCGCAAAGGACGCTGGCGACCGCATAGGCGACGCCATGACCGACAACTGGTTCGCGAACATTTTCAAAGGCAAGGATGATGGCGACGACAAGGTTGATCCCAGCAAGGTCGAGGTCGAACGCAAAGGCGACCGCGTCATCCTGAAAGGCACGGCGCGCACGCAGGCGGAGGCGGAAAAAATGATCATCGCCTCCGGCAACAAGAAGGGCGTTTCAGAGGTCGAAAGCCATATCGACGTCGAGAAGAAAGCCCCGCAATCGCGCTTTTACGAAGTGAAGTCCGGCGACACCCTGTCGAAAATCGCCAAGGAACATTATGGCGACGCGATGAAATATCCGGTCATCTTCGAGGCCAATCGTCCGATGCTGAGCGATCCGGACAAGATTTATCCGGGCCAGACGCTCCGCATCCCGGAACAGTCGGCCGCGGCCTGAGCCGGCATCTCCGGGTTCGCGTCGCCGCCAAGACCCGTCACTGGCGCAAGAATACGTTGCCCCCGGCGCCCGCGATCCCCGCCGGCACGGGTACGTCTGTCGCTTTGTAATCAGAGTTGAGGACCAGATTCGCGCGTTTCTTGAGCGTAACCGTTTCGGCGATGATCGCGGTATACGCCGACGCCTCGGCGATGTCGCCCGCCGCGTCGATTTCGCCGATGAATTCGCCGCTCGGCAGATAGATTGTGCCGACCAGTTCGTTCACATTGCCGCTTTTGATGAGGAACTGGCCCGAACCCGTCGCGTCCGCGGCGCGCCAGATCAGAACGCCGGCCATCGGCCCCGCGCGCTGCGCGCTCAAGGAGACTTCCGAATCGCCGTCGATCAGCATTTCGGCGTTGTCGCCATAAAAGTAAAAGCTCGCATCCGTTGCGGTCACGCGCGAGTTGCCGACAATCTCGAATTTGCCGCCATTGATATAATGAATGCCGGCGCCGAAGGTCACGTCGGACTGGTCGTCGATCTTCAGCCCGTCACAGAAAACATTGCCCGCGGCGATGACGCCGGTGAATTCGACATAGGCCTTGCCGGTATAATCGCAGCCTCCGGGCGGCGTCGGCGGGATGCGGTCCGCAAGAGGATCGTCGCGCACCGGACAATCGGTCAGCGGCGCCGGATCGAAATTGATCTCGGCGCCGTCGTAACCGCCGGCGGTGCAGGAATGGGCCGCGGCGATCAGCGCATTGGCCTTTGCAACGAGCGCCTTCGAGCCGGTCGAGTTCACGTGGACGGCGCAATTGTCGCCGGACAGACGCGTGTCGTCGTCAAGATGGACGACATCGTCGCCGCTCGGCTTCAGCCCGATGACGCAGATATTGGCGCTGCCCTTTGCCTGCGCGGTCGCGGCGACGCGGATGGGGATAGGACTTTTGAAAGCGCCAACAAGAAAGGTTGGTTCGAGATCATAGGAAATTTCGGTGCTGACACTCGACATCGTGAGATCGCTGCTCGCCGCGTGACTGGCGGTTCCGGCAAGATCAAGCGCGGCGACCGCGCTCCGCAAATTATGATTCGCGATCTCCTCCGGCAACCTGCCATCGCCCTTGCTGAGAAGATATTGCCGGGCCCCGGCGATTGCGGCCGCGTCGGCCGCTTCCTGGAGTTCGACGCGAAGCGAGGCGTAGCGGCCGTAATCAACCCCGGCGCCGACCGCGCCAAGCAGGAGCGGCAAAAGCAGGGCGAACAGAAGCGCGACGTTTCCATCCCTGTTCGCAAATTGCGCTTCGACCGGCGTCAAGCGGCCCCTCCCGTGCGTCGAGGAGCCGATTTCCTTTGATTCCGTTTTGTCCGAATCAAGCCGGAAAGGACTCCGTCCTTATCGAGAATGGAGGCGATTGCGTTAGGAATTCGCCAACAACACCGGTCTTTTGGTAAACGAGTCCTCACGAATATGCCGCAGACCGGACCCTGCGTCATGCCCGAAGGAGCGGCGTTAGAAACAGCGCGCGTTCCTCGCTCCTTCGCCGCTTCAGCGCCTCGAGGGCGACGCGCGCGCCATCGATGTCGGCGAACACGAGATAGCGGAAGGCGTTGGCCGCCCCCGCCCTGTCGCCGGCATTGAGCCGCCTTAAAACCTCGATCCCCGCAAAGGCGGACGAACCCATATTATAAGCGAGCGAGACCAGCGCTGAAAACTCGTTTTCGTTGATCGGAACGGCGACGAGCCGGCGGACCGCCGCTTCCGCGTCCCTGACATCGGCGATGAGCAGCTGTTCCGCTTCACGTTCGGTAATCGTGATCCCCGGTTGCGCCGTCGCCGCGTGGCCGTAACCGATCAGCCATTGCCCGGCGAGCAAATAGGCCTCAAGCCGCAGGCCTTCGCTCTTTTTGATGACATTGAGGCCGCGCTCATTGATCGCAAGCCAGGAATTGGCGGCGTCGAGGCTCCCCGGCGCCGGCGGCAGCGGCGGAAAGCGTTCGCGGCCGAGCGGCAACAATTCGCGGAAATAGCTGACGCGCGGGCCGTCGGGCCCTTGCGGCGCCGGTCCGCGTACGAGCGACAGCACCGACAGGCCGAGAACGAGCACCGCGATGACACTGAGCGGACGATTCATTTCAGGTATCAGGTATCAGTGATCAGAAATCAGAGATACCTGATCCCTGATCCCCGATTACTGATACCTGTCAGTCGCGGAGATAAACGGTTCCGCCGGTCGGCCCGATGCCGTCGGGGACCGGAATGTCGGTTGTCCCGTAGTCGGCGTTAAGCACGAGCGTCGGCGAGCCCGCCATGGTGAACTTTTTGGCGACGATTGCGGTGTAGGCGGACTTGTCTGCAACGGGTTTGACCGATGCGACATGGAACTTGCCCCGCGGCAGGTAAATGGTGCCGAGGAGCTGGCGCGCATTGCTGCTCTCAATGCTGTGCGTCCGTCCCGCCGGCGCATCGGAGGCTTCATGGAAGAGGAGGCCCGCCATCAGCCCCTCCTTGGGGGCGGTCAGATGAATGATCGAGTCCTTCCTGAACTGGAACGTCGAGGCGGCGCCGTCGAGATAGAAGCCGACATTGAGGCCATAAAGCCTCGCGCCAAAATCGACAGCGAGCGGCCCGTCCTTGATGACGTAGACGCCGGGAGCGAAATGAGCGTCGGCGTTTGAATTCAACGCGATCCCGCCGCAATAAACGCCCGGCTGCAGATCGTAGCGGTCATAACCGAGGAGCGTTCCCTGCAGCGAGCCGTCGATTGCCGCGACCAGCGCCGACAGCGTTCCACCGATCAATCCGCCGCCGAGAAGCGGGGCGCCGAGTTCAAGATCGGTGTGGTCGCAGCCGCCAACATCGGGCGGCACTCGGTCCGCCAACGGATTGTCATAGGCCGGGCAGTCGGTCACCGGTAATGGCGCGTAGTTCAGCGATCCGCCCAACGCGCCGCCCGCCGAGCAGATGAGGTCCGCCGTCAGTTTTGCAAGGCCGGAGACATTGACGCCGGACGTCCCCGTCGAATTTGAGAGGATTGCGCAATCCGGCGCGTTAAGCCTGGATGCTGACGTCGTCTTGATCGCGTCATTGTCGCTTTCCTCAAGCGCAATGACGCAGACATTGGTGACGCCCTGCGCCTGAGCGGAAGCGCGCGCCTCGACGGTCTCCGCTGTGGGCAGGAATTTCGACAGAAAGAAGCTCTTGCTGCGCGCCTGCGTCATGACGACGGTCGCGATATTCTCGCCGTCGTCGACCGCCGGATCGACGGTAAAATCGCCAAGCTCTCCGGCGTATTGCTTTTCCGCGAGCGCGAGGATCAACGCCTCGACATTCTGCGAACTGGCGTTTTCAAGGAGAAGCTCGCGCGCGCCGCGCAGTGCGAGATTGTCCGCAGCGCCTTGCAACGCCGCTTTCTGCCCGAGCCGCTGCTGAAAATCGATCGCAACCCCTGCCGCAATCAAAAGCACCGGCGCGACGAGCGCGAAAATCATGGCGACGTTGCCGGCGCGGCTTTGCAGCAGACGGTCAAGCATTGGCGATCCACGCAGAACTCCCCCGACCTGACCCTCTAAGGGAACGGACTTTAAAATCCGTAAAGCCGGATTAGGCGTTCATTAACGGCGGGCAACTGGCGACCGCCCACCCCCCGTCATGCTGACGAACGTCAGCATCCAGAGCGGCACGGGACAGTCGCAACCACTGTTGATCTTCCCCTTCCGCGGCGCCAGATACCAATCGAGCCGCCGGGAGCTGATCCATGCAATACGCCGACGCCGATGCGAGGAACGACGTAAAGACCGGAGAGATCAAGCTTCACAAGCCGGAAGATTTCGCCGGCATGCGCAAAGCGGGCCAGATCGCGGCCTCCTGCCTCGACATGATCGCCGGCCACGTGAAGCCGGGCGCGCGGACCGATCATCTCGACACTCTCATCCGCCAGTTCGTACTCGATAGCGGCGCCTTCTCGGCGACAATCGGCTATCGCGGCTATCGCCATGCGAGCTGCATTTCGCTCAATCACGTCATCTGTCACGGTATCCCGTCCGACAAGGCGCTGAAGGACGGCGACATCCTGAATATCGATGTGACGGTCATCGTCGATGGCTGGCATGGCGACACCAGCCGGATGTTCTGGACGGGCGAGCCGAAGGTGAAAGCGCGCCGCCTCGTCGATACGACCTATGAAGCGCTGATGGCGGGGATAGAGGCGGTCAGACCCGGCAACACCTTGCGCGATATCGGCCTCGCCATTCAGACCCATGCCGAGCGCGAAGGCTTTTCCGTCGTCCGCGATTTCTGCGGGCATGGCCTCGGCCGTGTTTTCCATGACGCGCCGAATGTCGTTCACTACGCGGAATACCGCGACCGCTTCGGCATCCACCGCGCACCGGAGATCGATTTGAAACCCGGCATGTTTTTCACGGTCGAGCCGATGATCAACGAAGGAAGGCCCGAGGTGAAACTCCTGAAGGACGGCTGGACCGCGGTTTCCCGCGACAAGTCGCTGTCGGCGCAGTTCGAGCATTCGGTCGGCGTCACCGAAACCGGCGTTGAAATTTTCACGAAATCGCCGGCGGGGCTGGATCGGCCGCCTTATTAAACCATGTATTCGTTCGATTTGCTTCGACTCGACCCAGGCCACGCCACGCGCCAAAGTTTATTTTCACAGCGCTTATTTTTATTCTTGACGGCGATATTTTTATCGCTATTTATACCCCATAAAAATGCACTCAGGGAGGGATATATAATGGCTGCGGCAAATTTCAACGAACTTCTGGCGGAAGTCGAATCGAAAAAGGGAGTTTTGACGATCGGAATGTGGGTGCTGAGAAACATGCGGAATGCGGGCAAGCTCGGAAGGCACGTCGTCGCCGAAATCAGCGCGGAGCTGGCGAAACGCGGACTTGACCACATGCCGCAAGAATTGCCCCTCAACCAACACGAGTTGGTGCGAATTTTCAAAAAGGGCGGCAACGTGGGCAAAATCATTGAAGCCGCACATGAAGTGAACCCGGACGCGGACGAGGTCTTGCGTAGCTATGCGCAGATTGCGTCAGACTCGCTGCGCGAACGCATTGAGGAAGTGATCAAGCTCGCGGACGCCATGGGCCCAAGCGACCCCAATTTCGACATGAAGAAGTTCAGCGACAAAATGTGGGGCGACGACTGATGTTCGTCGATGCCTCCGCAATTGTGGCAGTCCTCTCGCGCGAGCCAGACTCCGAGGAAATCGTAAGACAATTGACTGAGATTGGCGGCAACTTTTTTGTGTCGCCGCTAGTTCGCTTGGAAGTCGTTCTGGCGCTTTCGCGAAACAAGGCCGGCGGATCCCAAACCGACCCTCGATCGCGCGCATCCATGGAGGACGCGGAACGCATCTTTGACAAATTTATCGATCGCATCAATGCAGAAGAAATTTCTATTTCCAACAAAATAGGCCGCGCGGCCGTCTCGGCCTGCGCCGCCTATGGCAAGGTCTGCGGGCATCCAGCAATGCTTAATTTCGGCGATTGCTTCGCCTATGCCTGCGCCAAAACGCTTGAAGTCGGCCTTCTGTACAAGGGTGATGACTTCGCTAGGACTGATCTTGCCGGACCGACTTAATCGGGCAGCCTTCTGAATGAAATTGCCGGCGGGGCTGGACAGGCCGCCGTACGGGCCCCAGCCCGCAATGCTTGCAACATATCCCGAAAGGATATACGTATATCCAAAGAGGATATATGGCCCTGTTCATTCGCGATGACGCCGTCGACTCCCTCGTGGAGGAGGCGAAAGCCGCGCTAAATGTCTCCACCAAGAAGGAGGCGGTGCGGCTCGCCCTGCAAAAAGTGGTGGACGAAGCGCCGAAGAGGAAGCGGCGCCGGCGGTTCGATTTCTCCAAGGCGCAGGCGCTCGCCGACAAGATCGGCCCCATCGATCCCGACTTCGACATGAAGAAATTCATGGACGACGGATGGGGCGACATCTGATGTTTCTGGATGCATCGGTTGTCGTCGCCATTGTCGGTCGCGAGCGTGATCATCAAGAGTTCCAATCCCGCCTGACGTCGGCATCCGGTCCGTTCTATATGTCGCCTCTGGTGCGGTTCGAGGCGATGCTGGGGCTCTCACGGCGACGCCGGGCCGCTGGTCCAAAAAGCGAGCGGCGGTCGGCGCAAGCGCTCAAGGATGCGGGCGCGGCGATTGATGAGTTCATGCGCGAGATCGCTGCTGACGAAATCCCGATCACCGCCGAAATCGGCGCCGCGGCGATGGCCGCCGCCGCACGCTACGGCAAAGTCGCCGGCCATCCGGCGGCGCTCAATTTCGGCGATTGCTTCGCCTACGCCTGCGCGAAATCGCTCGGCGTCGGTCTCCTCTATAAGGGCGATGACTTTGCCAAAACCGACCTCGCTTGAGGACTCGCCCTACGGCGCCGGGCTGTCGGCCCCCGACCATCGTCGGGACCACCGCAAGCGGCTGCGCGAGCGCTTCCGGCGCGCTGGCGTCGAGGGTCTGCAGGATTACGAATTGCTGGAGCTTGTGCTGGCGCGCGCGATCGTGCGCAAGGACGTAAAGGAACTGGCCAAGACTCTCATCAAAACTTTTGGCGGGTTCGCCGAGGCACTCGCGGCGCCCATCGAAAGGCTGGTCGAAATTGAGGGATGCGGCGAGGAAACGGCGGTCCAGTTAAAGATCGTCCACGCCGCCGGGGTCAAATTTTCGCAGGCGCGCATATTGCAGCGCCCGGTGATTTCGTCCTGGAACGACCTTCTCGCCTATTGCCGCGCGGCGATGGCGGACGAGAAGACCGAGCTTTTCCGCATTCTCTTCCTCGACCGGAAGAACATCCTGATCGCCGATGAAGTGCAGCAGCGCGGCACCGTCGATCACACGCCGGTCTACCCTCGCGAGGTCGTCAAGCGCGCGCTCGAACTTTCCGCCTCGGCGATCATCCTCGTGCACAATCACCCCTCCGGCGATCCGACGCCGTCCCGCGCCGACATCGAGATGACCAATCAGATCATGAAAGCCGCGCAGGCTTTGAACATCCGCGTCCACGACCACCTCATCATCGGCCACCGGACGGAAGCCAGCTTCAAGGCGCTGGGGCTTTTGTAGCGATTGGGGATTGGAACCGATCGTCATGCTGACGAAAGTCAGCATCCAGAGAGGCGCTCGACGCGCTGGCGATTCTGGACCCGGACTTTCGTCAGGGTGACGACCACTGCTTCCGACGGTCCGCGTCCTACGAAAACCGCCGCACATACGGCGTCCCCGAGAACAGCAACCGCTGCGGGCGTCCATTGACGACGCCGTCGAACCGTATGCGTTCGGGCGACCATTCGTCGGCGCCGAGACGCCATTCTCCATTGGTCAGCGGCGTCAGCGGTTCAGCGTTGCCGATCCACAGCCTGCCGTCGCGCGCATAAACATAAAGCGGCCCGGCCCAGCGGTCGTCATTGTCGTAGCGGCCGACAAGGCTCGCGAGTTCGGGCGGCGCAGGCGGGCGATAACCCGTAGCGGAATCGCGCGCGTATTCGAGATCGCCGGCCCATAGGCGCACTGCCCCCACATTCTCGATGTCGAACGCGATGCCGGTGACGGCGAATTGTGGCTCATCCGAAGTGAAAAGCGCGGGCGCGGCCTCCTGCATCGCTGTCTCCATTCCATTTCTCCGCATGCGGATTTTATCCGCTTCGGCGACGATCTCGATGACATCGCCTTTCGCCGCGGTGAAAACGCCCGCAAAGCGCTCCGGCTTTTCGAGGACCGCTCTGGTCGGCTTCGGCGCCGGGGCCTCGAAACCTTCGCGGACGGCGCGCAGCAATTCGCAGGCGTGAACCGTCACATCGCGCGGGCGGTAGTTCAACGAATAATGCACATTGGCCGAAGCAAAAGCAGCGACGCCCGCCGCTGGATCGACATGCAGCGACGATGAGAACGACACCATGCCGCCGGTGTGGTGAAGATAATTGCGGCCGTCGATTGCGACCCGCGCGATCCCGTTTCCATATTTCGCGCCCGGCCCCCAGCCATCGACGGGATCGGCGAGGAACCGCGCCGCCGTTTCATCCGAAAAAACCGCCCCGCCTTTTCCGTCCGCGAGATCGAGCAGAAACCGAAGGAAAAGAGCGATGTCGCCAGCAGTCGAGGCGACGCATCCGGCCGGGCTGTCCGAATCGACCCAAGGGCTCGCCGTCATCGGGCCGGGGCGCGGATTCAGCCGGTCGGTCAGCGCCGGCTCGTAGCCTTGCGCATAGCGCGCGCGGTCCGCGACGTGCATCGCGCCTTCCGACCGCGTCATGCCGAGCGGCCGCAGAACGCGCTTTAATGCAATTGGGGAAGCGGCGCCCGTCCGCCGCTTCGATCATCATCCCCGCCAATTGATAGCCGGAATTGCTGTAGGACCATTGCGCGCCGGGCGGATAACCCGTCCACAACCCGCCTTCGGGGAAAATCGTCGAGTCGGACGGCAGGCCGGAATTGTGATCGAGAAGGTGCCGAAGCGTAATGTATTCTCCGCCGCGTACGGAGATTCCCTTCAGCGCCTCCGAAAGGCGCGTGTCAGGCGACAGCTTCCCCTCCTCGATCAGCGTCCACGCGGCAAGCGCCGTCATCATCTTGGTGATCGAACCGATCTGGAAGACGTGATCCGGACTGACCGGGATTTTCCGGTCGACGTCCGCAAGGCCCGATGCGACCAGCCCTGTGAACCCGCGGCGATCGACCACCGCGACTGTCATCCCCGGAAGGCCCCAGTCGGCGCGGTGCTGCTCGGCATAAGCTTCGAGCGCTTTCAGCGCTTTCATGTGCTGCGCGCCGCCGCCCGTCGCGCGCGCTGACGCTTGCGCCGTCGACGCCATGCCGGCGACGAACGCCGCGCCGCCAAGAACGGCTCTGCGATTCAGAGTCATGCCTGCTCTCCTGTTTTTCGGAGAGACTAAAGCGAATTGCGCGGGGCAGTCACGCGCGCCGGAACTCCATCCGCCAATTGATCTCCCAATTCGCTCCGCCGTCGGGGGAGAACGCCTGCTCCCAATGCGCGGAATTTGCCGTGATCGCCGACCAGACAAACCGCACTTTGACCGGCCGCTCCCGCAACGTGTCGTCGCCGACAAATGTCCCGACGCCGTCCCTGAATCCGCCGCGCACCGGTGGATCGACCGTCGAAGTTCTTGAATCGATCCACCAGATCGACCACAGGCGCGTCGTCAGATCGAGGGCGCGAACGCCGAGACCGCGATAGGTCCCGCCAGGCAGCTCAAGCACATTATCATCAACATTGCCCTGACCGCCAAGCGTCGGCCAGTTGACGCAGGTTCCGTTGAACGTCTCCCATTCATTATTGTTCGCGAGCCGTTCCTTGAGACGCCGATGGCTGACTTTCCAGCTGCCGATGAGCCAGTCCCAATCGCCGATCGCGCCGTTTCCCTCGATTGCGTCCGCCGGCGTTCCGGTTGCCATGGCAAATCCTTTCGACGCGAAGGCCGCTGTGAAGCCGGCGCTGGCGAGGACAGTCGCGAGCGCCCGTCGGCGCGTCGGTGAACCAATTATATCAGCCAACATCAGACCTCCCTTTTGGCGGGAGCATCCCGCCGTTATGTCCACAATTCTGACCGGATATTTCAAGAACCGAAGCGCCCTTGCGCCGAGGCGAGACTCTCGCGCGACAGGAACCCCGCCGGCGATTCTTCCCGGGATCTCGCCTTTGGCCTTGCAAGGGGCGCGGAATATAGACATTTTCCCGGCGCCGGAGAGGTGGCCGAGTGGCCGAAGGCGGCGGTTTGCTAAACCGTTATACGCTCAAAAGGCGTATCGTGGGTTCGAATCCCATCCTCTCCGCCATTTGCCGCCGATCGCGCGCTGGAATGCGACTTTTCCGCATGGAGTAGAGGGTCCTGCTTGAGCCGGTGGCTGCTGTTCCAGCGGACTGACCCGATCTTCGAAACCGGGTGGTTAGGGTCCGGGCAGTTTTCAGCAAAGCATGAGGCAAGCGGCGGTTCGCCGGTGTCACAACCGTTCGGTTCTGACACCCTTATCAACTTCTGCTAGACGAGCCTCCTCGCCTTTGACCCGCTTGAAATCGGCGAGCCGCTTCCCGTCCTCGTCGCGAAATGTCGCGCCGGTCGGCATCATAGAATCAATCCGATCGAGCCGAAAACACCGGAAGTCGCCCGCTAGCTCGCACCAAGCCGCCAGCAGCCAGACCGGGCCGAAAAAGTTGATGGAGAGCGGGCGCACGGTGCGGGTGGTGCGAGCGCCGTTCAGCGCCTCATATTCGATCACAAGCACGCGCCGACGTTGCGCGGCGCGCTTCAGTTCGAGCAGGTCGACCTTGGGCGCATGGCGTTCCACCCATTGCGGTGCCCAGAATATATCCTGATCGACTCCCGCCTGACCCGACGCGGGCAAGACGGCTCGTATTTTCGCCAGCGCCGCAGCGGCTTGCCCGGCCACGGCCCCGTCGCTCCAGGTGGCGAGCACCCGCGCACCGAGCGCCAACGCTTCCGCTTCTTCGGCCGTAAGATTCAGCGGGGGTAGATGATACCCGGCTTCCAGCATGTAGCCCACGCCTGCTTCGCCGCGAACCGGAACGCCTGTTGCGACCAGAGCATCGATGTCGCGGTATATCGTGCGGATGGACACTTCGAGCGTCGTGGCGAGGTTCGCGGCCGTGCTAACCGAACGGCTCCTGAGCAGTTCGAGTAGGGCAAGGAGGCGATCGGCTCGGCGCGTCATGCTGACACCATGTTGGCAGGAGCCTTCGTGTAGGCATAGGATTGATTGAACAACGGTGAGGCGCGGAGTGGAGCACGATCCGAAGGAGTTGCAGGCCGTCATGGAGGCGGCCAGTCCGCCCGACCTTGAACATGGATTCCGCCCGATGTTCGGCGGGATTTTTGGCTATGCCGCTGGGCAGGCGTTCGCTTCACTCTCGAATGTGGGGCTTGCGCTCAAGATGACTGGCGCGGATCACTCGGCGTTGAGCGAGGTGCCCGACGTAAAAGCCGCTACGGTATGAACCGGACCAGCCGCCGAGCAAGAGCTATCTCCTGCTGCCGGACGCGATGCTATCCGATCCCGACAGCCTTCGATTGTGGATGGCGCGCAGTGCAGCAGGCCTGAAGCCGACGACCAGGAAGCCGCGCAAGAAACCTATGGAGGGCAAATGATGTCTCGTATCTGCTTCGTTGAGTTACCTGCATCCGACCTGTCTTCAGCCCGCTCGTTCTATACCGATGCGTTCGGCCTTGCCTTTACCGATTTCGGCCCAAGCTACTCCTGCATGATGACGGGTGACGTGGACATCGGTTTGCAGGCGGACGCCAGCGAGACCACTTCCGCGCCTCTGGCAGTCATTGCCGTCGATGATCTGGAGGCGTCCTTCGAAGCGGTGGGCAAGGCGGGAGGGGTCATCACCAAACCGGTATTCGCCTTTCCGGGCGGTCGACGCTTCCACTTCCGCGATCCGAGCGGAAACGAGCTTGCCGCCCTTAAGGCGGACTGACGACCTTGGTGCCACGTGAGTGTCAAAACCGATCGAGGCTGTTGAAAAACTAACGCTTGCGGCCGTTGGCGCTGGGTGATTCACTCCGTCTAGTAAGCCGGGAGTGCGGAGCATGATGGGTCGGCAGGTGGCGCAAGG
>JBGTLL010000268.1:0-10193 GCA_041744115.1 Parvularculaceae bacterium | reverse complement strand
CAAGATCCTGCGCCGCGGCGGGCGACATCAACGCGACAAACGCGGCGGCGATCGGTCGGATCATTGCGGGTTCCTTTCGTGTCATTCCGTTACAAACTGCGCCGCCCTAGGGCGTCGCCGTCGGCGGGCCTTTGAACTCGGCCTCGATTTCGAAGGTCACCTCGTCGCCGACGCCGACCGGCGCTTCCTCGGTCGGGACGCCGATCGAGACGCCGAACGTCGATCTCTTCAGCGCGCCCTTCGCCGAAAAGCCGATCCGCGCCGCCGGATCATAGGGCGGAAATCCGGCATAGCCGCCGTTGAATGTCGCCTCGAGCGCGACCGGCGCCGTGACGCCGCGAAAGCTCAACTCGCCATCGATCAACGCGCTATCGGCGCCGGTCAAAGTGACGGCGGTCGAGCGGAATTCCATCGCCGGAAATTCAATTGCGTTGAGCCAGGGCGCGCTTTTCAGCTCATCAAGAAAACCGTCGGGCGGCGCCGGGATCGCCAGCGAATTCACGTCGATCGTCGCCGTCACCCGCATCGTTTCCGGCACGGCGGGATCGAAGAACAGCGTCGCATCGAAATTCCGGAACTGCCCGGTGTAGCTCGAAAACCCGATATGATCGACCTGGAACAAGAGGGTTGCGTGCGCCTTGTCGAGGCGGTACTCGCCGGCCGGCGCGTCGGTTGAAGCGGGCGTGATCGGCGCCGCGCTGGCGGCTTTAACCGCCGCCGCAGGCGTCTCGCTTCCCGAACAGGCGGTGACGAGGAGAATGGAGGCAAGCGGCCACAGGGCTGATTTCATCGGCTACGTCCTTACCCTTCGTTTTGCGCAATCCCGCAAACGCCCGCAACGGCGCCGCGCCCCGCCGCGTTGAGCGCGGCCTGCGCGGCAACAGGCCGATCCGTCGCGATGATGTCAACACCGATGCCGGCGAGATCGGCATATAAGGTTTCCTCGCCCGATTGTTCAATCCGTCGGTCGATTGCCCCGCCGCCGCCGAGCGTCCCGAAGATCACTTCGATCTCCTGATCGTTGAGGATCGAAAAGAGGCGGGGTTTTGGGTCTTCGGCGCCCGTAAAGCCGAGAAGGCGCTCAGCCGGGATCCCGGCCGCGGCCGCGCGGTTGAGGTCGGACTGGGCCCTGACGGAAAGCGAAATCATCGCTTCGGGCGCCAGACGGTGCAGCCGTTTGGCTTGCGCCGTCGTATAGGCGATGAAGATCACGCGATCCTCCGCCTGCTGACGGTCGATTTCAGCGACAACGTCTTCGTAGCGCGCCGTTCGCTTGAAATCGATTTTGAGGATCGTCCGGCCCTTCGCCCAGACGAGCGCGTCAGCAAAGCTCGGCGGGTGGAAGGCGGTCGGCGCGCCGAGATTGTCCTTGAGAGTCAGCTTCCGGATCGTGTCCCAGGGAAGAGCGTCGGTCGGCCCTTCGCCGTTCGTCGTCCGCTCCAGACGATCGTCATGCATCAGGTAGAGAACGCCGTCGGCGGAGGCGGCAAGGTCGATCTCGATCAGGGCGGGGACATCGGCCTGCGTCTCTTCAAAAGTCTCGATCGCGTTTTCCGGGTAGCCCGCTTTAGGCCCGCCGCGATGGGCGTCGATGAGGGTGATCCCCGCAGTTTCAAGGCAGTCGAAAAAAGCGTTGAGATCGCCCGCGATTGCGATCGACCAGCCGCCATTTTGCGCAACGGGTTGCCGCGCGGACGACGGTTGTTCGCCGGCGCAGCCGGCGAGGGCGAGACCTGCCGCCGCCAGAATTTTTTGCATGAACGCGCCCCCAACAACCGGATTTGCGCAAGCGCCGGCTCACGGCTTCAAAATAATCGCCCCGATTGTCTTCCCCGCTTCCAGCAATCGATGCGCGTCGGCGGCGGCCTCGAGCGGAAAGGTTGCGGCGATCGTCGGGTTGAGCACGCCGCGCCCGATCAGGTCAAACACCGAAGCCGCCATCAACGGCAGGCGATCGGGGGTTGCGTAGTGGAACAGCGATGGCCGCGCCAGCGTCAAGGATCCCCGCCGCGTCAGTTCGAGCGGCGCGACCGGCGGCACGGGGCCAGAGGCATTGCCATAGGTCACCATCATGCCGCGGAGAGCGAGGCTGTCGAGGCTCGCCTGAAAGGTCGCGGCGCCGACTGAGTCGTAAACCACGTCGGCGCCGCGCCCGTCCGTCAGCGTACGGACGGCGCCGGCGATGTTCGTCACAGCCGAGCGGTCGATCACGTCATCGGCGCCATTGGCCTTCGCGGCGGCGGTCTTTGAAGGCTCGCCGACGACGGCGATCACCCGCGCGCCAAGATGCGCGGCCCACTGGCAAAGCAGCGAGCCGACGCCGCCGGCCGCGGCGGTGATGAGAGCGGTCTCGCCGGCTTTCAGCCGGAAGACCTGGCGCAGCAGCATTTCCGCGGTGAGGCCTTTCAGGAATGACGCCGCGGCGAGATCGTCCTTGACGCCCGCCGGGATCAGCGCCGCCTTTGCGGCATCGACGATCGTTTCCTCGGCATAGGCGCCAAGGCCCGACAGATAGGCGACGCGGTCGCCGGGGCCGAACGTCGCGCCGTCGCCGGCCTCGACGACCTCGCCTGCGCCCTCCTGTCCAAGGACCGCGGGCGTTGTGATCGGGTAGAGGCCTTTTCTCTGATAGATATCGATGAAATTGACGCCGATCGCTTTGTTCCGTACACGGATGTGGCCGTGTGGAACGGCTGCGGGGACCGCGTCTCTCACCTTGAAGTTTTCCGGGCCGCCGGCGGCGGTAAGGACGATTTCTTTCATGATCAGCGCGCGATGACCTCGATTTCAACCCGCGCGCCGAGCGGCAGGGCGGCGACGCCGACGCAGGTTCGCGCCGGATAAGGCTTTTCGAACGCCTCGGCGTAGGCGGCGTTCATCGACGCATAATCGCCATAGTCCGTCAGATACACGTTCGCCTTGACGACATCGCCGAGGTCTTTTCCGGCGGCGGCCAGCACGCCAGCGATGTTTTTCAGTATTTGTCCGGTTTCGTTTGCAGCGCCGCCGCTGACGATGGCGCCGGTCGCCGGATCAAGGCCGATCTGGCCGCTGACATAGAGCAGCTTTCCCGCCCTCACCGCCGCCGAAAAGGGGAGGTCGTTCAGTGCGGGATTTTCAATTTTGACGGCTTTTCGCGACATGCGGATTTCCTTTTCAGACGTTGAAATTGACGGCGGTCGTGTTGCCGCCGCTGAGAATGACGCCGACACGCTCGCCCTTGCCCGGCTTATAGGCCCCCGAGAGCAGCGCGGCGAGCGCGGTCGCGGCGCCAGGTTCGGCGACGATCTGTATGGTCGTCCACAGCGCCTTTTGCGCCGCGACGATCGCGTCGTCGCTGACGAGGACGCTGTCATGAAGCCGGTCCTTGACGATGGCGAAGGGGAGGGCGCCGACGCGGCTCGCGCCAAGGCTGTCGGCGGCGACGCCGCCCGAGGGCGAATCGACGCGTTCGCCCGCCGCCAGCGCGCGATTGAGACACGGCGAAAGTTCAGGTTCCGCGCCAACAACGCGCGCGCGCCCGTCATACCAGGCGCAAATCCCGGCGATCAGGCCGCCGCCGCCGACCGCGACGAGGACGGCGTCGAGACCTGGCGCCTGTTCCTCGAACTCAAGGGCGACGCTTGCCGCGCCGAGGATTGTTTCCTCCGCGTCATAGGCGTGGAAATTGAGGGCGCCGGTTTCGTCCGCATACGCATCGCTGTCGGCGACGCTGTCCTGATAGCGCTCCCCGCCAAGGACGAGTTCCGCCCCATAAGAACGAATGCGCGCGATCTTGGCCGGCGAGGAGGTCTTTGGAATGAAAATCCGCGCCGGCATGCCGAGCTTTTTCGCAACGTAGGCGACCGCCGCGCCATGATTGCCGCCGGACGCCGCGGTGACACCCGCCTTTCCCGGCTTTCTGAGCAGCATGTTTGCAAACGCGCCGCGCGTTTTGAAGGCGCCGGCATGCTGGCAAAGCTCGAGTTTGAAGACGAGCGTTACGCCATCGAGACCGAAATCCGCGCCCTCGGATTCGAGAACCGGCGTCCTTCGAATATGCGGGCGGATCAGGCGTTCGACGTCGGCGATCCGCGCGCGGCTGGCAAAGGCGGTGTCCATCATCGGCTTCCCGGTTGACGAGCAATTAGGAAAATGGCTAATTGGCTAAATGTCAAGAGGAGATCGGAAGGCGGCGCGAACGATCAGGGCGCGCCGTCAATGATCGGTCCGTGGCGATGCCGGTCGACTTTTGCGGAACCCCGCCGCGGATCAGCGGCTCGCCCATTGCTTTGCGATCGGGGTATGCAATGGATCAAAGTCAGGGATCGCGGTTGGCGCGCGCTTCATAGAATTGGATCGCGCTGTCAGTCGCGCCCCTCGATGCGGGCGTTTGCGCCAAAGTCGAGGGGCTGAGCGGCGCGAGGATCACCAGCGCGGCGATGAATTTCGACTTGAGGCCGAGTCGATTCATCGGCGTCTCCACGGTTCTGATGACCAGATTGCCGGCGCCACGTTGCGGCGCCGGCAACCGGCAACACCTATTGCCGTGTCAGATCCTCCGGATTGTCGCCCGGCGGGAACGGCTGGTGCGGGAAGGCGACGAACGGGAACCGGTTGCGGAAGGGCACCTCGTTCGCATCGACCCTGTCGCCGATCGGGCGGCCGTTGTTGATCAGAGTGAAGGTCGCATCGACGACATCATCCCGGAGGCGGCGGCCGCCCAGATTGCCAAACCCGCCGTCGGGATTGGCGCCGCCTTGCGGTCCCCGGTTCGGCACCGTCAGATCAAGCCGCAAAATATCGCCGTTGTTGACGGACGCCGCGAGGATCTTCGCGATGAACCGGGGATTGGTGCCGGCCGCTTGCAGCGATTGGACAATTGAGTATCTGAACCTGCCGTTCGCGTCTTCCTGGGTCGAGGCGCCGTTGTACGCGTTCTTGCGCCGGGGCGGGATCAGGCCATTGTTCACCAGCGGCGTCCCCTGACGATCGACGGTCAACCATGGGCCGGTTCCGGTCACCGCGCCCTGGTCGTTGACGGTCTGGGTGCGGCGGCGCTGCGTCACCCCGTTGACGCCGATCACGTTGCCTTTTCCCTTGAGCAGGGCGGCGGGTACGCGGACCGCGGTGATCAGCGTGTTGAAGCCGGCATAGGTGTCGCGTCCACGCTCCCCCAACAGCGAGAGATCGGGGCGCCCCTCGAGGATCGAAATGACAACCCGGTTGGCGCCCGTGTCGTCGAGGAAGAACGGGTCTTCGGCGTTGCCGCCATAAAATCGCGCCCGGCTGACCGGGTCGGTGGTGACGACGATGGGCGGCGGTTGGTCATCGTGCGTCGAGCGCGTGGTTTGCGCGGTGAAGGTGCGGCCGTTGGGGAGGGTGATCCGCGCGGTCTGGGTCCGCTCGCGGCCAAGGCCCGGCGAATACTGGACATCGACGAAGCGGTCGGGGCGGGCGTCGCCGGTGTTCTCGATTTCAAAGCGGTAGCGGATATTGTGATCGAAAATCGGCATGCCGAGATGTTCGCCGGAAACGATGAACCCTTGCGTGCTCAAGATCAAAACGACCTGGCTGCGATCGTTCGGATCGACGAAGGCGTAAACGTCGGCGATATCGGAGCCGCGGTCCTGGGCGATGGTCGGCGAATCGATGTGATCGGAGGCGATCGCCGCGCCCGGCAGCGCAAAGGCGGCGTGCGCGACCGTGGCAAGGAAGGCAAGCATGCGCGCGCGGCTGGCGGGCGATCGTGAAACGGCGGTCATGGAAATCTCCTCTGATGTACAACGGGCGGCGAACATGCCTGGTCACCGGAGACGAATGGCGGCCGTGGGCGGTTCCATGACGCCGGCAGAATGCCGCAATCCGGCGCAAAGGCGCGCAAGAATTGTCAAAGTACGGAACAAAGCCTTGCTGCCCCTGTTCAAGGAGCGGACTTCAACGGGACGTCCATGAGTATTCAAGCCGATCGGTCGCTGTCGCCACAACTGTGGGGCGAGACGCTGTCAGGATCGCCCGAAATCGATGTGCGCGTCCGCGCCGCGATCCCTGCCCTCATTCGCCGGTGGAAAGATATAGCGCCGGTGATCGATCAGCCGTCGCTCGATCAGCACTATGTCTCGCTGCACCTGGCGGGTCCAAAACGCGTTCACCGGTCAGGCGACGGGCGCACGCTGAGCCGCGACGTCGGATCGAGCGCTTACAGCGTGGCGCCGGCCGGCTCGACTTTCGGCTGGCGGACGGAAGGGCCGATCGACTTCGTCCACGTCTATCTTGATCCGCGGAACGTCGATCAGGTGGTGGCGGCGGAGTTCGATCGCGATCCTCGCGGTGTCGCCTTGCAGGATGCGCTCGGCGCGCAGGACCCTTTGATCGAACCGCTGATCCTTGCCCTGTTGCGGGAAGTCAGCATGAACGGCGGCCCCGACCGCGCCTATATCGACGCCCTGATGCACATGCTTGTCCTTCATCTGCTGAGATTGCACACAAATCTTCGCTTTGAGGGCGCCCGTTTGCGCCTCGCGCTGGCGCCGCATCGGCTGCGGCGCGCCCTCGACTACATCGAAGCCATGATCGCCGAGCCGATCGGACTGACCGAGATCGCCGCCGCGGCGGGCGTCAGCTCCTATCATTTCTGCCGCGGATTCCGGCAGGCCACAGGCGCTACGCCCTACGCCTATTTGATCGAGCGCCGCGTCGTCCGCGCCCGGTCCTTGCTCACAAAGTCCGACCTGCCGCTTGCGGAAATCGCCCTGCGCTGCGGCTTCGCCAGCCACAGCCAATTCTCTCGCGCGTTCAAGCGGCATGGAGGCGTCAGTCCGCACCGCTATCGCGGCGAGCGCTGACGCCCGCGCCGCCGGTGACCGGCACGTTGACCGGCAATTAGCAAAATGGCTAATTGGCTAAATGGCGATACCAGATCACAAAGCGGCGCTGACGATTCAGGCGCTCGCCAATGAAAAAAGGCTGCGGATCCTTGGCTGGCTGAAGAACCCCAAGGCGCATTTCCCGCCGCAGATTGACGGCGATCTCGTCAAGGACGGGGTCTGCGGCGTCTTCATTGCGGAAAAGCTCGGCGTCAGTCAGCCGACGGCGAGCGAGCATTTGCGCATTCTGACCGGGGCGGGCCTGTTGCGGACAAAGCGCATCCGGCAATGGACGTTCTTCAAGCGCGACGAGGCCGCGATCCGGGCGGCAAAGAAGGCGATCGCGCAAGCGTTTTAAAGTCGATTCCCACTTTCCCCTTTCTTCCGTCGTCTTCCTTTCTTCTTCTCCCTCTCCCCCTTCTTCAGGGGGAGAGGGTAGGGTGAGGGGGCGGCGCCACAAGCGCGATATCAGTGTTTGCCGCGCCGCCCCCTCATCCGGCCTTCGGCCACCTTCTCCCCCGAAGGCGGGGAGAAGGAAGGAAGAGCACGGGGGCTAACGCCGACTGTTGCGCCGCGCGCCAAGTCGCTTATAGCCGGGCCAGACAGGAGAAACTCATGCGCCTGACGATCAACGTCGATATCTCGCCCGCCGAAGCCCGCGCCTTTTTCGGGATGCCGGATGTCGAACCCCTGAACGCCATGGTGATGGCCGAGATGACCCGCCGCGCCAAAGGCCAGATGGACACGCTCGCCGATCCCGAGCGGCTGGTCGCGCAATGGATGGAAATGAGCGGCAAGGGGATGGACGCGCTGCAAGGGATGATCGGGGCGGCGATGAGCAGCGCCGCCGCGCCGAAGAAGAAGTGAAGGGTGGTACTCGAAATTTGGCGAGACTCGACTTATATTGCGAATCAGTCGGAGGCGGTCATGCGCGACAGCGCTGTAATAGCAAATCGATTTCTCGCGTTGGCGAAGGAATCTGGCGACAGCTTGACTGCGATGCAGCTCTTGAAGCTGGTTTACATCGCCCATGGGTGGTTTTTGGGCCTTTACGGAAAACCCCTCATTGAGGATGAGGTGCAGGCTTGGCAGTATGGACCAGTAATCCCCCGCCTTTACAATCGGATTCGGCGCTTCAAGGCAGCGCCGGTTGAGGGGCCGATCGCTCCAGTTGGAACTGAGTCGCTATCCTCGGAAGAGGAAAGCATCATTCGGCAAGTTTACGATCTTTATGGGAGCCGCACGGGTCCCGAGCTGTCCAGGATGACTCACGCTGCCGGCACTCCTTGGCGGTTAATCTACAGGCATGGATGCTTCGGAACTGTCATTCCTAACGACCTAATTGAAGACTATTACCGGCGGTTGGCCGTACCCCAAGCGGCGTCATAAGCGATGGCGATTACGCCGGACGCGCCTTCTGAAAAGGCAATTCCCGGCGTGCCTCCGCGTGAACTTGCGGCAGCGGCCAGCCCTCAAAATGCTGACGCCGCCGAAGCCCTGCAGCTATCGAGTGGTCGGTCCGAGGAAGAACTTAAAAAGCAAGCGCTAAAGCGCGATCATGAGCGGGCCGAACAATTCAAGGATCACTTCGAGGAAGTAGCGATTGCAGGCCTCTATTTAATGGCATTCGGCGTTGCCGCTTTCGCGGTTGTTTGGACATTCCACACCCTGACGCCCACGCAATGGCATTGGCTGGATGCGTCGCAGGTTGATCGTATTCAGAACTTCGTAACGGGCGGGGTCTTGGCCGGGCTGATCGCCGATCAGTTCAGACGACGGCTCGGCGGGCGATAAGGTTCGGTGCCAAGTCACGGCGATACGATCTTCGCGCGTGCCAGCGGCGCCGGACGGGCTGGTGTCGCCGTTTATAGGCTCTCCGGTCCTTCGGCCTTCGATTTCGCCGAAAAGCTCTGTGAAGATCTCCCGGCGCCAAAGCGGGTCGCGGTCAGGTCGCTGCGGGACAGGGCCGGCGATATCATCGACGCCGGGCTGGTCATACTTTTCAAGGGACCGAGAAGTTTCACCGGCGAAGACGTCGCCGAATTTCATCTGCACGGCTCGGCGGCGGTCGAAGCGTCGCTTTACGAGGCCTTGTCAGCGCTCGGCGCGCGTCCCGCCGAGGCGGGGGAGTTCACCAAACGGGCCCTCCTTAACGGCAAACTCGATCTTGCCGAGATTGAGGGTCTCGCCGATCTTCTCGACGCCGAAACGGCTGAGCAGCGCAAACAGGCTCTGGGTCAGCTCGGCGGCCGGCTCTCCGCCGTCGCGGAAGGCTGGCGGGCGCGGCTTTTGGCCATCATGGCGCCGCTCGAGGCCGACATCGATTTTCCGGACGAGGAGGCTGTGCCGGCGGCGGTCGCCGCCAGAGCCGGCCCGGCGATCGATGCGCTGACCGGTGAGCTTCAAGCCTATCGGCAAAGCGCCGCCGGCGCGCGGGCCATACGCGAAGGGGTCAAGGTCGCGATCGTCGGCGCGCCGAACGCCGGCAAGTCGTCTCTCTTGAACCGGCTCGCGGGGTCCGAGCGCGCGATTGTCTCGGATGAGCCGGGAACGACCCGCGACGTGATCGAGGCGCGAATGGACCTCGGCGGGATCCTGGTTTCCCTCTTCGATACGGCGGGACTTCGGGCCGGCGATGTCGGCGCCGTCGAGGCGGAAGGGATGCGCCGTACACGGATGAATGCGGAAAACGCGGACATCCGCCTACTGATGATCGATGTTTCACGTGAAACATCCGCTGTCGGGGAGGCGGCGCAAGATCTGTTGCGGCCCGGCGATTTCATCGTTTTCAACAAGATCGACATCGCCGCGGCGCCGTCTTCGGCGACGCCAGACGGTATGGCCGGGTTCCGCCTCTCCGCCAAAACCGGCGCCGGCGTCGAAGCGCTGCTGGAGGCGCTGACTTGCGCTGTCAGGGAAATCTGCCGTCGTTCGGATGTCGTCCCCCTGACCCGCGCCCGGCATGTGCAGTCCGTCGAGACCGCCCTCCGTCATCTCGAGACGGCGCGCGCAAGGATCGCCGGCGCGCCGGAACTCGCGGCGGAAGATGTCCGGCTCGCAGCGCGGGCGCTCGGAGAAATCACCGGCGCGGTCGGGGTTGAAGACGTGCTGGGGGCGATCTTTGCGAGCTTTTGCATCGGGAAATAAGTGGTCTCCAAATCCTGCTCCCCGCTCATGCACGGACGGGATGCGCGACAAGAGCCTTCAGTCAAAAAACTCCTTGCTGAGGTCGGGAGCTGAATGCCGCTTTATGTTTGCCGCTGTCGGCGTATAGGAGCGCGCATGAGACCATACGACGTCATTGTCATCGGCGGCGGCCACGCCGGCTGCGAGGCGGCGGCGGCCGCC
>JBGTLL010000267.1:0-2668 GCA_041744115.1 Parvularculaceae bacterium | reverse complement strand
TTGACGGGCGGACGACCGCGATCGCCTACGCCGCCGCGCGCGTCTTCCGCCGGCTCGGCGTCTGGACGTCGGTCGAACGGGAAGCCGAGCCGATCCTCGACATTCTGGTCACCGACGGGCGCCGCGACACGCCCGCGAAACGCGGCTTCGTCTCGCCCTTCCACCTTCATTTCGACAGCCGCGAACTGGAGAACGGCGATCCCTTGGGCTTTATCGTCGAGAACCGCCTGTTGCGCCGCGCAATCGATGAGGCGATTTCGGCTGAAGCGGGCGTTGCGCTATTTGCGCCGGCGCGCCGTATACGGACGGAATTTGCCAGGGCGGAGGCCTCGGTCACGCTCGCCGACGGGCGGACCTTGCGGGCGCCGCTCGTCGTCGCCGCCGATGGCCGTCATTCTCCCTTGCGCGCGGAAGCCGCGATCAAGGTCAACGCCTGGTCCTATCGGCAGACCGGCATCGTGGCGACGGTCGCGCATCAGCGCCCGCATCGGGGCGTCGCGCAGGAGCTGTTTTTTCCGTCCGGCCCGTTCGCCATCCTGCCGATGAAAGGCGACCGCTCAAATCTTGTCTGGACGGAAGCGCAAGCAGCGGCGCCGGCTTATCTTGCGCTCGCCGACGAGGAATTTCTGGCCGCGATCCGGAGCCGGTTTGGCGATTATCTCGGAGAGGTTTCGCTGGCGGGGCCGCGCTGGTCCTATCCGCTCGCCTTTCACCTTGCCCAATCCTATGTCGCCCCGCGCCTTGCGCTCGTTGGCGACGCCGCCCACGCGATCCACCCGATCGCCGGTCAAGGCTATAATCTCGGCGTCAAGGACATCGCGGCGCTGGTCGAAACCCTCGCCGAGGCGCGCGCGGTCGGCCTCGATATCGGCGCGGCGTCAACGCTTGAGCGCTATCAGCGCTGGCGGCGGTTTGATTCCGCCATGCTCGCTTTCGGGACCGATGCGCTCAATCGTCTGTTCTCGAACGATCTGGCGCCGTTGCGCCTCGCCCGCGATATCGGCATGGGCGCGGCGGGAGCGCTCCGGCCGGTGCGGCGGTTTTTCATGAAACAGGCCGGCGCCGATCTCGGCCGCCTGCCGGCGCTGATGGCGCCGCTCACCTAACCCTTCAGCACCAATTCGCCGTTCCTTTGCTCGACGCTTTCGAGCCTCGACAGAAAGCTCATGCCGAGAAGGTTCATGCCGAGCTGTTCGTCGGGAAGGATGAAAGCTTTCACGTTCTCGATCCTGATGCCGTCGATCTCGATGCTCTCGATATCGATGATCGCGGCTTTGGTTTCGCCGTTCGCGGTGCGCACGGGGTGGGTGTAATCCGCCCACGACACATGGATATTCGCCGCCCGCGCATCGGAGTCGCGAAGCGCGACATAGCTCGCCCCGGTATCGACGAGGAATGAGGCTGGCCGGCGATTGATCGCGGCGGTGACGTAAAACTGGTGATTGGCGCCCGCGGGCAGACGCACCTCGCGGCCGTAATAAGCGTTCTTCTCCCCGGTCAGCGCCGCAACCGGCGCCGCCGCCGCCGCGGCGATGCTTTCCGGCTGGCGCTGGCTGTCTTCGGTTTTCCCGGAATCAAAATGCTTGACCGCGACGACCGTCGCGCAAATGCAGGCCACCGTTCCGAGGATTTCCGCCCGCATGCCCAACGCCCCTTTTCGGCGTCAAGGATCGCATGGCGCTGGTTAAGTTTTGGAAGGAACGCCTGGTTAACGCCGGCTGAAGATCAGCCTGAAAATCCGAGGACATCCGCCATCGAATAAAGTCCCGGCGGCTTGCCGATCGTCCATTTCGCCGCGGCAATCGCGCCTTTCGCGAACAAACCGCGATCGATCGCGCGATGGGAAAGGGTCAGCACTTCCTCAGCGCCCGCGAACATCACGTCATGATCGCCGACGACGCCGCCGCCGCGGATCACCGCAAAGCCGATGGCGCCGCCGGGACGCGCGCCGATTGCGCCGTCGCGCGTCCGGATTGCAGCCTCGGCGAGCAAGACCCCCCGCCCCGCCGCCGCCCGCGCCAGCATCAGCGCTGTTCCGGACGGCGCGTCGATCTTGCCCCGATGGTGCGCTTCGACGATCTCGATGTCGTAGTCAGGTCCGAGGCGCGACGCCGCTTCCCTGACCAGCGCCGCCAGCAGATTGACGCCGAGCGACATGTTGCCGGATTTGACGATGACGGTCTTCGTGGCGAGGGCCTCGATTTCCGCTTCCTCTTCAGCGGAAAAGCCGGTCGTCCCGAGAATGTGGGCGACGCCCGCGTCCGCGGCGAGGCGCGCATTGGCAAGGCTCGCCGCCGGCGCGGTAAAATCGATCAGCGCGTCGGTGCGGCGGATCGATTTTTCGGGGCCCGCCTCGACCCCGACGCCGAGACTGTCGAAACCGGCGAGCGGCCCCAAATCCTTGCCGACCGCCTCGTGGCCCGGACGTTCAAAGCCGCCGGCGAGCGTAACGCCCGGCGTCGCCAGCGCCTCCCTGATGAGCGCGCGGCCCATTTTGCCGGCGGCCCCGGCGACGAGCATTCGCAAATTCGCTGCCATGTTGGTCCTTAGCTGACGCCGCGGGCCGCGGCGACCTCCCGATCGTGCAATTCCTCCGCGCCCGGATCATCCGCGACGGGTTTCAGATCGAGATCGCCGACGGCGTCCGCCGGCGCCGGCCGCGCTGCGG
>JBGTLL010000266.1:0-4610 GCA_041744115.1 Parvularculaceae bacterium | reverse complement strand
TGCGCACGTTCGGGTTCGATTCGGCGGAAGTCGTCGATGAGAACGGTGCGACTAATATCAGCTATCGCACCCGCAAGCTCAACGCCGGTCGGTCCGCCGCCGATGATGACAAAGGTCAGCGCGCGGTCGCGAACCGGGCCGGGCGCTGCAAGCTCCGCCCGCTCAAACGCGAGCAGGATTTTTTCGCGAATGGCGTTGGCGTCATCGAGCGCCTTGAGGCCCGGCGCATGAACTTCCCATTCGTCATGGCCGAAATAGGCGTGGCGCGCGCCGGTCGCGACAATGAGATAATCATAGGCGAGCGCGCGGTCGCGCATGATGACCTGCCGCGCCGCGCGATCGACATTGATGACTTCGTCGAGAATGACCGAAATGTTGCGCTGCTTGCGGACGGCGGCGCGGATCGGGCTGGTGATCTGGTTCGACGCCAGCGCCGCCGTTGCGACCTGATAGAGCAGCGGCTGGAAAAGATGATGATTGCGGCGGTCAATCAGCGTGATGTCGGCGTCCGCCCTGGCGAGCGCCTTGGCGGCGGAAAGACCGCCGAAACCCGCGCCGACGATGACGATCCGGGGGCGCGTCACCTGTCAGGCGCCGGAGAAAAGAAGGCGCCGAGGCGGCGGACGAGGTCTTCAACGTCGCGCCGGCGCAGGACGAGGAGGACGATCGAACCGGCGAGGACGCCGCAGGCCGCGAAAAACAGCGCGCCGCCATCGCCGGCGACATTGACGCCGAGCGGGGTGAAAAGATGAAAGCTGACAGCGCCCGACATGATCGCAACAGCGAGGAGAGCGCCCGCCGGCTGCAGGAAGCGATAGCGCGGCGCCAGCATCGTCATCAGAAGGATCAGCGCGGCGACAAGTTCCGCGGCGCCGATGACGTACTGGCTGAACAGCCCGCTCGGCGCGAAAAGCCCCTCGGCGCCGAAGCCCGCGGCCCACGCGTCAAGGTCGCTGAAAATCAGCTGCGTTTTCGGCGCGTTGGTGAATTTGAACCGCAGCGAGTCGAGGAACACGGCGGCGACGAAGATGGTGATCGCATGGCCGATCCAGCCGCGCGGGCGCGCCGGCCAGACGGCGGTGGTTGCGCTCTGGTGTTTCATCGGGATCTCCTCGCCTGCGTCATCATCATTACCGCGCGGCGATCGGCGGGTAAAATGCGGTTTGCGCATGACCTTCATGCGAGGACGGCGATATCGACCGGCGCGCCGACGCCGTCTATCTCAGCCGCATTGAGCGACCGCAACGGCGAGACGGCAAAACCTTGCGCGATCGACCGTTCGATCGTCTCGGCGGTTGCGATGACGCGGGCGCGCGCGACCTTCGCGTGCTTTTCGAGTTTGGCGGCGAGGTTCACCGCATCGCCAATGACCGTATATTCAAGGCGCTCCCCATGCCCGACCGCGCCATAAACGACATCGCCGGTCGTCAGCGCAAGGCCGATATCGAGTGGCGCGCGGCCCTCGCGCTCGCGGTCGGCCATCCAGCGTCCGGCTTCGGCCGCGACCGCCAAAGCGGTTTGGACGGCGTCGGCGCATTCCGTCCCGGTCGCGCGCGCGGCGCCGAAGCTGACGAGGATGCCGTCGCCGAGGAACTTGTCGACCGATCCGCCGCCGCCTTCGATCACCGGCAACAGGCGGCCCTGATACTCCTGCAGCAAGGCGATCACGTCGCCCGGCGGCATTTCTATTGTCGCCCGCGTGAACCCGCGCAGATCGACGAACATGATCGCCGCGCGGCGGATGTCGCCATCGCCCGCCTGAATTCCGTCGCGCGAAGCGCGGATCAGCAAGGCGGCGTCCCGCCCGACGAATTTGGTGAAGTCGGCCGTCGCCGCCTCCTCGACAGCGGTTCTGAACAGCAGCGCGCGGGCGCGCTGAACGCTGAGCGCAAGGACGCCGGTGAAGGCGACAATCGCCGCGATCTTTTCAAGCTCGGCGCCGGGGAGCAGCGCGAGCGACGTCATATAGACGCGGTAATCGCCGGTCAGCGGCGCGCCGTCGATCGCCGCATAAACGGCAAGGAACCCCCAGCCGATGGCCGCGGCGGCGCCGGTGAAAACAACCTGGCCCGGATCGAAGCGGAGCGCGCGCAAGGCGATCAATATGTAGACGTAGAGCAAGGTCGGCGCCTTCAGATAGAGCGCCGCGGGCTCGCCATACTGAAACGGGAACGACCAGATCATCGCCATCAGCACGAAGACGTCGATCGCCGCCGAAGCATATTGGCGCCATCTCGAAAAACGCGCGCGATAGCTGCGCCGCAACTGCCACAACGTGAATGCGCCATAGACAGCGAGCGCGACCGGGGCCGGTTCAAGCGCGCGATGCACGTCGAAGGCCGCATAGGTCGCAGCATAGAGCAATGCAAAGACAACAACGCCCGCGAGCTGGAACCAGCCGATGATGCGGTCGCTCTGCGCTTCATAAAGAGCGACCGCGGCGCAAATGCGCGCCGGCGCTTCGCCGGGCGAGGCGAGCCCCGCCCATGCCTTGCGGCCGAAGCTAAAGATATTTCGCCGCGATATCGACGGTCGTCCGCTTTCCGAGGCTGTCATAATTTTGTTCGAGCCATGCTTGCGCCTGTTCGCGGCCGACATCGCGCAGATGCGTCAGGAATTCCCAATCGGCGTTCATCTTGCTCGAAACCCCGAGCTTGCGCATGAAATCCTCAGCCTCGATCGAGTGGATCAGCATTCGCTTCATCGTCCCCTCGGCGACCGTCTCATCGTCAATCAGCCTGGTGACGAAGCTGATGGCGCGCATTTCCCGCATCAACGACGAATTGAAGCTGATCTCGTTGATGCGGTTCAAAATGTCGCGCGCGGTCTTCGGCGTTTCGCTCCGGATGATCGGATTGATATGAACAATGACGATATCGCGGCTCTCGCAGTCGTAAATCAGCGGAAAGAGCGCCGGATTTCCCATATAGCCGCCATCCCAATAGGGTTCGCCTTCAATCTCGACCGCCTGAAACATGAAGGGAAGGCAGGCGGAGGCAAGGACCGCGTCGGCGGTGATCTCCGGCGTCTTGAAGAGGCGCACTTTCCCCTGGCGCACATTCGTCGCCGAAAGGAAAAGCTTGACCGGGCTTTCCCGGCGGAGCTTTTCGAAATCGACCGACTCCTCGAGCGCCTTGCGCAGCGGGTTGAAATTGAACGGGTTCGTCTCATAGGGCGAGAACACCCGGGTCATGATGTCCATCATCATGAAGGCCGGCGAGGTTTCGAGCGCGTGATTATGAAGCGCCCGGTCGATCGGCGTCGGCTGCAGCGGGCTGAATCGGCTGGCGTCGGCGATCCGCCGCCAGAACTTCGCGAGCGCGGTCTTTGCCTCTTCGCGCCCGCCTTCGGCGAGGCCGTAGGCAAGGAGCGCGGCGTTCATCGCGCCGGCGCTGGTCGCGCTGACGCCGTCAAAGCCGATGCGGTCGTCTTCGAGCAGTCGATCGAGAACGCCCCAGCCAAAGGCGCCGTGCGCGCCGCCGCCCTGCAAGGCAAGGTTGACGGTTTTGAGATGCGCCGGCGTCCGGCCGCGGCGTTTGGGTTCGCCTTGATCGCGGGCGCTTTCGTCAAAAATCATGGCGTCGTGCATCGTCGATCTCCCGGAATGCGAACCTCACTGCGCTGTCCAACCGCCATCGACCGGCAGCGATGCGCCGGTGATCGACGCGGCGTGATCAGAGCACAAAAACGCCGTCAGCGCGCCGATTTCGCTGGTTTGCGCAAAGCGCTTGTTCGGCTGCGCTTTCAGGAGAATGTCCCTGATGACGTTTTCGCGCGGAATGTTGTGCGTCCTCGCCTGGTCCTCGATCTGCTTTTCAACGAGCAGCGTCCACACATAGCCGGGACAGATCGTGTTGCAGGTGACGCCCGACTGCGCGGCCTCGAGCGCGACGACTTTGGTGAGGCCGACCATGCCGTGCTTGGCGGCGACATAGGCCGACTTGAACGGCGAGGCGACCAGACCGTGCGTGGACGCGATATTGACGATGCGTCCCCAGCCCCGCTTTTTCATCGCGGGAAGCGCCGCGCGGATCGCGTGGAAGGCCGACGACAGATTGATGGCGATGATCGCGTCCCATTTCGCCATCGGGAAATCTTCGATCGGCGCGACATGCTGGATGCCGGCGTTATTGACGAGGATGTCGACATCGCCGAGTTCGCCGGACGCAAAGGCGATCATCTCGGCGACCGCGCCCGCCCGCGAAAGATCGGCGTCCGAATGGACGACGGGGACCCCGTGTTCGATCGAAAGCCGGTCGCGCGTCATGGCAATCTCGCGCGGCTCGCCGAAACCGTTGAGGACGATGCGCGCGCCGTCGGCGGCCAGCCGTTCCGCGATGCCAAGGCCGATGCCGCTGGTCGAGCCGGTAACCAGCGCGATCCTGCCGTCAAGCGGCCGGCCGGCGATCGCCGCGGCCATCGGGCGTGTCTTTTCAAGTGCGGTCATCGCGGCGTTCCTCTGTCGTCGTTGCTTCGAACGACAGGATCGCCGAGCGCAAGGCGGATCGGAAATGCCGAAACCGCATCGGATCGATGCGCCGCCGCCCTTGGAGCGGCGGTCCCATCGCGCCCGCCGCCATCCTTCGCGAGCCCCGCCCGCCGCCGCCGCC
>JBGTLL010000265.1:0-22003 GCA_041744115.1 Parvularculaceae bacterium | reverse complement strand
TTTGCCGTCGGCGGCTTCCTGTTCGATCCGCTGGCGCCGTCGCTGGCGCTCTTTATCGGCGCCTTCTCGGTCGCCGGCGGGCGGACGCTCGGCGGCGCGCTGAAAGACGACAATGTGCGCGGCGCCTTCAAGGGCGCGCTGCCCGAGACGACGATGAAGCGGGTGCGCGAAGAAGGAAACTCCGAGATTCTCGAAGGATCGCTCCGCCCGCTGACGATCCTTGCCTGCGAACTGAGCCTGCTCGAGGAAGACGTCGCGCGCCTTGCCGAAACCCCGGGCGACGTGACCCAGCTGATCGCGATCGGGTGCGTCCATCTCAAGAAGACGATCATCGAAGCCGGCGGCGCCGCCGATCAGGCCGAAGGCGGGCGGGTGCTCGCCTATTTCAATGCGCCGCTCGAAAACGCCGACCATGTTCGCGACGCCTGCTCGGTGTCCCTGCGGCTGATTGAAAGCATGGACAAGATCAACGCGGAATTCGAAAACTCGCCGCGGCTGCGCGGCGTGCAGCTCCACCTTGCGATCGGCATCGCGACCGGCGAATGCTATGTCGGACCGATGGGACACGGGCGGCACAACCGCTATTCAGCGGTTGGAAAAGCCGTCGAACTCGCCGCGTTCCTCAGCCGGCAGGCGACCGTTTACGGACCCGCGATCATTTGCGACGAGACGATCCACCGCAAGATCAATCATCATTTCGCGTTCCTCGAACTCGACCGCCTGAAAGAGCGCGGATCGGAGCGCCCGTTCAGCATTTACGCGCTGGTCGGCAATCCGTTCATCAAGTCGAGCAAGGGCTTCCGCGCGCTCGAAGACGCGCATCGCCAGCTTCTCGCGGCGTGGCGCGAAGGCGACTGGCTGACGGCGCGGGCGAGCCTTGCGAGAGCGCGACAGTCGCCCGGATCAAAGATCGCGCTCTTCGATCTTTATGAACGCCGCATCCAGTCAATGCTGGACGAAAAGACGCCGGAGCAATGGGACGGCGCGCAGCCGGTGACGCTCTAAGGGCGGCGCACTTTGCCCCTCCTTCGAGACGCCGCGCGACGAACGCGGCTCCCCGGGATGAGGTTTTTTATTTGAAACAATCACCTTCCTTATCCTGACAGTCCGGCCAAGACTGATGCGGCAACGCCAGCGTCGTCATTCCGGGGCCGCCTCTTGGCGGAACCCGGAATCCATCGCGCAGCGCGGGATTCGTCGAGAAATGGACCCCGGGCTCCGCGTGAAGACACGCGGCCCCGGGGTGACGGCGGGTTTTTGCGCGTGTTTTGGAAACTACTTTTTGGCCGCACTCCGCGGAGAGCGCCGCTTGGCGCGTGTCGAAGGATGGGCGGCGGGCGCCGATGCTCTTGACCGCGCGAAGCCTAAAGCGCGCCGGTCGCGTGTTCTTCCGATCCGGGGCCGGCAAAGCTTTCCGAACTCCGCTTCATGGCGTTTTCCGCCAGAAGGTCGGCGACGGTTCCGATCTCGCGGATGACCTCGTCGAACGATTGCTTCAGTTGATCCGCATCGAGAGTATCGCCGTCGAGCTTCTTGATCGCGGCGGCGTAGATCGAGCGCGTTTCCCGCAAATCGGCGATTGCGTCTTCGATCAGCGCGACGTCGGACAGGCGCGGGTTCGCCGAGTCGCAGGCGATCTCCGCGACCTCTTTCAACGCGCCCGCGGCGCCGAGGTGCCGGTCCGCGTCGGCGATGAGCGAGGCTTCGGCGGCGCCGGACCCTTTGAGGCTGACGAGATAGGCGTCGATCGCATCATTGCGCGACACGCGCGCGCCTTCGGCGCTCACCCCCGTCAGGCGTTCGGCCAGCGATGACGACGAGGGTTTCGGCCACGGCGTCCGCGCGACATTGGCGGCGGCCTCGCGCAGCGCTTCGCGCTCGGCGACGCCGGCCTTTCCTTCTCCCCCGGATGCTGTTTTGATGACCGTCGAACACCCGGCCGACGCCAGAACGAAGGACGCAGCGACAAGGAAGGAACGCAAGCCGACCATCGAACCGATCACTGAACGAAACTCCCGGCGCACGCGCCCGCAAAACACTTGGCGACCAACCCCTTCGAGCCGCTCCGCAACGATCGATCGTCTGGAATTCGCCCCGAACCGCGCGCTCCCCGCGGCCGTCGTCTTGATTGTTCGCCCACGCCCCCGTTAGGTAATAACATAACCGTAAGCTGAGAGTCAGCACCAAAATGACGGACCGCCTCGATTTGTTCCCCGCGATTGAACCGTTCGAGACCGGACGGCTCAAGGTTTCCGATCTCCACGACATTCATTTCGAAGTCGCCGGCAATCCCAAAGGCAAGCCCGTTATCGTCTGCCACGGCGGACCGGGCGGCGGTACGACGCCGTCGATGCGGCGGTATTTCGATCCGGTGAAGTATCGGATTGTCCTCTTCGATCAGCGAGGCTGCGGGAAGTCTAGGCCGAACGCGGAACTCGGCGGCAATACGACCTGGGATCTTGTCGCCGATATGGAGAAATTGAGGCGGCGGCTGGACATCGAGAAATGGCAGGTCTTCGGCGGGTCATGGGGCTCGACCCTCGCTCTCGCTTATGCGCAAACGCATCCCTCGCGGGTGACGGAGCTGGTGCTGCGCGGCATCTTCACGCTCCGGCGCGAGGAACTCCTGTGGTTCTATCAGGAAGGCGCAAGCTGGGTGTTCGCGGACGCCTGGGAAGCGTTTCTGGCGCCCATTCCGGAAAGCGAGCGGGGCGATCTCATCGGCGCTTATTACCGCCGGCTGACCGGCGACGATGAAGCCGAAAAAATTCGCGCCGCCAAGGCGTGGAGCGCATGGGAGGGCGGCACGGTGTCGTTCGTGCCCTCGCAGGAGCGGATCGACAGCTTTTCCGCCGACGCTTTCGCGGTCGCCTTCGCGCGCATCGAATGCCACTATTTTGTCTATCGGGGCTTTTTCGAGCGCGACGACCAATTGATCGCGGACGCCGGAAAAATCCGCCATATCCCCGGCGTCATTGTGCAGGGCCGCTATGACGTCGTCACTCCGATGAAGACCGCCTGGGACCTTCATCGCGCCTGGCCGGAAGCGGAACTGGTGCTGGTCGGCGACGCCGGCCACGCGGCGAGCGAACCTGGCATCATTGACGCGTTGGTTCGCGCGACGAACGCCTTTGCCGATCGGTAGACGGTCGTTGCGTATCCTTCGAGACGCGCCAGGCGGCGCGCCTCAGGATGAAGCGTTTTCCCGGTCGCGACAGGACATCCATTCAACCTGAGGAGCCGCGTTCTGCACGCGGCGTCACGAGGCATGGCGGCGAGCCGTAACGCCCCTTCACACCTCGACCACAACGCCCTTGTCTGGCGCCTCCTCGCCGGCGAGGAGGCGGCGGTACGCCGCCTCAAGTCCCTTCATCCCGAGCGCGCGCTCGAATTTGAGCCAGGCGCGGCTCCTGATCGCGGCGTCGCGCCAGAACACGAACGCCTTTTTCTCGAAGACGCCGGGGCCCCAGTCGGCGCTGCGTTTCTGGATATGGCCGGGCGCAAAGAACATGGCGCTCCGTTCCCGGATGAAATGCGGTCCCATTTCTGTCTCGTCGTAATGCGTAACGCCGACATTTGCACAATGGCGCATGCTGTCGCCGAGATGCGCGTGAAGCGCGGACAATACTTTTCCATTACCGGACATATCGACGATGACGGATGGAATAGCAGCGTCAATCGAGCCGATATCGTCATAGGCGTGGACGCTCGCGTAAAGACCGAGCTTGCCGACCATCGCAAGATTGCGCGTCGACGTCAGCGCGACGGCAGGCGGAGCCGACGCGTCTTCGTCGAGCGCGCAGGCAAGACCGATCGCCGTCTTCGATGAGGCGCTGACAATAATGATTTGCGCGGCGCCAAACCATTTGCTGTCAACCAGAAAGTCGTAAAGGCAAAACGACGTCGCATAGAGCGGGAACAGCAGCATCCGCTCATCGTCCATTTTTGGATCGTAATGCGCCTCCTGATTGACGCGCGCATAGGAATTGTAGACGGGCCGCAGCGCGGTGCGATGCGCGGCGCCGTCAACGAGGCGCTCCGGCTTCACCTTCGCCGGCGTCATGAAGAGATGCGTCGCCATCGGGAAAAAGCCGTAAAGCCGCTCGCCGACTTCGATCTCGGCATGGTTCGACTGGATGATTTCGGCGAACCCCCAGACCGGTATGACGCCCCACCCCTCTTCCGCCGGAAAGAATTTCCAGTAGCCGATCTTCTCGCCGACAACGCCATAGGTGACATTGTTCGCGGTCAGCGCGAAACGATCGATCTTGACGAGGATCTCGCCGTCCTTGAGCGCCGGCGCCGCGCGCTCCGTCATCCGTGTGCGGGCGAGATCGTCCTTGTGGACTTCGAGGGTTTCGATGCGGGTCATGACGGGCTTCCTTTTCTGGCGGGGCCAGTATAGCGGCTCCATGCCGCCGCCGGGAATTTGCTTGCAGCTCTCCATCATCCAGCGCCTGAAGCTTGTCCGCCAACGCGCGCTTGCCCGATATGGCGTTGGCGGCAATGTCGATGTGCGGCTTGAAGAGGCGGCGGATGGGCTTTTCGTGCGCGTCGAGGGAATGCGGATCGCCCTCCCCTCGCCGCTGCGCTGGAAGCTCTATCGCAAGGGCTGGGCGGCGCGGCTTGACCGGCTCGAACAGGAATATGGCGTCGGGCGACACATAACGCTTGGGGCTGAAAGCATCGTTCTCGATATCGGCGCCAACGCCGGAGAATTCGCGCATGTCTGCGCGCGTTATGGCGCGCGGGTTTTCTGCTTCGAACCTGATCCGGCGGCCTTCACCTGCCTCGAAAAAAACATCGCAGCGCTCGACAGCGCGCGCGCGTTCGATGTTGTTGTGTGGAAAGAAGACGGCGCAATCGGCTTCGCGCTGGCGCCAGAACGCGCCGATTCCTCGGTCTTTGCTGTGGGCCCGCGGGTGAAGAAACGCGCGGTGACGATCGAGAGTTTCGCGCATGAGCACGCTCTTACGCGCATCGATCTCATCAAAGGCGACGCCGAAGGCGCCGAACCCGAAGTCCTTGAAGGGATCGGCGCCGCCTTCCGGCTCGTCCGCGCGGTGGCGCTCGACACCGGGCCGGAACGGCGGGGGCGCCGGACAGATGACGCTTGCGCCGAAATTCTCCGCGCCAAGGGGTTCGATGTCATCGACGAGAAAATCGGTACGCGCTGGATGACTTATGGCCTGCGGCGCCAGAGTGCGCCCTAATCCCACCGGTAATTGAAGCTCACCGAGATCCTGGGAGCGTCCGAATTGTTCCTGACGACCTCGTGACGCAGCCAGCTTTCCCATATCAGCGCCATGCCGGCTTGCGGCGCGACATAAACAAAGTTGCGCAACTCTTCCGGCGCATCGTCGCGGCGCGGCGGCGCCGCCATCATCATCGCGAGGCGCGGGTCTTCGAATTTCAGCGACGCCGCGCCATCCGGGACGCGCGCATAATAGGTCCCGGAAATGACGCTGTGCGGATGGATGTGGCCCGAATGAAACCCGCCGGGTTCGAGAATATTGACCCATAGATTGTCGAGCTTCAGCCTACCCCGCCCGAGATCGAAATGCACCGACTGCGCGAACGCGGACGCTGCGGCGCCCAGCTGCTTCTTCAGCGCGGCAAAGCAAGGCGCGCGCGTCGCAAGGTCGGTCAGCGATCCATAGGACGTGTACCCCGGATAGGAATGCTCCGCGCACCAGCGCCGGCCGGCTTCATCGTCTTCCGCGAACGACCGCGCGACGGCCGCAATGTCGTCATTCAGCACCGCGGTGTTTGCGAGCATCACTCGATGAACGCGGGTCACAAAAAGGGAAAGCGTTTCGGACATGGCGGGGAAATTAGGCGAGGTCGCGATTGGCGTCAAAATGCGGCGCGCACGGCCCGGCCAGGACGCGCAGGCTCGGTGAAGATTCCCCTGCAGCCCGTCCCGCCCGCGTGATAGAACGGCGAACGGCGGCAATCGGCGCCAGTGACCATCGGAACCCCTATGAAACTCTTTTCCGGCCCCCTCAGTCTTTTCGCCAAGAAGGTCGAACTCGCGCTCGCCGAGAAAGGCGTCGCCCATGAACGCGTCCTCGTGCCGTTTACGCAGACGGCCGGCTATGCGCCGAAAAATCCGCAAGTCATGGCGCTCAATCCCAAGGGACAGGTGCCGGTTCTCGTCGATGGGCGGACAGAGCTTTACGATTCGACCGTCATTCTCGAATACCTCGAAGACGCCTACCCGTCGCTGCCGCTTTATCCCGCTTCGCCGCAAGATCGCGCGCGCTGCCGGCTGTTTGATCTTTATGCGGATGAGATCATGCTCGTTCCCTTGCAGGCGCTGATGTACAGAAACGAGCCGGGCGCGACCGAACGCGCCAGCTGGCCGGCGCAGGAAGCGCGCGCAAGGGACGCCGAGGCGGTCATGGCGAACCAGTACGCGCATCTTGAGGGCGCTTTGGGCGATCGGCCGTATTTCTGCGACGCCTTTTCGGTTGCCGACATCTCGCTGTTCATGAGCGCCTTCTATGCGCAGCGGCTCGGCGGTCCGGCGTTAAAGCACACGCCGCGCCTTGCCGCCTGGTACAAGCGGGTCAAAGCGCGGCCCGCTTTCGCCCGCATGATCGAGGAAACCCTCGCCGCGGACCGCGAACTTTCAGCCCCGGTCGCGGGCGCGTTCAAGGGCGGGGATTGACGCCGCATCGACCGATCTTGGCCCGGAACTTTCACCGCGCGACGGCATTACCTCAGGCGGGCGGGCAACCGCGAGCATCGATCATGACAAAAGTTCTTGTGCTTTATTATTCAAGTTACGGCCATGTCGAAAGACTGGCCGGAGCGATCGCGGAGGGCGTCCGCGAAGCCGATTGCGAAGCGGTCATCAAACGCGTGCCGGAACTCGTACCCGAAGAGGTCGCCCGAAACTCCGGCTACAAGCTCGACCAGAAGGCGCCGATCGCCGAAGTCGATGACCTGCCGAATTATGACGCGATCATCGTCGGCGCCGGCACGCGCTACGGCCGGATGTGTTCGCAGATGGCGAGCTTCTTCGACCAGACCGCGGCGCTCTGGGAGAGCGGCGCGCTCAACGGGAAAGTCGGCGCGGCGTTCACCTCGACCGGAAGCCAGCATGGCGGTCAGGAGACGACGCTGTTCTCGACCATCACCAATCTCCTGCATCTCGGTTTCGTGATTGTCGGTCTGCCCTACAGCTTCAAAGGTCAGATGACGCTCGACGAGATCAGCGGCGGCAGCCCCTATGGCGCATCGACGATGTCCGGCGCCGACGGCAAACGCTGGCCGTCCAAAAACGAACTCGACGGGGCCCGCTTTCAGGGGCGGCATGTCGCGGAAATCGCCCGCAAGCTTGCGGCTGTTTGAGCGGTCACCAAGCGGTGTAGGTCAGCCCAGGAATATCCGCAAAATCGCCTGCGTCATGGCGCTTCGGCGAAAAGGTTGCGCATCCCGACTCGCAGTCGGCCGTCCGCTAAATCGAGGACCGACCTCTCATCGCGCGCGCGATGAGCGCGACGACAAAGAGGGCGATGAAAACAAAGAACAGGATTTGCGCGATGCTGGACGCGCCAGCCGCGACTCCGCCAAATCCGAACAGCGCCGCGATCAACGCGACGACCAGGAACGTCACAGCCCATCCAAGCATAACTTTCTCCTGAATTCAGTGAATGGATTTCTTGCGTTTACTCGGACGAGAAACACGCGGGGGGGCTTCCGGTTCCGGCGCTTCGGCTTTGGGGGACTGCACCGGCGGGGCGCACCCTTCGAGACGCCGCGTTCTTCATGCGGCGTTTCGAAGGATGCGCCCCAAGAGCAACCGTGCAACTCTATTGATCGTCGTGTCCGTACGAGCCGCACGTTTGCGTGATTGCATGCGTGCGTTGGCGCCGTGGCTTTGCCCTATAATGCGACACGCGAGATCGCGTCCTTCTCCTGTTTCGCCAACAGGCTGTTGAGGACGACGCTCAACTCTTTCTTGTCCACGGGCTTGGTCAGGACGGGAACGTCGGCGAAGCGTTGTTCGATAGCGCTGGCCTGATACCCGGTTAAAAAAGCGATCGGCACGCCGCGGCTCAAAAGCTCGTCGGCCAGTTCATATGAAAACTGCTCGCCGGTATTCACGTCGAGCAGCGCGGCGTCGATCTTGTGAGAGAGCGCCGCGCGCGCCTCGCCGGCCGCGGAAAACGGCCCGACGACGGCCGCGCCCAATTCGGAAACCATGTGGCTCGTCATCATCGTGATCAAAGGTTCGTCGTCGAGGATGAGAATACGCTGATTGCGAAGGTCATTTCTGACGGTATCGGGCTTTACGTTTTCGTTCGATTTTGGCCTGGCGCGCGCCAACGGCCTGAAATGCTTGCCGGGCAGGGTGATTGTGCAGCGCAGGCCGTCGGGCGGCCATTTACGCGCGATATGTCCGCCAAGCTGGCCGATGCTTGCTTCAATGACTCTCGACCCAAACCCCGGTTTCGACTGTTTCGGAATTGCGAACCCGCACTCTTCGATCCAGTCAAGCCGCATCTCGTTGCCTTCCAGCCGCCACGAAACCGCAAGGCGGCCGCCAGCTTGTGATAAGGCCCCGTACTTGGCCGCATTTGTCGCAAGCTCATGCAGGACAAGAGCGAGACTTTGCGCGACCGTCGGCAGGATCGACACCGACTCGCCGTCAACGGCGACACTTCCGCAATCCGTGTAGGGAGCGAGCTCTTCGTTCACCAGAACCAGCAAATCCGCACCCTGCCAGCGCGAATTGGACAGGAGCGTGTGCGCCGTCGCCATCGCGCGGATGCGGCCCTGGATGGCGGCGACAAACTTTTCGCCGTCCGCCGCCGGCGTCAGCGATACAATCGATTGAATGACGGCAAGGGCATTGCGCGCCCGGTGATCGACTTCGCGCGCCAGCAGTTCCTGATGCTGAATGGCGCCTTGCAGCTCCTCGGTCCGCTCGGCGACGCGGCGCTCGAGCTCGTTGTTCAAACGCGCCAGTTCGCGGGTCTTGCGGTATAGTTCCACAAACACCCGCACTTTGGCGCGCAAGACGGCGGGAACCACCGGGACCGGCACATAATCGACGCCGCCGAGTTCATAGCCTTTCAGGCTGTCGAGATCGGAAAGATGGATGGCCGACACGAAGATGATCGCGGTGTTGCGGAATCTCGGGTGCTCGCGAATCATCTGCGCCAGTTCAAACCCGTCGAGGTCAGGCATGCAGACATCGATCAGGATCAGCGCAACGTCGGTCTTGATGAGGATTTCAAGCGCTTCCTGGGCGGAATTGGCCTTCAGCAGATTTTCATCCAGATCGTTGAGGATGAGTTCATAGCTGACGAGTTTTCCCGGCTGATCATCGACCAGCAGAATATTGACTTTCTCGCCGATTTCTTGCGAACCCGTCATTACCGATGCAGCCACATACGCAGAGCGGACAAAAGCTGCTCGGTGTTGACGGGCTTGGCGAGGTAATCCGACGCCCCGGCTTCGAGGCACTTTTCGCGGTCGCCTTTCATCGCCTTGGCGGTGAGCGCGATGATCGGCAATCGCCGGTGGGTCGGATCGCCGCGAATCACCTGCATCGTCTGATATCCATCCATCTCCGGCATCATGATGTCCATCAGCACGAGCGAGATCTTGTCATGCTCGGTCCGCACCAGTTCGATCGCTTCGCGGCCGGTGGTCGCGGTGAGTACATGCATGCCGCGCCGTTCGAGCAGGCTCGACAGCGCAAAGATATTACGCGCGTCATCATCGACCAGCAAGACCGTGCGGCCGACCAGATCGTCATCCGAGTCGTGCAGGCGCTCAAGCATGCGCTGCTTTTCTGGCGGCAGATCAGACACGACGCGATGCAGGAACAGGGCAGTTTCGTCCAATAAGCGTTCGGGCGATTCGACGCCCTTGACGACAATCGAGCGGGCCATGGTGTGGAGCCTTGCGTCTTCTTCCGCCGTCAATTCCTTGCCGGTAAAGACGACAACCGGGACATCCTTCATTTCACCTTCGCGCAAGTGTTCGAGCACATCGAATCCGGTCATGTCCGGGAGGCGCAGGTCAAGGACCACGCAATCCCAATCTTCCCTGCCAAGCAGATCGAGCGCTTCCTTGCCGGTCGCGGCCAAACCGATTTCCACGTCATCGTGGGCGATCAGCTCGCTGATCGCAAATTGCTCGCCCGGATCGTCTTCGACGATCAGCAGCCGCCGCCGGCGAGGCTTTGAATAATCGAGAACGCGCCCGATCGCATTGCTCAAATCCCCGGCCGACACCGGCTTTGAGACAAAATCGAAGGCGCCGCGCGCGAGACCGTGCTGGCGATCCTCGTCGTTGGTCAACATCTGAACCGGAATATGACGAAGCGACGGGTCTTGTTTCAGGCGCGACAGGACCGTCCATCCGAGCATGTCGGGAAGGAACACATCGAGCGTGATCGCTGTCGGCGTGAACGCCTGCGCCAGTTCAAGCGCTTCGGCGCCGGTCATCGCGACCAGCACGGACAGCCCTCTTTCCTTTGCAAGGCCTGCGACGATACGGGCGTAATGCGGATCGTCCTCGACGATCAGGAGGCTGGTGTCGTCCGGCCCGATTTCGCCGCGGTCGTCGGGCACTCGTTCGGCGACCGGGGCGCGCACCAAAACGGGCGCCAGTTGTTGCGGTGTCGTCGGCCGCGTCGGAATCGTGGCGCCGGCATAGGCGATCGGCAACAGGAGCGTAAACGTCGATCCCGCCCCGGGAGTTGACCGCAACTGAATCTCACCGCCGAGCAGCGACGCAAGCTCGCGGCTGATGGCGAGACCAAGACCGGTTCCGCCATAACGCCGGCTGGTCGATGCGTCCGCCTGCTGGAACGCTTCAAAGATGATGCGCTGTTTTTCAGCCGCGATGCCGATGCCGGTATCCGAGACGCTGAACGCGACAACCGCTGGCGCATCAGCAAGCACAGGATGGTTGGGGTTCCACCCTCCCGTCGCGGTCGTAAGTTCAAGCCTGACGCCGCCAGCATCGGTGAACTTGAACGCATTTGACAACAGGTTTTTGAGCACCTGCTGCAAGCGCTTTGAGTCAGTCGTGATGCTGCGGCCGACGCTCGGGTCGATGCGAACGTCGAAGGAAAGCCCGCGATTTTCCGCCTCATGCCGGAATGGCTGGGCGACGCGATCGACGAGATTCTGGACGTAGATTTCTTCCGCTTCGACGGTGACAGTCCCCGATTCGATTTTCGAAAGATCGAGGATATCGGTAATCAGATTGAGGAGATCGGTGCCGGCGCCGTGGATCGTTCGCGCGAATTCAACCTGTTTGGTCGACAGATTGCCGTCGGGATTGTCGGTGAGCTGCTGGCCGAGGATCAAAATCGAATTCAGCGGCGTGCGCAATTCGTGGCTCATATTGGCGAGGAATTCGGATTTATATTTTGAGGTCAAAGCAAGTTCCGTCGCTTTTTCCTCAAGCGCGCGGCGGGCCTGTTCAAGTTCGAGGTTCTTGCGTTCGACCTCGACGTTCCGCTCGGCGACCTGCTGGGCTTTCTGTTCCAATTGCTCGTTTGTCTGCTGCAATTCGCCCTGCTGCGCCTGGAGTTCGCCGGCGAGCGTCTGCGATTGCTGCAACAGGCCTTCCGTCTGCATCGTCGCCTCGATCGAGTTCAGCACGATGCCGATCGACGCCGTCAGCTGTTCAAGGAAGGTCGTCTGCATGGTCGTGAAGCCGCCGATCGCCGCCAGCTCGATCACGGCTTTGACCTGCGCTTCGAAAAGCACAGGCAGAACGATGATGCTGCGCGGCGCGCCGCTGAACAGCGCCGAACGAATGGGAATGACATTGTCCGGAATATCGCTGATCAGCATCCGCCGCTTGTCGGCCGCGCATTGGCCGACCAGCCCTTCGCCAATGTGGAGCCGGACCGGGTGCTTGCTGTCGGTGTCGTCGGCATAGGCGGCAAGGAGGCGCAACGCCGGTTCACGGTCGTCGGAGACCATCTGATAGATGACGCCCTGATGGGCGTCGACCAGCGGCGCGAGTTCCGACAGGAGCAATCGCCCGACCGAAGGGAGATCGCGCTGGCCCTGCAGCATGTTGGTGAATTTCGCGAGGTTGGTCTTCAGCCAGTCCTGCTCGGTGTTGCGATCCGTCGTCAGACGCAAATTGTCGATCATCGTATTGATGTTGTCTTTGAGCTCGGCCACCTCGCCGCGCGCATCGACCTGAATGAGGCGCGTCATGTCGCCTTTGGTGACGGCGGTCGCGACTTCCGCGATCGAGCGCACCTGCGTCGTCAGATTGGCGGCGAGGAGATTGACGTTGCCGGTCAGGTCTTTCCACGTGCCGGCGGCGCCCGGGACGTTCGCCTGCCCGCCAAGACGGCCCTCAACGCCGACTTCGCGCGCGACCGTCGTCACCTGATCGGCGAACGTCGCCAAGGTTCGAGTCATGTTGTTGATGGTGTCGGCGAGCGCCGCGACTTCGCCTTTCGATTTCACGGTGAGGCTTTGCTGGAGCTCGCCTTCGGCGACGGCGGTCACGACCTTCACAATGCCGCGCACCTGTTCGGTCAGATTGGCGGCCATGACGTTGACGGTGTCGGTCAGATCCTTCCAGGTGCCGGCGACGCCGGGCACCGTCGCCTGACCGCCGAGCTTTCCTTCGGTTCCGACTTCGCGCGCGACGCGCGTCACTTCCGAGGCGAAGGCGTTCAGCTGATCGACCATGGTGTTGATGGTGTTTTTCAGCTCAAGGATTTCGCCTTTCACATCGACGGTGATCTTGCGGCTCAAGTCGCCGCGGGCGACGGCCGTCGTCACCTCGGCGATGTTCCTGACCTGTGTGGTCAGGTTCGCGGCGAGGAGGTTCACGTTGTCGGTCAGATCCTTCCAGGTGCCGCCGACGCCGGGCACGACCGCCTGACCGCCGAGCCGCCCTTCGGTGCCGACCTCGCGCGCAACGCGCGTCACCTCGCCGGCGAAAGCGTTCAGCTGATCGACCATGGTATTCAGCGTTTCCTTCAGCAGAAGGATTTCGCCGCGCACGTCGACGGTGATTTTCTTTGACAAATCACCGCTGGCGATGGCGGTTGCGACTTCGGCGATGTTCCTGACCTGGCCGGTCAGATTGCCGGCCATGAAGTTCACGTTGTCGGTCAAATCCTTCCAGGTGCCGGCGACGCCCGGCACTTGCGCCTGTCCGCCGAGCTTGCCTTCCGACCCGACCTCGCGCGCGACGCGCGTCACTTCCGAGGCGAATGAATTCAACTGGTCGACCATCACGTTGACCGTGTTCTTCAGTTCAAGAATTTCGCCCTTCACATCGACGGTGATTTTCCGGCTGAGGTCGCCGCGGGCGACAGCGGTCGTCACTTCGGCGATGTTCCGGACCTGGCCGGTCAGATTGCCGGCCATCGAATTGACCGAATCCGTCAGATCCTTCCACGTGCCGCCGACGCCAGGGACCTGCGCCTGTCCGCCGAGTTTCCCTTCCGTTCCGACCTCGCGCGCGACCCGCGTCACCTCGCCGGCGAAGCGGTTCAGCTGATCGACCATGGTGTTCAGCGTTTCCTTCAACTGAAGGATTTCGCCTTTCACATCGACCGTGATCTTGCGCGACAGGTCGCCATTGGCGATCGCGGTTGCAACTTCCGCGATATTCCTGACCTGCCCGGTCAGGTTGCCGGCCATCGAGTTGACGCTATCGGTCAAGTCTTTCCACGTGCCGCCGACGCCGGGAACTTGCGCCTGCCCGCCCAGTTTCCCTTCGGTGCCGACCTCGCGCGCAACGCGCGTCACTTCGGCGGCGAAGGCGTTCAACTGGTCGACCATCGTATTCAGGGTTTCTTTCAGCAACAGAATTTCGCCTGACGCATCGACGGTGATTTTCTTCGACAAGTCGCCGCGCGCGACCGCGGTTGCGACTTCCGCGATATTGCGCACCTGGCCGGTCAGGTTCGACCCCATCGAATTGACGCTGTCGGTCAGGTCTTTCCAGGTGCCGGCGACGCCGCGGACGACCGCCTGACCGCCGAGCTTTCCTTCCGTGCCGACCTCGCGCGCAACGCGCGTCACTTCCGAGGCGAACGCGTTCAGCTGGTCGACCATGGTGTTGATCGTCTCTTTCAGCTGCAGGATCTCGCCTTTGACGTCGACGGTGATTTTCTTCGACAGATCGCCGCTGGCGATCGCCGTCGACACCTGGACGATGTTGCGAACCTGCGCGGTCAGATTGGACGCCATCGAATTGACCGAGTCGGTCAAATCTTTCCACGTCCCGGCGACCCCGGTGACGTTCGCCTGACCGCCAAGCTGGCCTTCGGTGCCGACTTCGCGCGCAACGCGCGTCACCTCGCCGGCAAAAGCGTTCAGCTGATCGACCGTCGTGTTGATGGTTTCCTTGAGCTGCAGGATTTCGCCGGAGACGCTGACGGTGATTTTCTTCGACAAATCGCCGTTGGCGATGGCGGTCGATACTTCGGCGATGTTGCGGACCTGCGCGGTCAGGTTCGACGCCATGAAATTGACGTTGTCGGTCAAGTCCTTCCAGGTGCCGGCGACGCCAGGGACGCCCGCCTGGCCGCCGAGCTTGCCTTCGGTGCCGACCTCGCGCGCGACGCGCGTCACTTCCGAGGCGAATGAATTCAACTGATCGACCATCGTGTTGATGGTGTCTTTCAGTTCAAGGATTTCACCGCGCACATCGACGGTGATCTTGCGCGAGAGGTCGCCGCGGGCGACCGCCGTCGTCACCTGCGCGATGTTTCTCACCTGGTCGGTCAGGTTGCCGCACATCGCGTTGACCGAGTCGGTCAGGTCTTTCCAGGTGCCGGCGACACCCGGCACGATCGCCTGACCGCCAAGCTTGCCGTCCGTGCCGACCTCGCGCGCAACCCGCGTCACTTCCGACGCGAACGAGCGCAGCTGATCGACCATCGTATTGATGGCTTCCTTCAGCTGCAGAATTTCGCCGCGGACATCGACGGTAATTTTCTTCGAAAGGTCGCCATTGGCGACGGCGATCGTCACATCCGCGATGTTGCGGACCTGAGCCGTCAGATTGTCGGCCATTGAGTTGACCGACTCGGTCAGCTCCTTCCAGACGCCGGTGACTTCCCGAACCTGCGCCTGCCCGCCGAGCTTTCCCTCAGTGCCGACTTCGCGTGCGACGCGCGTCACTTCGGACGTGAACTCGCGCAACTGCCGGATCATCGTGTTGACGATCTTGGCGGACCGCAGGAACTCGCCCTTCAGTGGCCGGCCGTCGATCTCGAGCCGCACGGTCTGCAACAGATCGCCTTGCGCGACCGCGCCGATCGCCCGCGTCACTTCGTCGGTCGGCCAAAGCAGATCATCGATGAGCGTATTGACGGAGGATTCCATTTCGCCCCAGGCGCCGGCCCGGTTGACGAATTTGACGCGCTGGCGCGTCCGTCCTTCGCGGCCGACGCTGTGCCCGACGCGCGCGAGTTCCGCCGCCATGCGCTGGTCGGCGGCGACGATCTCGTTGAAGGTGTCCGCGATTTTCCCGATGACGCCGACCCGATCGGCAGGCAGTCGCACCGAAAAATCGCCGATCCGCATCTTTTGCAGCGCCTGCAGCAGGTCGCTCAAATCTTCCGCGCCGATGTCGCTCTGGTCAGGGTGGCGTTGCGCTACGCCTTGTCCGAGGCGCGCTGGCGCCGCCGCCGTCGTGGTGTCCATGAACTGCCCGTATCGCCCGTGACTGCGGACTTACTACACTCCGGGATGTGGCCCGCGCACAACCCCCGTAACCCCAGACAGGGGCGCGCGCGGTTAAGTTCCCCATACTCTGAAATCTTCTTCTCACCTCTCCTCTTGGGAGAGGGGTCGGGGGTGAGGGTCCCGCAGTTGCGGTTGCGCACCCAAACGCACCAGCGGGCCCCTCACCCCACCCTCTCCCAGAGGGAGAGGGGAAAAACTTTTCCCGCCGGGTTGCAATCGCGTACCTGCCGGGGCATTCGGGGAACATGGCCCTAGCGAATTGGTTGCGCCGTCCCCGTGCTGGACGCTAGTCTTCTGAATTTCCTCAGAAGTTCAATCCGCTCCACTTGGGCGCTGGAGTTGCTGCTGCTGTTGCGGAAGAACGCGCCGCAGGCGTTCTCACCCTCGGAACTGGTGCTTGAACTCCGAGCGACGCGGTCGCTGATCTCGGCCTGCATTGCGCAATTGCAATCCGTCGGACTCGTCGCCTGCGACGAGGCGCGCGGCTGTGTCTATGCCCCGGCTTCGCCGGCGCTGGCGCAGGCGAGCGACGCGTTGGCGCGCGCCTACGAAGAGCGCCCGGTCGCTGTCATCACGGCGATCGTCGCAACGCCGAACGAGCGCCTGAAAAGTTTCGCCGACGCATTCCGTTTCACCAAGAAGGACGATTGAACATGCCAGCGCTGGTCTACACCCTCTGCTTTGTGACAAGCGCCCTTTGCGCTGTGCTGCTGGTGCGGGCGTTCCTTCGCACAAAGATGCGGCTGCTGCTCTGGAGCGCCATCAGCTTCAGCTTTCTCGCCGTCAACAATTTCTTCGTGCTCGGCGACATGATCCTTTTTCCCGATGTCGAATTGCTGCCGCTTCGCTATCTCGCCGCGCTCTGCGCGGTTATCGTGCTGATTTACGGCTTCATCTTTGAGGTTGAGTGATGGAGCTTGCGGAATTCTTTTCCGGCGCGATCGCGACGGGCTACGCCGTTTGCGCCGCGTTTTTTGTCCGTTTCTGGCGGCGAACGAGCGATTCCCTGTTTCTCGTTTTTGCCATCGCCTTCTTCCTGCTGGCGCTCAACCAGACTCTCACATCCGCGCTGGGGCTTCCGTTCGAAGAGCGAAGCTGGCTCTATCTGCTTCGCCTCCTGGCGTTTTTGATCATCATCATCGCCATCGTCCGCAAGAACTTTAAGCCATGACGGGGCGGCGCTCCGCCCGGGCGCGCGCTCTTCCCGCGTGAAAGCAGTCGCGTCGCCGCCTGAGGGATCGAAGGCCTTTGGCTCGTTAGCGCCGGGCGCCGTCATCGCCCTCCGTGCGGCGGAATAAGGGTTCGACGATCCCCCTGATGAGGCGGACGACCGCAGCCTTGTCCAATTCCGGGTTAAGGATGTTGCGGATGCCAATTCCCTGAAGGAGCGCGACGAAAACTTCGAGACGCGAGTCAAGATCTTCCTGGTTTACCCGGTCGCCGAGACAGGCTTTGACGCAGGCTTTGATCTCGCCGTCGTTTGTTCGCAGCAGCGCGGCGATTTCAGGATTGCGGGTCGCCTCGGCCGTCATTTCCAGCATCAGGGCGGACCAGAACGGATCGGGACCCCTGTCGACGCTTTCTTCAAGGCGTTCGATCATCAGATCGACAACGCGATCTCCCGCCTCTTCGAGACGCCCAAAACTGCACTGCTTTTCGGCAGCGTGGGCGCGGACCATTTCGGCGATGATCTGTTCCTTGCTTTCAAAATAATGGTAGATATGGCCGGCGCTCATTCGGGCTTCTTCGGCGATCTGAGCCATCCGCGCGCCGTGAATCCCGCTCCTGACAAAACACCGCTCCGCCGCCGCGAGGACCCGCGCGCGCGGGTCTTCAGCGGACGCAGCTTGGGCGCTGACTGGCGTTTCATTCATAGAATTCGCTCAGCGGCTCTTGCTGCATCGCAAAAAAGTGTCCTCGTCCGGCTTGACTCTTCGTCGGGTTGGCATGAATTTATCGTAGATCAAACGTTCACTCTAATCAACTAACCTTGCTACGCCTCGAAACCCGGCAAGCGATTACAGGCGGCGGCGATGCGGAATTCAAGGCAAAAACTTGTATTGGCGGGCGTCGCCGCCGCCATTGCGCTTTTGGTCGGCTGCGCCGGTCCGACGCAAAGCGGTGAAGCGTCGCCGCCGGAGGTCGCCGTCCACACCGTGAAAACCGCCCCGGCGACATTGTCGGTTACCCTGCCGGGCCGGACCGCGGCTCATCAGGTCGCCGAAGTGCGCCCCCAGATTACGGGCATCGTCACCGCGAGGCTGTTTGAGGAAGGGCGGACCGTCAAAGCGGGGGCGCCGCTCTTTCAGATTGACGAGGCGTCTTATCAGGCCGCGTATGAGAGTGCGGGGGCGGGCCTTGAGCGGGCCGAGGCGCTCGTCGCTTCGGCCGCGAGCCGCGAGAAGCGTCTCGCAGCGCTCGTGAAAATCAATGCTGTCTCTGACCAGAACTATGACGATGCGGTTGCGGCGGCGAAACAGGCGCGCGCCGATGTCGGCGCGGCGCGCGCCGCGCGCGACGCCGCGAAAATCAACCTCGAGCGGACCACCATCGTCGCGCCGATCGACGGCCGGATCGGTCGGACTCTTGTCACCGTCGGCGCCCTCGTCGCCGCCAACCAGTTGCAGCAGCTTGCGGTGATCCATGCGCTCGATCCGATCTATGTCGATGTCGTTCAATCGAGCGCCGATATCCTGCGCTGGAAGCGCAAGCTTGAAAACAACCAGCTTGACCTCGCCGGCGACAACCAGCTCGGCGTCTCGCTGACTTTGGAGGACGGCACCGTCTACGACCACAAAGGCAAGCTGCAACTCGCCGAGGTCAGTGTCGATCCATCCACGGGGTCAGTCACGCTTCGCGCCATCTTTCCCAATCCGGACAATCTTCTTCTGCCGGGCATGTTCGTTCGCACCGAAATCGTCGAGGGCGTTCGCGACGACGCGATTCTCGTACCGCAGCAGGCCGTGACCCGCACACCCGCAGGCGAAGGCATGGCCATCGTTGTCGATGGCGAGAACAAGACGATCGAGCGCGTCGTCGAAACCGGCCGCGCCGTCGGCGATCAATGGATCGTCACCGCCGGCCTTGAGCCAGGCGAGCGCATTGTTGTCGAAGGCTTTCAGCGATTTCGGCCGGGCGACACGGTCTCGCCTGTTGACGGCGCGCAAGTCGCCGATGCGTCGAAGCCGCGGACGGCGTCCGGACCGGGCGGCGGGCGCCCTTAACGACAACGCCGTCAACAGGATCAAAAATGGCGAACTTCTTCATCAGCCGCCCGATCTTCGCATGGGTCATCGCCATCATCGCAATGCTCGCGGGAGCGATCAGCCTCGTCAATCTGCCGGTCGAGCAATATCCGGACATTGCCCCGCCCTCGGTAACCGTTAGCGCGGTCTATCCCGGCGCCTCGGCGCAGGCGATTGAAGATGCGGTCACGCAGGTGATCGAGCAGCAGATGAAGGGTATCGACAGCCTCAAATACATCTCGTCGAATTCCAATGCCGACGGAACGATGTCGATGACACTGACCTTCGAGGCCGGCGCCGATCCCGACATCGCGCAGGTTCAGGTGCAAAACAAACTCTCGCTCGCAACGCCGCTGCTGCCGCAGGAGGTTCAGCGACGCGGCGTCACCGTCGAGAAGGCGCAGACCGGTTTTTTGCTGATCGTCGGCCTCACGACCGACGACGGATCGCTGTCGCAGACCGATCTTGCCGACTATATGGCGGCGAACATGCGCGATCCGATCAGCCGGATCGACGGCGTCGGCGGCGTGCAGCTTTTCGGGGCGCAGTACGCCATGCGCGTCTGGCTCGATCCGCACGCGCTCGCCAATTACGGATTGTCGCCGCAGGATGTGGCGAACGCAATCCGCGCCCAGAACACACAAGTCACCGGCGGCGAGCTTGGCGGCGGCCCCGTCGTCGACGGGCAGCAGCTTAACGCGACGATCACCATCCAATCCCTGATGCAGACGCCGGAGGAGTTTCGCGCGATCTCGTTACGGACGCTCGAGGACGGCGCGCAGGTGACGGTGGGCGATGTCGCTCGCGTCGAACTCGGCAGCGAATCCTATTCGACGATCGGCGAATATCTTGACCGGCCGGCGACCGGCGTCGCCGTGCTGCTTGCGCCCGGCGCCAACGCGCTGGCGACCGCCGAAGCGGTCAAGGAACGCGTCGAGGAACTCTCGGCCTTCTTCCCGCCGAAGGTGCGGTATGTCTTTCCGTTCGATACGACGCCCTTCGTCAAGGAATCGATCAAGGAAGTCGTGACGACCCTGGTCGAGGCGGCGATCTTCGTTTCAATCATCATGTTCCTCTTCCTGCAAAACTTCCGCGCAACCGCGATCGTCATGATCACTGTCCCCGTTGTCATGCTGGGGACCATGGCGGTCCTTCTCGCCTTCGGGTTCTCGATCAACACGCTGACGATGCTCGCCCTCGTGCTGGCGATCGGCCTCCTCGTTGATGATGCGATTGTCGTCATCGAGAATGTCGACCGCGTGATGCGCGAGGACGGTCTTTCACCGCGCGAAGCGACCCGGAAATCGATGACCGAGATCACCGGCGCGCTGGTCGGCATCGGCACGGTGCTTTCGGCCGTGTTCGTGCCGATGGCGTTTTTTGGCGGCACAGCTGGCGTCATCTACCGCCAGTTTTCAATCACCATTGTTTCGGCGATGTTTCTGTCGGTGCTGGTGGCGCTCGTCCTGACGCCGGCGCTTTGCGCGACCATCCTGAAGCCGCATAGCGTCGCCGACGATCCGCGCCCCGGGACGCTGCGCCATCGTCTCTCGGCGCCCCTGCGCGGATTCACTTATGCCTTCGCCGCCGGCGCGCGCCGCCACGAGCGCGGTGTTCGCGGCATCCTCGGCCGGGCGCCGCGGTTCTTCCTGTTGTTCCTCGCGCTCGGCGCCGTGACGGCCTTTGCGTTCACGCGGATCGAGCGCTCCTTCCTCCCGGAGGAAGATCAGGGCTTCTTTTTCGTGCAGGCGCAGCTTCCCCCCGGCGCGACCTTCGAACGCACGCTCGCGGTTCTCGACCAGGTCGAGACGCATTTGAGCGACAATGAGAGCGGGACGGTCGATTCCTATTTCACCGTCGCCGGCTTCAGTTTTTCAGGCGCGGCGCAGAACACCGGAATCGGCTTTATCAACCTCAAGGACTGGGACGAGCGTCGGGGCGGGGAGGCAAGCGTTCAGGCGATCGTCGGGCGCGCGTTCGGGGCTTTCCACGGAATCCGCGACGCGCAGGTGTTTGCGTTCGCCCCGCCTTCGGTGCCCGGTCTCGGACAGGCGAACGGCTTTGATTTCTTCCTTCAGGACCGCGCCGGTCTCGGCCACGAAGCGCTGATCGACGCCCGCGACCAGCTCCTCGGCGCGGCAAACCAGAACCCCGCCCTTGCGGGCGTCCGCCCCAACGGTCTCGACGACGTGCCGCAACTCAACGTCGATATCGATCACCGGCGCGCGCAGGCGATGGGTCTTTCGCCCGATGCGGTCAACTCGACCCTGGCGATTGCGCTCGGCGGCCTCTACGTCAACGATTTTATCGACCGCGGACGGATCAAACGCGTGTACCTCGCCGCGGACGCGCCGTACCGGATGAGCCCGGACGATCTGAATTCCTGGCGCGTCCCGAACGCGGAGGGCGGCCTTGTTCCTTTCTCCGCCTTCGCCAATACGTCATGGACATACGGTTCGCCGAAACTGGAGCGCTATAATGGCGCGTCTTCCGTTCAGATCCTCGGCGCGGCCGCGCCGGGCGTCAGTTCGGGCGCGGCGATGGAGGAAATCGCCCGGATCGCGGACAGCCTTCCGGAGGGCCTCGGCATCGAATGGACCGGCGTTTCGGCGGAGGAGCGCGAAACCGGCTCGCGGGCGCCGATGCTCTTTGCCCTGTCAATCCTCGTTGTCTTTCTTTGCCTTGCCGCTCTTTACGAAAGCTGGTCGGTGCCGATCTCGGTGCTGATGATCGTGCCGCTTGGCGTCATGGGTGCGGTCGCCGCGGCGCTGCTCGGCGGCTTTTCGAACGACATCTTTTTCCAGGTCGGGCTGCTGACGACGATCGGCCTTTCAGCCAAGAACGCCATTTTGATCATCGAATTCGCAAAGCGACTTGAAGAACAAGGGAAAACCGCAACCGACGCCGCGCTCGAGGCCGCCAAAACGCGCCTGCGGCCGATCCTCATGACCTCTTTCGCCTTTGGGCTCGGTGTCCTTCCACTCGTCCTCAGTACCGGCGCCGGCGCCGCCGGGCGATCCGCGATCGGCGCGGCGGTGCTCGGCGGCA
>JBGTLL010000264.1:0-9492 GCA_041744115.1 Parvularculaceae bacterium | reverse complement strand
GAGGACGTCGGCGTCGGCGCCGCCTTCGAGCCGATCGGCGCCGGCGCCGCCGATCAGCGTGTCGGCGCTATCGCCGCCGTAGAGGGTGTCATTGCCGTTTTCACCGTTGAGCCTGTCGGCGCCGGCATTGCCGAGAAGTGTGTCATTGCCGTCGCCGCCGGAGAGAACATTGGCGCCGGTATTGCCGTTGATCGTATTGGCGAGACCGTTGCCGAAGCCGGCGGTCGCGCCGGTTCCGGTTAAGGTCAGTTTTTCGATTTCGGCGGCCAGCCGGTAACTGACCGAAGCGTTGACGGTATCGACGCCGCCGCCGGCGAGTTCAACGACAAGGTCGTCGTTCAAATCGTCGCCGTCGTCGGAATAAAGATCGACCGTGTAAACGTCGTTGCCGGCGCCGCCCTGCATCAGATCGGCGCCGATGCCGCCGTTGAGGTTGTCATTGCCCGCCTCGCCATTCAGCGTGTCGCTGCCGGCGCCGCCATTGATCGTATCGTTGCCGTCGCCGCCGGAAATTGCATTCGCCGCCGAATTCCCGGCGATCGTGTTGTTGAACGCATTGCCGAAGCCGGCGATCGCCGCAAGACCGATCAGGTTCAGATTCTCGACATTGTTCGCCAGCCGATAGGTGACGGACGCGTTCACGGTGTCGAGGCCGCCGCCCGCGGCCTCGATCACCTGATCGTCGTTCGAGGAAAAGCCGTCATCCGACCAGACGTCGACAAAGTAAGTGTCGTTGCCGCTGGCGCCATCCATTGAGTCGGCGCCCTGGCCGCCGTCGATCGTGTCGTTGCCGGCAAGCCCGAACACGGTGTCGTTCAGCGCCGTCGTCCGCAGCGCGACATTGGTCGCCGTCGGCGTGATCGTGTTGTTGCCCGACGAGCCGATGATCGTGACGCCGGCTTCATTGACGTCGGTAATCGTCACCGCAATCGCCTGGCTGTCGGCGTTGACCCCGTCGGTCGCTTCGACGATGACGTCATAGACATTGTCGGCGCCGTCGTCGGCCGGGATTTCGAAATCCGGAGGCGACAGGAAAAAGAGCGCGCCCGTCGCCTCGTCAATGCCGAATTTGGCCGCGTCCGCGCCGCCGGCGATGCGATAGGTCGGGGCCCCGCCATCGGCGTCGGTCGCGACGACCGTCGTCACCGCCGTCAGCGTGTTTTCGGCGAATGAAATGCCGGCCGCGCCGCCGCCGCCGTCCGAGACAATGACCGGCGTGTTGTCATTGGCGTTGGTCACGGTCACGGTCACCGCTTGGCTATCGGCGTTGACCCCGTCCGTCGCCTCGACGATGACGTTGTAGACATTGTCCGCGCCGGCATCGGCCGGATTTTCGAAGTCGGGCGCGGTCAGGAACGAAAGCGCGCCCGTCGCGCCATCGATTGCAAATAGCGCCGCGTCAGCGCCACCGACGATCAGATAGGTCGGCGCAGAGCCATCGGCGTCGGTCGCCGCAACCGTCGTCACGGCCGCGACGTTTTCAGCCAATGTGATGCTCGCGGTCGCGCCGCCGCCGTCCGAGACGATGACGGGCGCATTGTCATTGACGTTGGCGACCGTCACCGCAAGCGCCTGACTGTCGGCGTTGACGCCGTCAAACGCCTCGACAATGACATTGTAGACATTGTCGGCGCCGGCGTCTGTCGGCGTCTCGAAATCGGGCGCTGTCAGGAAGAAAAGCGCGCCCGTCGCTGCATTGATGCCGAATTTCGCGGCGTCGGCGCCGCCGGCGATGCGATAAATGGGGGGCGGACTATCGGCGTCCGTCGCCGCGACCGTTGTTACGGCCGCCACGTTCTCGTCGATGGTCACCGCCGCCGCGGCGCCGCCGCCATTCGAGACGATGACCGGCGGGGCGCCGTCGCTGACGTCATTGACCGTGATCGAAAGCGCCTGGAAGTCGAAGCCGCCATTGCCGTCCGACACGCGGACAACGACTTGGTAAATGTTGTCGGCGTCGCTGTCTTTCGGATTCTCGAAGTCGGGGGCCGCGACAAACGAAACAGCGCCGCTCGCTCCGTCAATGGCGAATCTGGCGGCGTCGGCGCCGCCGCTAATGGAAAAGGACAACGTCTGGCCGACATCCGAATCGACAGCCGTAACCGTCGTCACCGCCTGAGTGTTTTCCGCGATCGAAAGGCTCGCCGCGGCGCCGCCGCCGTCCGAGGTGATGACGGGCGAATCGTTCAGCGCGCCCGCCGCGAACGTTCCGTCCGCGAACTCGAAGAACTCGACAGTGCGCACGGTGTCGGTTCCGTCCGGCGATCCGCCGCGGATATCGACAATCGTAAAGCCGCCATCGGGTCTGAGCGTGATGACATAGTCCGCCCGGTTTCCGGCATAGACGGCGGTGTCGGTGTCGGCGCCGCCTTCGATCGTATCGTTGCCGGCCCCGCCGGTCAGCCGGTCGAGACCGCTTTCGCCATTCATGTCGTCGGCGCCGTCGCCGCCATCGACAACGTCATTGTCGGCGCCGGCGAGCATCTGATCGTCGCCGCCGCCGCCGAACAGCTGATCGTCGCCACTGCCGCCGTGCAAATTATCGTTGCCGGCCGCGCCGGCGTCGTCGCCGTAAATGACATCGTTGCCCGCCTCGCCAAACAGCGAGTCGTTCCCCAGCCCGCCGTAAAGAACATCGTCGTCGGCGCCGCCTTCAAGCCGGTCGCCGCGCGCGCCGCCAAAGAGCGTGTCATTGCCGATATTGCCGCGAAGGGTGTCGTCGCCGGCGATGTCGTTGAAGCCGAGATCGTCGCCGTAAATCAGATCGTTGCCGGTTCCGCCGTCGATCGTGTCGGCGCCGCGATAGCCAAAGAGGAGATCGTCGCCGGCGTCGCCGTCGATTGAATCGCGGCCGGCGCCGCCGATGACCGTGTCGTTGCCCTGGCCGCCGTTGACCGTCGTGTCCGGGGCGTAATCGACGCCGCCGGCGCCGTGCCCCGTCAGGTCAAGAAAATCGTCGCCCGCCTCCAGAAAGAACTGCTCGATCGAAGAAAACCCGCCGACGCCGCTGCCGAACGTCCCGTTGTTGGAGAACAGGGCGTCGCTGAAATTCGAGCCGTGTATGACGTCGGATTTTTGGGCGCCGATCGCGCCATCGGTCGAAATCTGAATGTTGCTGGCGGTGACGGTGAACAGCGATCCGTCGGCGTTCCTTATCGCCGTCGACCAGATGAGCGAGGAAACGACCGCATCAGCGAGAACGTTGTCAAGATTGGCGTCATAGGTGAACAGGAAAAACGTGTCCTGCAAACTCGTGCCGTTATAGGTCGTGCTTCCGAGTGAATTGAAAAAAGTCGCCATTAATTCTGTCTCCGGCGTCGAATGTGCGTGCGCCCAGCGACATGCTGGAGCATCAACCCTTTGAATTGTTGTGGTCCAACTGCCGCAACCCGAAGTTGCTCGCGCAGCCTGCGCTCCCCAAAAAGCCTGATTTCATCCTACCGTTTCTTAATCAAAACGTCAAGTTTTGACCAGACCTGTTGCTTGACGTTCCGGAACGCAGCGCGGGTCACAGCCTCCGGCAACCCGGGGCGGTTCAAGCGCGACCCGGCCGATCACGCAACCCAAACCATCAGCACGACGGCAAACATCAGCGCCGCTCCGGCAATCGACAGCGCCAGAATATAGCGGACATGGTTTCCCGTATGGCCCTGTCGGACGTCTTCGGTTGTTTTGACCGAAAGACCCGGGGTCGAAGTTTCCGTTTGGTCGAGGACCATGATGTCCTCGTTATTCTCGGCTTCCTCGACGGACCCGGTTTCGGGTTTCGTGATTTTGCTAGTTTTGCTTGTCATGCGCCTGTTCCGATGTTTTTCGCCGGCCACGATGATCAACGGCAGAATTGCAACACTTCACGGGCTTTCATGGTTCGCCTGCGCCTCCGGGCGCGCCGCTTGGCAATGGAAGCAGCTGGACAAACGGTCATCCTGCGGTGGTGGCGGGCCAGCATCGAACGCCGCAGCCGATCCTTCGCACGGAACGCCGGGCGCACGCCCGTTGTTGGCGTAAAGCGCATTTGCGTAAAAGGAGAAGGCGATGGCGGCACGGGCTTACTGGAAGGGGTATTTGCGCCTTTCTCTCGTTACGATCGGCGTCGAGCTTTTTTCCGCCGTCTCCAGCTCCAGCCGCCTCGCGCTTCACCAGATCCATGAGCCTTCCGGCAAGCGCATCCGCTACCAGAAAGTCGCGCCCGGGGTGGGACCGGTCGATAATGATGACATCGTCAAGGGGTTTGAAGTCGACAAGGACCGATACGTCGTCCTGGAACCGGACGAACTTGATGCGATCAAACTCGAAAGCAAGCGTTCAATCGAGCTCGTCCAGTTTGTCGATCACTGCGAAATCGATCCGCGTTACCATGAAAAACCCTATTATGTCGTCCCGAGCGACGATGAGGTCGCCGCCGAAGGCTTCACCGTGATCCGGGAGGCGCTGCTGAAGGCACAGAAAGTGGGGTTGGGCCAGATGGCTGTCCGGGGCCGCGACTATATTGTCGCGATACGGCCCTGCGGCGCCGGACTGTTGCTGGAAACGCTCCGCTACGCCGACGAAATCCGCGAAAGCGACAAGGTTTTCAGCGATATTCCTGACATCGACCCGAGCACGGAAATGCTCGACCTCGCGGCCGAGCTGATCAAGCGCAAATCGGCGCCGTTCTCTCCCGAAGCCTTCAAGTCGCACTATGCAAAGGCTTTGCGTGAATTGATCGCGGAAAAACAGAAAACGGGCGGCGTTTCGGCGGCGTCCGAAGACGCTTTGCCGAAGACCGGCGGGAACGTCATCGACCTGATGGATGCGTTAAAGAAAAGCGTCGGCAAAACCAGAAAACGGGCGCGGCCCGCGAAGAAATCGACGCCCGCAAAATCAGCCAGGCGCAAAACCGGGTGAACTGGCGAGCGTTCACTCGGCGAGCTGAATGCGCCGCCGATATTTCAGTTCCTGGGTGTTTTGTTCGGCCCGTTGCCGGCGAAGCCAATTCATGGAGCGGTCGGCTTGCCCTGGCGGTGGAGCGGTCGCGCGGGCTGGCGTAAAGGCAATCACGTTTTGCGCTGCCGCGATATTTGACGTGACGGGCGGAGCAAAAGTCGGTGGGCGCCGCACCAGCGCCGCCGGATGGCTTCGCTTGCCGCCGGACAACGTCCGGAACGCCTGCAGGATCGGCGTCGATACGAATTTCTCAAGCGGCAGGAACAGCCTTGGCCGCCGCGCCCGCATGACCGAATTCCAAAGTTCGGCGGTGAGTTCGGTGTCGGCCCCATCAATCGACGCCGCCTCGGATTTGATGACGCCGCTCAGTTCGGGCGCGCTGAGGTTCAACTCGCGTTTTGCTTTCGCCATCGCGGAGACGGTCGCCGCGGCGACCATCGACAAGACTTCCGCGGCTTGCTGCAGATCGATCCCCGCGAGATCCGCCAACGCCCGGACCGCTTGCGTCTTTCCCCGTCTGAAAATGCGGTCCGACAAAAAATCGCCGCGGGCGCGAACATCGGGCGCCGCGAGCCGGCGTTCATTGCGCAGCAAGTCTTCCTGATAGCGGTTGATCAGGGCGAAGACCCATGCCGCGCCGTCCTTTGACCGCGCGCGGCGCCGGAGGCCCAGCATGAAAAGGGCCATGGCGACCGGAATAACCATGCGTGCCGACGCTACGTCGAGGACCCAGCTTTTTCGCACGGATTCCCGGATCGCAATCACCAGGACCTGACGGAGAAAACTGGTCGACGCCGACATCGGCGACCCCTTTCACAGGTCGCCCCCGGTGGGAAAACAGGATGAGCGCCGCTGCGTTCCAGCCGAAGGCCGGGCATGACCCTAGTCGTCCACGGTTGCCACTCATCAGGAGCAGTCTTTAGGTAACCGCCCTCAGCATAGAAACGGGCGATTCAGCGGGCAGAGCCTCAGCCGGCTCGCTCGCGGCGGGCGGTGGATCGATCTTCGGAATGAGGACCCGCAACGCGCCCGGCTGCACCCTCATATCGACTGCCCCTTCCGTTTCACGGCGCTCGCCGTCAACGGAGTACACCGTCGTCCCGTCACGCAACGCCGCGATGCAATGGCGCCCGGAATAGAGGTCGATCATTTCGGAATTTTCGAGCGTTCCATTGAGAAACTCGACCAGCCTTGCGGCAAACGAGGCGGCGCCGCCGGATTTGACAAGATAAAGGCTCAAGATGCCGGCATCGAGGCGCGCGCGCCTTGGCGCCATGTCAATACACTCCGTATAGCAATTATTCGCGATGATCAGAGTGTTGGATTCAAAGGTGAAGGAAGCGCCGTCCAGGGTCACCAGATGAACCTGCGGTGCGGCGTTGGCGAGTGCGGACGCCGCATCAATGATTGCGCCGCCGGTTTCCCTCACCGTTTCGGCCGACCTGAGTCGCTCGCGAGCCTCGGCGAGCTCCGCATAGGGTCCGAACACGATGTTGTTCAAAAAGGCCTGGCGACCGTCCTCCGCCGTTTCAACGAATCCGATGTCGATCTGCATCGGCGCGCCGGCGAGCGCGGCGGTCAACGCCTCGACCGGATCGGCCGGCAAGCCGAGGTCGCGGCAGAAAAGGTTCATCGTGCCGCAAGGAAGCGGCGCGAACGGAATTTCATTGTCCGCCAAGACGGACGCGAGCGCGGCGATCGTTCCATCCCCGCCGGCGACAAAGATTGCGTCCGCCTTTTTGATCGCTCTGGCGTGCTCGATCAATTCATCGGCGGTTCCAGGCAGGATTTCACTGTCCCAGCCGCCGTCGCGCGCGGCGGTCGTCAGCTTCTCCGCCAGCGTATCGGCGCCCGCCGCCATGACGCCGCCGGAAGATGAACTGATGAGAATATACGCCTTCATCGACGCGCCTGTTGGCTTGCGCACAGACGACACTTTTGCCGGCGACCAGTTCCTTTGCGGACAACCGGAACGAGGCGTCGCCCGCACACGCTAGGAGTGTTCATGCCAGCCCCTTTCGTCTTGCGTGAATTGCCGCCGCACCCGTTCGGCGTAATGACCCTCTTCGAACCGGCAAAGGGCGATTGAAACCGCGCTGCGGTCGCCCTCGATCAGATTGAATGACGGCGCCTCGCCGCGCTGGCGGGTGGAGCAGGCGGTCCCTGCCGTCGCGATTACCAGCGAGCGCGTCGAACCGGCATGGACCCTGGCTCTGGATATATGGACGTGGCCTGTCAGGATGATATCGACGCCGGCCTCGCTGAACGCGCCCAAGGCGTCGCCCGCCCGCCCGATGACCGCCTGTCCCGCCTTGCCGGGCGCGGATTCGACCGGGTGATGAAGGCCGACGACCCGCAGGGCCCCGATCGGGGCGTCCTTGGCCGCCTGCGCCGCCTTTTTGATCTGCCGCGCTGAAAGATCTCCTTGCGACCAGTCAAACGTCGATCCCGCCCGGCGCGCGGAATTGAGGCCGATCACACGGAAGCCTTGCAGATCGAGGACCGCGCCAGGTTCGGTCTTGAGAATTCGCCGGAAGCGGCGCCAAGGGTCGGCAAACCGCAGCAATGGATTGTAGACAGGAACATCGTGGTTGCCGGGAATGACCATCAAGGGCGCGGAAAATTCGCGGAAATACGCAGCGGCCTCCTCGAATTCGCGTTCGCGTCCGGACTGCGTAATGTCGCCGGTTGCAATAATGGCGTCGGGTGACGCCGCGTTTAGCGTGCCTGAGAGCATTTTCAGGGCCATAGGATCCGCAGCCCCGAAATGCAGATCTGAAATATGAGCGAGTCTCACCACAGGCTAGCTTGCCTGCAGCTTGGCGAGACCAAACTTGCGGGTCGATGGGGCGCGGTCCGCCTGAACCCGTTCGCTCAAGAGAATTCCAATCGGCCGCAGCGCGCTGACCGAATCGCAAACGGTCTTTATGACGATCAAAATCGGTATTGCGACGACGGCTCCCGCCGGACCCCATAGCCAGGCGAAAAAGGCGATCGCCAGAATGATTGCCAGCGGGCTGATGCGCGACTGCGCGCCGATGAGCGACGGCGTCACGAAATTCGACTCGATGAAGTTAAGCGCCGTGTATGCCCCGACCGGGGCCAGCGCCATCAGCAAATTGTCCTCCTGCACAAGACCCGTGACGCCAAGCAGGATATTGAGGACGGCAGGGCCGAGATAAGGAATGAAATTCAGCACCCCGGCAAGCGCGCCAAAGACCACGGGACTCGATCCCCCGAGCAAGGCAATGGCGACCCCGACCGAAAGTCCGAGGCCAGCGTTGATCGCCAGCATGGTCAACATATACCGAACCACGTTGTCTTCGACCTTGGAAAGAATGCGCCCGGATCGCAATCTGGTGCGCAGTGAACCGCGCAGCGCCAGTATCTTCCGCCGCGAACTGCGCCGCGTCGAGAGAAAGAAATAGATCAGGACGGTCGTCAGCAAAAATTGAATGATGATCGACTGGGCGGACGCAGTAATGCTTCTGGCGATCGACGATTCGCGCAGCTGCACCTCTGGCGGTTCGTTTTCCTCGGGCGCGTCGGCAATTTCTTCGACCTTTTTCGTGACTTCGCTGACCCGCCTGATCGCGCGTTCAAGTCCGTCAAGTTTTTGCCGGGCATCGACCATCACCGCCGGCAAACGGTCAAACCACGCGATCGCGGGACGACCGGCAAAATACGCGGCGCCGAAAAGCGTCAGCACGACGAGCAGTGAAAGGAATGTCGCGCTGATGGTCTCGGGAATTCGTTGCCGGTCAAACCAAGCCGCCGCGGGCCTCAAAAGGGTGCTGATGATCAGCGCAAAGATAATCGGGAGAATAAGGGGACGGGCATAGTGGAGAGCGACGCCCACGGCCAAAACGGCCAATGTCGAAACCGCGTAGGTGATCAGGGTGATCCTGCGGCACGGCCTCCTCAGCGCCGCGGCGACTTCCGCAGGCTTGATTTCGATTGCGGTGTCGGCCGCCGTCACCAATCGCTCAAGGTTAACGCTTCAACGCGCGCTTCGCCTTGTCTTCAGTCTTACCGAGCGCGTTCTGGGCGTCGCCCGTCGCTTTTTGAACGCGGCCTTCATTCTTCAATTTTTCATCGCCGGTCGCCTTGCCCGCTGTCTTCTTTGCGGAGCCTGCCGCCTTGTTCAGGGCGCCCTTCGTCCGATTGCCTGCCATCTTCGCCTCCATATTTCCGGCGTACAATTGCGCCTTGCCTTCCATGAACAGCGCCACGCCCCGCAAGTTCGCGACGGCGTTACACAAATCCGTTGCGGCGAAATAACGTGGAACCGGCGCTTGCGCCGGTTCCCGATAGGCGGCGTTACTGGATTGAAATGCCTTTGCCGCCGGTTTCCTTGAGGATGTCTTTCACGGCCTTTTTGTTGTCGTCCGCGACTTCGACGCCGAGAACCATGCCTGAGTCGTTGTCGAGGGCGTCTTCGAACGCCTTGACCTCGTGCTTGGGAACGCCAAGGCCCATCAGACTGCCAAGGACGCCGCCAGTTGCGCCGCCGGCGCCGAGGCCGGCAAGGGCGGCCGCGATCGGGCCAGCGACAAGAACGGCGCC
>JBGTLL010000263.1:0-9190 GCA_041744115.1 Parvularculaceae bacterium | reverse complement strand
GCGCGCTTCCCAAGGACGTCGTTCCAGCGGCGGGACATCGACCGTCCGCCAGCCGCAGTCGCGCGCCCCTTTGCCCCCGGGCGGGCCGTCGCGGGCTAGCGCGTTTTCCGGCAATCGAGGCGGCGTCGATCGAGTATGGCGCCAACCAGAATCATCGTTCGACCGAATTCCACCCGACCGGATTTTGGCCTATGACGCCGGGCAAAACAGCCCTGCCTTCGGCCCGCACGTGCGGCTGTGTCGGCGGCGCCCCGGGAGTCAATTCTGATGGCTGAAGGCTTTCATTCGTCGGCGGACGCCAAAACGCTCAAACGCGTTCTCGACCTTGCGCGCGCCCACAAAGATGCGCCGAAGACGAAGCGAGACGCCCTCGCGCCCGCCTTTCTGCATTATGTCGAACAGCTCGTGTGCTTTGCGACCGGGGAAGACCGCTACTGGGATGAGCCGGCGAGCCTTCTCAATCGCGCGCTCGAAGCCTGGAAGGCGACCGAGAAACGACAGCCCGGCGCGCCGACGATCAGCCTCCGGCTTCACAAAGGCGCCGACTGGCGCGAAACGCGCCTCGTGCTTGAAGTCGCAACGGACGACATGCCGTTCATCGTCGACAGCGTGACGTCGGCGCTCGCGGAAGCCGGCAAGCCCGTCTCTTTCTTTATCAACGCGGTCGTCACTGTCGCGCGCGACGCCAAGGGCGCGAGACTTATCGACGACGACACCGCGCCGATCGCGGAATCGATGGTTCACGCCGAAATGGATCCACCGGTAGAGGACGCGGAGATCGCCGAACTTGAAGCCGACATCCGCGCGGTTCTCGCCGATGTCGCGCTCGCCGTCACCGATTACGAGCCGATGCGCGCGCGGATGAAAGCAGCACTTGAACAGCTTGCGCGCGCGCACCCGAAAGGCGTCGATGACGAGACGCTGACCGAGTCCGTCGAGTTCCTGAAAAAGCTCTGGGAGAACAAATTCACTTTTCTGGGCGTGCGCCGCTATGGCTTCTCCGCGAAGGGCGGAAAGAAAAGTTTCGAGCGCGACGCGCACGGCGATCTCGGCATTTTGAAGGACAGCGCGCGCCGCGTCCTCAAAACAACATTTTCCGGCGAAGGCGAGCTTTCGCCGTCCGTCGCCGCCTTCATGGCGTCGAACGAACCCTTGATCATCACCAAGGCGAACGCCCGCTCGACCGTTCACCGGCGTGTCCACATGGATTACATCGGCGTCAAGACCTATGACGACAAGGGCAAGGTTACGGGCGAGGAACGCTTTGTCGGTCTTTTGACCTCTGACATGTATAATCGTCCGGCTTCGGACATTCCGATCCTCCGCGTCAAGGAAAGGCGGGCGGTCGAAACGGCGGGCTTTCGCGCCGGCGGCCACAACGCCAAGGCGCTCATCCACATTCTCGAGACTTTTCCGCGCGACGAGATGTTCCAGAGCGATGTCGAGATGCTGCGTGAGACGGCGCTCGGCATTTTGCGCCTCTATAAGCGCCCCCGCACGAAACTGTTCATCCGCCGCGACCGCTTCGGCCGGTTTATCTCGGCGCTCGTCTATGTGCCGCGCGACCGGTTCTCATCGTCCGTCCGCGAAGCGATTGGCGCGACGCTCGCCAAGGCCTATGACGGCTATGTCGCCGCCTTCAATCCGCATTTCGGCGAAGCCTCGCTCGTGCGCGTGCATTTCATCGTCGCCATCGCCCCCGGCGCGCCGGAGGGGCCGGGCGTCGCCGAACTGACCCGGCGCATCCGCCAGCTCACGCGCAACTGGTCGGACGGCCTCCTTGATGCGCTCCGCGACGCGCATGAAGGGGCGACGCCGCTCGGCCTCTATAAGCGCTGGGAATACGCGTTCGACGGCGCCTATCGCGAGCATGTCGCGCCGAGAGACGCGCTCGACGATATCGCCGTCATCGAAAGCATGGGCGAGACGCGGCTTGCGACGCGCGCCTTTCGCCGCGCGGACGACAAGCCGTCTGAAATCAACATCAAGCTCTATTGCCGGGGCGAGCCGCTGCGTCTTTCCGACCTCGTCCCTCGGATCGAACATCTCGGCCTCAACGTTGTCCACGAGTCCGGGTATGCGATCAGGCCAGGCGAGGAAAACGCGGCGTTCTGGATTCATGATTTCCGCACCGAGGATTGCTTTGGCCGCGCGATTGATACGGCAGGCGTCAAGAAGCTGATTGAAGAGGCATTTGGCGCCATTATCGACGGTCGAACCGAAGATGACGGCTTCAACACGCTCATCGTTTCCGCCGGACTGAACTGGCGGGAAGCCTGGTATCTGAGAGCCGCCGCCAAATATCTTCTGCAAGCCGGCATTCCGTTCTCGCAGACCTACATTGTCGAAACCCTGGCGAAACACCCTGCAATCGCGCGCGCGCTCATCGCCGTTTTCCATGCACGCTTCAATCCGTCGGGTCCGGCGAAGAAAGACTCACGCGAAAAGGAACAGGCGGCGGCGGTCGCGAGAGTGATTGACCTTCTCGATGGCGTGGAGAGCCTCGATCAGGACCGCATATTTCGCCGGTATCTCAATCTTCTCCTCGCCACGTCACGCACCAACTACTATCAGCGCGACGCGAGCGGCGGCTACAAGCCCTATATCTCTTTCAAGATCGTCAGCCGGGATGTTGAAGATCTCCCGGAACCCCGGCCCTTTCGCGAAATCTTCATGTCGGGACCGAAAGTCGATGGCGTCCATCTGCGTTTTGGCGCGGTCGCGCGCGGCGGCCTCAGATGGTCGGACCGCCGCGAGGATTTTCGCACGGAGGTTCTGGGTCTCGTCAAAGCGCAGCGCGTGAAGAACGCGGTCATCGTTCCGACCGGATCGAAAGGCGGCTTTTATCCCAAACAGCTTCCCGTCGGCGGCGACCGCGCCGCCGTCTTCGAAGAGGGCCGCGGCGCATACATGCTGTTCATTCGCAGCCTTCTCGATCTCACCGATAACATTGTCGGCGGCAAGACCGTTCCGCCCGCCAATGTCGTGCGCTGGGACGACGCCGATCCGTATCTCGTCGTCGCCGCCGACAAGGGCACCGCGACTTTCTCCGACACCGCGAACGGCATTTCAGCGGAGTATGATTTCTGGCTCGGGGACGCTTTCGCGTCGGGGGGCTCTGCCGGCTACGATCATAAAGTGATGGGGATAACCGCGCGCGGCGGCTGGGAGGCGGTGAAACGTCACTTCCGCGAAATCGGCAAGGACATCCAGGAAGAGGCGTTTACGGTCGCCGGGATTGGCGACATGTCGGGCGATGTCTTCGGCAACGGCATGCTGCTCTCTGAAGAAATCAGGCTCGTCGCCGCGTTCGACCACCGCGACATCTTCATCGATCCCGATCCCGACGCCGTAAAGTCTTTCGCCGAACGCAAGCGGATGTTCGATCTGCCGCGTTCGTCCTGGGCCGATTACGACCGGAAGCTGATTTCCAGGGGCGGCGGCGTCTTTTCGCGGAGTTTGAAATCGGTCCCCTTGAGCGCCGAAATAAAGGCGCTGCTTGAACTCACTTCGGATGCGGCGGCGCCGCACGAGATCATGCGCGCGATACTGAAACTTCCCGTCGAGCTCTTCTGGCTCGGCGGCATCGGCACCTATTTCAGGTCTCCCGATGAAGACAACGCCAGCGTCGGCGACCGCGCCAATGACGCGATCCGCATCAGTTCCGACGACATGCGCATGAAAGTCATCGGCGAAGGCGCCAATCTCGGCCTCACGCAAGGTGGGCGCATCGCTTTTGCTTTGGACGGCGGACGGCTCAATACGGACGCCATCGACAACTCGGCGGGCGTTGATTCGTCCGACCACGAAGTCAACATCAAGATCCTGCTGTCGGCGGCGATTGAACACGGCGAACTTGAAGCCGCGGACCGCAACGATCTCCTCAAGGAAATGACCGAGGATGTGGCGCAGCACGTTCTCTGGCACAATTACGATCAGACGCGCGCGCTTTCGCTGATGGAGGCGACCGCCGTTCCGGAGATGGGCGCCTATGCGCGGCTGATGACGGCGCTGGAGTCGGATGGCAGGCTTGACCGCGATGTCGAGGGGCTTCCCGACGACAAGGCGGTCGCCGCGCGAAAAACGCAAGGGCTCGGGCTGACGCGGCCCGAACTCGCGGTCCTCCTTGCCTATGCGAAAATGCACATCTTCGAAGAGCTTGTGCGGTCGAAGGCGCCCGACGATCCTTCGCTCGAGCGCGAGCTTTATCTTTACTTCCCGGACGAAACCCACGCCTTTAAAAAGGCGATCGCGAGCCATCGGCTGCGCCGCGAGATTATCGCGACCAGGCTGTCGAACGAAATCGTCGATACCTGCGGCGCGACATTCGTCAGTCAGATGATGGATGTTTCGGGCGCCGGCGTTTCGGACATCGCGCTCAGCTATGAATCGGCGCGGCGGATTCTGGAGCTCAAGGATTATGGCGCCGCCGTTGACGCACTCGACAACAAGGAGCCGGCTGTCCTCCAGACCGCTCTTTATAATGCGGCGGTCGATCTTCTCGCTGAGCAGGTCAACAAGATCGTCAGCGACGTTGAAGCGTCAAATGCGCTGGCAAAGCGCGGGGTCAAGGGCCTGATCGACCAGTACAAGGAACCGATCCAGGCGCTGAAGAAAGCGCTTCCCGAGATCTTGCCGCACGCGGCCGCGCAGGGTCTTAAATCGCGCATCGTCAAATGGAAAAAGCTTGGCGCGCCGGACCGGCTCGCCGAACAGGCGGCGCTGATGCCGGCGCTCGAATTCGCGTTCGATATCGTCAATCTGGCGCAGGACACGAAATGGCCCGCTGACGCGATCGGCGGGCTTTTCTTCGCCGTCGGTCACCGCTTCCAGATCGAACAGGCGCGCGCCGCCGCCAAGGGCGCAATGCCGGAGGGCCATTTCGACCAGCTCGCCGCGCGGCGGCTGACGGAAGAGCTCACGTTGCGGCAGGGCGCCCTCACGCAGGCGCTCGCGGCCTTTGCAAAGTCAGAGCCGAAGGGTCCGGCGAAAAACTGGCTCGACGGCCTCTTTGCGAACTGGCGCGCGAACAACGCTGTCGCGGTCGAGCGCTACGAGAAATTCGCCGCCTCGCTCGACATCGGCGCCGGCATGAGCGTCGGCAAACTGTCACTGATGAGCCGCAAGCTCGCCGACCTGATCGAACGCGCGAGCGGGAAATAGCCGCGCCCTTCGATCGAGTCAGGCGGTTGATGACTGTTTGGGCCAGACAAGCGCGAACCAGACGACGAGTAAGGTCAGGACGATCTCAAGGACGGCATAAAAGATGTAGAATGGTTCTGCGCCAGGCATCGTCAGGGCCAGAATCACGGAATAGGCCAGACCGAACAAAATATTGACCAGGCGATTTGGCCAAGGCGGCAGCGCCAACGACAGGAAGATCATCAGACTGGGGATCGCCATCATGAGGGAGACGCCCAGCATCAGCGTACCCGTCGCGGCGCCGATCCCGAGGTCGCCTTTCGACATCGCATCGATTTTTCCCGGCATGTACATGTTGAAATAGTCGCCATAGACGTAAAGAAACATCACCGACGTCCAGAGTGCGGACAATTTCAGTTTTTGTGGAACCTTGAAGTCCTGCAGCTTGCCGCGCCTGATCTCGTTCATGAGTGCACGCCTTTCGAAACCGTCTCGTCGGAGTACCGCGCCTCAAGCGCTTTCATCAAGCGCGGTCCGCTCGATCGCCCGTTTCTCGCGTCGATCCGATGAGATCATTAGCCGCCCTCATTGGCTAATGCCGGAAATGCCGCATGCCGGTGAATACCATGGCGAGGCCCGCTTTGTCCGCTGCTGCAATCACTTCGTCGTCGCGCACCGACCCGCCGGGCTGGATGACCGCGGTCGCGCCTGCGTCCGCCGCGGCGAGCAACCCGTCCGCAAACGGAAAGAAGGCGTCGGACGCAACGACCGAGCCTCTCGCCAGCGGCTCGGCGAGGCCGGCGGCCTTTCCCGCGTCCGCCGACTTCCGCGCGGCGATGCGGGCGGAATCGACCCGGCTCATTTGTCCCGCCCCGATGCCGACGGTTGCTTCGTCCTTCGCATAGACGATCGCATTCGATTTCACGTGCTTGGCGACCCTGAACGCGAAAACGAGGTCGCGCAGCTCGGCGGCGCTCGGCTTCCGCTGCGTCACCAGTTTGAGATCGCGCTCGATGATGCGGCCGCCGTCGCGCGATTGCAGGAGAAACCCGCCGGCAAGCGGGTGCATGACCAGCCCCGTCTCCGCGGGATCGGGAACGCCGCCCGCCGCCAGCACCCGCAGATTCTTCTTTGTCTGCACGATCTCGAGCGCGTCGGCATCGACGTCGGGGGCAATAATGACTTCGGAGAAGACGCCAATGATCTTTTCCGCCGTCGCGCGATCGAGCCGGCGGTTCAGCGCAATGACGCCGCCGAACGCCGATACCGGATCGCACCGGAGCGCCAGATCATAGGCCTCGCTCATCGTTGTCCCTAAAGCGACGCCGCAGGGGTTTGCGTGCTTGATGATCGCGACGGCCGGCTTTTCGGTCCCAAGCTCGGCGATCAGTTCGTAGGCGGCGTCGGTGTCGTTGAGGTTGTTGTAGGATAATTCCTTGCCCTGAAGCTGGCGCGCGGTGGCGACGCCGAACCGACGCTTGCCGCTGGCGTAGAACGCCGCGTCCTGATGCGGATTTTCGCCATAGCGCAAGGATTGAACGCGCTCGCCTGCGATCGCGTAGCGTTTTGGAAATCTGTCGCCGATTTCGCCAGCGAACCAGACGGCGATCGCCGAATCATACGCGGCAGTCCGCGCAATAGCCGACGCCGCGAGGCGCTTTTTCGTCGCGGCGGTCAAGCCGCCCGCGCTTTCGATTTCCGCGGCGACTGCGCCGTAATCATCCGGGTCGGTGATGACGCCGACGCCGGCATGGTTCTTCGCGGCGGCTCTGATCATCGCAGGGCCGCCGATATCGATGTTCTCGACGCAAGTTTCGTAGTCGGCGCCCGCGGCAAGCGTCGCCTCGAACGGATAGAGATTGACGACGAGAAGATCGATCGGCGCGATATCGTGCGCCTTCATCGCCGCGAGATGCCCGGGATGATCGCGCAGCCCGAGAAGGCCGCCATGAACTTTCGGGTGCAGCGTCTTCACGCGCCCGTCCATCATTTCCGGGAAGCCCGTCAGTTCCGACACGTCGCGGACGACGAGCCCCGCTTTTCGAAGCGCCGCCGCCGTGCCGCCCGTCGAGACGAGATCGACGCCCTTGGCGGCCAGCCGCCGCGCAAAATCCTCAAGACCCGTCTTGTCGGAAACGGAAAGAAGGGCCCGCCGGACTGGCGTTACTGCAACCATTGGAGCACTCCGGAAAATTCCGCGCGAGCTTTACCGAAGCGTGAATGGGCAAACAACCCTACTGCTTCGGGCTCGGCTGCCGCGCGCTCTTGCCTTCGCCAAACGCCGGCCTGAATTCCGGAACCAGCGCATGGACCGCTTCGTCGAGCGATTTCTGGTCGGCGCCCTGCGCCGCCTTGATAACCTCGGTGAGGCGCGGGTTGAGGAGCGGCAGATCGATCATCGCCGGCGAGGCGAGGAGAACGCCGTCGGCGCCGGTGCTGATCAGTTTGTCCGTATCGAGAAAGACTTCCTCGAACAATTTTTCGCCGGGACGCAATCCGCTGAACCGGATTTCGACATCGCGGCCGGGGACCAGCCCCCGCGCCTCGATCATCCTTTTCGCCAGATCGAGGATGAGCACCGGCTCGCCCATGTCGAGGACAAAGATGCGGCCGTCATGGGTGACGATCGATTGCTCGCCGGTTTCGAGGCTGGCGGCCTGAAGAACGAGCCCGACCGCTTCCTTCGTCGTCATGAAGAAGCGCTTGATGTCCGGGTGGGTGACGGTGACCGGCCCGCCTTGCGCGATCTGGCGGGCAAACAAGGGCGCGACCGATCCGGTCGAGCCGAACACATTGCCAAAGCGCACCGTGACAAACCGCGTGTCGCTCTGCGCCACGTCGAGCGACTGCGCGTAAAGTTCGGCGATCCGTTTTGTCGCCCCCATGAAGCTTGACGGATTGACCGCCTTGTCGGTCGAGATGAAGACGACGCTGTCGGCGTTGACGCGTGTCGCCGCGTCGAAGACGAGCTTGGCGCCCATCACGTTCACCAACGCGGCGGCGCAACGATTTTGCTCGACGATCGGAACATGCTTGTAGGCGGCGGCGTGAAGCACAATCTCCGGCTTGACGATGTCAAACACGCGCTGCAGGTGCTCGATCTTGCAGACATCGGTCAGAGTCGTGAACAGCGTTTCGCCATGGCCGGCTTCCCGCAGTTCTATGTCGATCTGGTATAGATTGAACTCGGAATTATCGAGCAAAGCGAGGCGCTCGGGTTCAAAGCTCGCGGCCTGGCGTGCGAGTTCCGATCCGATGGTGCCGCCGGCGCCGGTGATCAGGACGCGCTTGCCGTTGACGAGCCTTCGGGCGGCGCGCTGGTCGATGCGGCGCTGCGGCCGGTCAAGCAGGGCGGAAATGTCGAGATGGTCAAGGCCGTTTGATGGGAGGTCTCGTGGGCGCCGCTGTTTCAGTCCGGAAAAGAACTTGCTGAACATCTGGACGACGCTCCTTGCGGCCTAAGCGAAATAGCGCCTCGACGTTCGCGTGCGTCTAGGGCGCATCCATGCGGCGGAAACTCCACTTGGCGACCATATCGCCGCTAGTCGCGCCTTCCAACCCTCCGCTGCTGATGACAATCTGTTCAGTCGATTGCGGCAGACCGCCTTCCCCGCAATAAACACTCCGCTCGAGTTTTAGTCCCTGACAATTTGTACGAAATCGCCAGCCTTCCTTGTTCGGGAGCAAAAGGATCAGGGACGAATTGTCCCGCGCGAGCGACGCCTTGACGGCCGGATGCAAATGGAACCGGATCCGCCAGCCCGAAGCGATTGCGGCAGGCGCGCCGATCAGATTGTCCTCCCCTCTCAGATCGTCGCCGCGGGCGGCGAGATAAAACCGCCGGACATGCTTCATCACCGTTTCGTCCGCGCCGAAAGCGCGTTCGATTTCAAGCAGATGCCCGCGCGTATCTTCCGCCCGCCGATGGGTGATGACGGCGGTGCGGAAAAGCAGGGCGCCGGCCTGCGCCGGCTCCGTCGACAGGGTCGAGTGCGCCGCCGCCTGACGCAGCGCGGTCGCCCATTCGCCGGGAAGATGCCCGCCGGCG
>JBGTLL010000262.1:0-27358 GCA_041744115.1 Parvularculaceae bacterium | reverse complement strand
GGGACTGAACTTGAAAAGTCCGACGCCACTACGACATAGGGACTTGTCCCGCGCGGCTTTTCTCCAAACTTTCGCGGAATCATTCCCGCGACAGCGCGAACCCGCGTCTCGAAAAGTTCACGAGGCGCGGGTTTTCGCGTTTGTCGGCGGTCGCTTATCCGGCCTTCGCCCATGTCGCATGAAACCCGAGCGGCACGCGTTGCGGCAGTTTCACGCGCGCGACCGGCGGGCCGGCGAAATTCTTCGCGTCAATAATGTGGGCCTCTGAATTGCCGTCGCGATCAGCGGTGATCGTCACAACAAAGCCGTCATCTTCGCCGGCGCCGGTCGGCGCGTACGCCGCTTCCGAGCCGTAGACCCCCGGCGCGAAATCATGCTGTTCGTATGCGCCGGTCTCAAGGTCGTATTTTCGCAACGCCGAATAGCGCTGCAGAATATGGTCTTCCATGACGACGTGATAGGACCAGCGCGATTTGCGGCCGGTATGGTCGAGATTGACCACGGGAAATTCGCTGACGCCGTCGTCAAGTTGCGCCTCGGTTCCGTCGCCGGTCTTCATGTTCATCCGCCACAGGAAGGGCTGCGCGCGAAGCGCCAGGACTGTGACCATCGGCGCATAGGGTCCGTAGGCGGACGGATCCGGCGAGAACCCGTTCGGGACCATCTTGCAGGCGGCCATGACGACATCGTCGCCCTCCTCCCAGCAATTGATGACGTGGTAGATGTAAGACGTCGGAAATTCGAACCAGCGGACGGCCCCGCCTTTTCGCGGCGCGACGCCAAACCGTGTCGGCTGATCGGCGACCTCAATCTGCCACATCCGGTTGCGGATGGCGCTCTTTGTGAAGACAACAGGCAGATCGTGCAGAATGACATAGTTTTCGGTAAGGCCCATATCGTGCGGCAGGCGCGGTCCGGGAAGATCGACTTCCTGAAAATGCACGAGGTCGCCGGCGGGAGAGACCGTACCGAACGACATTTTCGGTTCGTAAAGCGCGTAGTCGAAAAACACGAGTTCGCCGGTCGCGGGATCGACTTTCGAATGCGCGGAAACATTGCGCGGCAGCCTGCCGCCGAAATCCTCGACGCCGATGGTCTCGAGCGTCCGCATATCGACCGCAACCGGCTGGCCGGAAATATACCACAGCGCCAACAGGCGCCCATTGTGAACGACAACGTCCGTGTTCGCCGTATCCTTGTAGACCGTCCGGCGCTCCGCCACGGTGCGGGCCGGAGAAAAAATGCCGGGCATCGCGTCCGCGCCCTCGCGTTCGGCCTCGAAGTCGGCGGTCCGGAGATAGCGGTTGGCGTAGCGCGCGCGGCCATCCTCGAACCAGACGCCGTGCAGCATGCCGTCGCCGTCGAACCAATGGTGCATCCCCGCGGGCGGCGACATCGGGTTCGGGCCATTGCGGAAATAGGCGCCGCGGAGATCGCGCGGGATCTCGCCGATGACGGGGAGGTCGGCGGCGGACACTTCCTCGCGCACCGGCGCAAAAAGGCCATTGAGATAAGGGTTCATTTGATTGAGGCGCGCGGGGGTCATCGGTCCAGGGCATAAACTGAAACGCGAGAAATTTCGAGTTCGACCGGCAGGCCGCCCCGGCATTTCCTCGCCCGGCGGTATCGTCTAGACCCGGCGCAGCGCCCCCGGAGAATCCTTGGCCCGTCTCGCTGAAACCTTCGTTTGCCAGTCCTGCGGCGCCGTTTATGGAAAATGGCAGGGCCGGTGCGACGCCTGCGGGGAATGGAACACGGTCGCCGGCGAAGCCGCCGAGGTCGGGCCGCCGGGGTCGATCGCCGCTGGCAAACCCGGCAAGGGAAGGGTGCTCGAATTCACCTCGCTCAGCGGCGGCGGCGAGTTCGAGCCGCGCCTCCTGACCGGCAACGCCGAGTTTGACCGCGCCTGCGGCGGCGGCCTCGTGCCGGGTTCGGCGCTCCTCATTGGCGGCGATCCCGGCGTCGGCAAATCGACTTTGCTCTTGCAGATCGCGGCGGGTCTCGCCAACGCCGGCTCCAAGGTCGCCTACATGTCCGGCGAGGAAGCGACCGCGCAAATTCGGCTTCGCGCGCAGCGTCTCGGCCTTGCCGGCGCGCCAGTCGCGCTCGCCGCGGCGACCGCCCTGCGCGATATTCTGGCGACCCTCAAGGCTGACCGGCCCGACGTCGTCATTATCGATTCGATCCAGACCCTGTGGTCGGACACGCTGCCGGCGGCGCCCGGGACCGTCACGCAAGTCCGAGCCTGCGTGCAGGAGCTGATCCGCTTTGCAAAGGCGTCAGGATCGGTCATCGCGCTGGTCGGACACGTCACCAAGGACGGGCAGATCGCCGGCCCGCGCGTGGTCGAGCACATGGTCGACGCCGTCCTCTATTTCGAGAGCGAACAGGGCAGGGCGTTCCGACTCCTCCGGGCCGTCAAGAATCGCTTCGGCGCGGCGCATGAAATCGGCGTCTTCGAAATGACCGGCGCCGGCCTCCGGGAGGTCGCCAATCCTTCAGAGCTGTTTCTCTCGGAGCCCGGCGAGCCGGTTCCGGGCGCCGCGGTTTTTGCCGGGATCGAAGGCACGCGCCCGGTGCTGGTCGAAATCCAGGCGCTGGTATCGCCGTCAACGCTGGCGGCGCCGAGGCGCGCGGTCGTCGGCTGGGACAGCGCGCGGATGTCGATGCTGCTCGCCGTCCTCGACGCCCGCTGCGGCCTCGATTTCGGCCGGCACGATGTCTTTTTGAATGTCGCCGGCGGCCTCAGAATCGCCGAACCTGCCGCCGATCTTGCCGCCGCCGCCGCCCTTTGTTCATCGCTCTTTGACCGGGCCCTGCCGAAGACTTTTGTCGTGTTCGGCGAGGTCGCGCTGTCCGGCGCCGTCCGTCCGGTCAACCAGAGCGACGCCCGTCTTAAGGAAGCCCGAAAGCTTGGCTTCAGGGGCGCGCTCGCGCCTTCCGCGGCGAAGGGCGAATCGCTCAATGTCGTCAACGCCGAAACCCTTGGCGATCTCATCTCATGGATCAAGCGCAACGACGGTTGAGCGGCGAGAGGTTCAGGGATATTGAGGCGCGGCGGGAGACTCGGCGCTTAAGTGTCCTCAAGTGCGTTTGGTACGGGTGACGGATGACGGTATTTGACGCGCTCCTGCTTGCGGTTGTTGGCGTTTCGATTTTCTTCGCAGCGATCAGAGGCGCCATCAGGGAGGTCGCGACCCTTGCGGTGCTGGCGTTTGCCGCGCTCCTTGGGTTTGTCGGCGCCAAACCGGCGGCGAGCCTCGTCGGGAAGGCGGACGCATTCCTCGCCGGCGTTGCCGCCGCCGCCATCATCGCCGTCATCGTGTTCGTGGCCGGCTATTTGCTGCTTCACAAAGGCATGATCAGACTGAAACTGACCGGGCGGATGAAAGAGTACGACCGTATTGGCGGCGGCGTTTTCGGCTTGGCGCGGGCGCTGGCGCTGATCGGCCTTGGATTTCTCGGCTACGGCTATTATCTCGACGAAGGAAGCCAGCCGGACGCCGTCAGGAAAGCGCTGTTGCTGCCGGTCGCAACATCGTCCGCCCGGTTCTTCGAGCAATTTGCGCCGACGAACAGGGATCTTAACGCTGGCGCCGCGGCGAAAAAAGCGAACGCCGCGTCGGAAGGGTATGATGGCCGCGACCGGTCCGGCCTCAAGGAGATCGTGACGACGGTCACGACCACCGAGAAAGGCGAAGCGAATTCCGTTGATCCGATTGCGGACATCCTGACGGAGGAAGCGGCGAGCGATGGCGAACCTCAAAAGCGCTGATTTCGTAAGGGCGACCGCCGGGCGATTAAAGCGGCTCGGCGCTACCTATCGTCGGCGCACCAGCGACCTCGATGCGCTGCTGGGGCCTAAGAAAATCAATGAGGAATGTGGCGTCTTCGGCGTCATCGGAACGCCCGACGCCGCCGCCCTGACGGCGCTCGGGCTGCACGCGCTTCAGCATCGCGGACAGGAAGCGGCGGGCGTCGCCTCCTTCGACGGCGCGCATTTTCACACCGAGCGCCATCTCGGCCTTGTCTCCGACAGTTTTTCCGACGCCGACACCCTGCATCGGCTGAAAGGCGTCGCCGCCATCGGCCATACGCGCTATTCGACGCAGGGCGATACGGTCCTGCGAAACGTGCAGCCGCTTTACGCCGACCTCGACAAGGGCGGCATCGCGGTCGCCCACAATGGCAACCTGACGAATGCGCGCAAGCTGAAATCCGAGCTTGTCCAGCGCGGATGCATCTTCCAGTCGACGTCGGATTCAGAGCTTTTCCTGCAGCTGACAGCGCGTTCGCATCAGCTCTCGATGATCGACAAGCTGATCGAAAGCCTGAAACAGGTCGAAGGCGCCTTCGCGCTGGTCGTCCTCACCAAGGACGCGCTGATTGGCGTCCGCGATCCTGTCGGCATCCGCCCGCTGACTCTTGGCGATCTCAACGGCTGCCCGATCCTCGCGTCCGAGACCTGCGCGCTCGATCTCATCGGAGCGCGCTTCGTTCGCGACGTCCGCCCTGGCGAGGTCGTCATCTGCCGGGCCAATGGCTCGGTTGAAAGCCGTCAGGTGTTCCCGCCGACCAATCCGGCGCGGCCCTGCATTTTCGAACTCATTTATTTCGCGCGCCCGAACTCGATCGTCGATGGCAAGAGCGTCTACCAGCTTCGCAAAAAGCTCGGGCAGCGTCTGGCCGGGGAGGCGCCGTGCGACGCCGATATGGTGTCGCCGATCCCGGATTCCGGCGTCGCCGCGGCGATCGGCTATGCGCAGGCGTCCGGACTTCCGTACGAACTCGCGCTGATCCGCAGTCATTTCGTCGGCCGTACCTTCATCGAACCCGAGCAGCGCATCCGCGAGGCGGGCGTCGCCCGCAAGCACTCGCCCAATCGCGCCCTGATCGAGGGAAAGCGCATCGTCCTTATCGACGATTCAATCGTCCGCGGCACGACCTCGCGCAAGATTGCGCAGATGCTGCGCGCGGCCGGAGCCGCCGAAGTCCACATGCGGATCGCCTGTCCGCCGATCCTCTACCCGGATTTTTATGGGATCGACACGCCGTCGAGGGATGAACTGATCGCCAGCAACATGACGGTCAAGGAAATGCAGACCGAGATTGGCGTCGACAGCCTCGCGTTTCTGTCGCTTGACGGGCTTTATGAGGCGTTCGGCAAGGGCCCGCGCGATCAGGCCGCGCCGGCCTTCACCGACCATTGCTTCACCGGCGATTATCCGACGCGGTTGACCGACGAGCTTGAAAAGGATCGAACGGCCAAGATACAGCAGCTTTCGTTCCTTGCCGAGACGAGTTGAGGATTTCACCTCGCATGACGCCCAAGGAAAAGGCTCGCGAGGATTTCAAGCGCGCGCTCGTGCAGACGACGCGCGCGCTGTCTGCCTTGCCTGACGTCGAGGTGGCGTTCGGCGGCGAACATGCAAGCGTTTCGGGGCGGCAGGCGAAAATTCCACTGCCTGCCCGCATCATCGATCGCGATGCCGCCATGGTCGCGCGGGGAGAGGCGGACGGCGCGGCGCTGCGTCTCGCGCATCACGATGCCAAAGCCTTTTCGAAAGACCTGCCGAAAGGCGCGGAAGCGCAGGCGGTCTATCGCGCGCTTGAAGACGCAAGGATCGAGGCGATCGGCGCGCTGGCGTTGAAAGGCGTCGGCGACAATCTGGCGGCGTCGCTCGACAAGTCGATCGCCGAACGCAGGCTCGACAGACCGGAATCAAATGAAAGCGCCCCGCTCGCCGAAGTTGCGGCGCTGCTTCTCCGTCAGCGGCTGACGGGCCGCCCGCATCCCCCGTCCGCCAAAGCGCTGATGACCGCGCGCGCCGGCGATATCGAAGCGCTGGCGGGCGATTCGCTGAACGCACTTGCCGCGACGCATGATCTCCACGACCAGAAAGCCTATTCGCGCCTCGCCCGGAAAGTCATCCGCGATCTCAATCTCGACGACGAAGGAGGAGACGAGGAGGGCGATGAACAGGGCGAGGGCGACGATGAAGAAAACGCCAGGGAGAACGAGTCGTCGGAAAACGAGGACGACGGCGCCGCCGATCCTGCCGACGACGAGTCCGGCGACGACAGCAAAGCGCCCGACTCCGATGCCGGACCGGGCGATCAGGATATCGAGCACGCCGAAGACGACGCCGACGGCGCCCTCGAAAACGCGCGGATTTCCTCGATCCGCGCCAAGTTCGACGGCGACACCGGCAAGCGGTACAAGACCTATACGACCGAATTCGATGAGACCGCGGAGGCGTCCGAACTTTGCGACGCGGAAGAATTGCAGCGCCTCCGCCGCACGCTCGACCGCCAGCTTGAAAACCTGCATTCGGTGGTCGCGCGCCTCGCCAACAAATTGCAGCGCCGCCTGATGGCGCAGCAGAACCGCAGCTGGATTTTCGATCTCGACGAAGGCGTCCTCGACGCCGCCCGGCTCGCCCGCGTGGTCGTCGATCCGATGCAGCCATTGTCCTTCAAGCGCGAGCGCGAGCTTGAATTCCGTGACACTGTGGTGACGCTCCTGATCGACAATTCAGGATCGATGCGCGGCCGGCCGATTTCGATCGCGGCGATCTGCGCCGACATTCTCGCGCGGACGCTCGAACGCTGCAGCGTCAAGGTCGAAATTCTTGGCTTTACGACACGCGCCTGGAAAGGCGGGCAGGCGCGGGAGAAATGGACCGCGGACGGGCGCCCGGCCAACCCCGGTCGGCTGAACGACCTCCGCCACATCGTCTACAAAGCGGCCGACACCCCCTGGCGGCGGGCGCGCATCTCGCTCGGCCTGATGATGAAAGAGGGCCTCCTGAAAGAGAACATCGACGGCGAGGCGCTGCTGTGGGCGCATACACGGCTGCTCGGGCGGTCAGAGGCGCGGCGGATTATGATGGTCATCTCGGACGGCGCGCCGGTCGATGACACGACATCGTCGGCCAATGGCGGCGCCTATCTCGAACGGCATCTGAGGGATGTGATCGCCGAGATCGAACAGCGCTCGCCGGTGGAACTGCTCGCGATCGGCATCGGCCATGACGTGACGCGGTATTACCGCCGGGCGGTGACGATCGTCGATGTCGAACAGCTCGCCGGCGTCATGGTCGACAAACTCGCCGAGTTATTCGACGACGCCGCCGCGAACGGCGCCGGTTTGCGGACTGCGCCTCGGACGTCGCTGGCAGTGCGATCTTGACATGTGCGCTACATGCGAATAGTTTTTGCGCATGCCCGTAATGGTGCAAATCCGGAATGTGCCCGACGCGCTGCATCGCAAGCTGAAATCGCGGGCGGCGCTCGCCGGCATGTCGCTGTCCGATTACCTGCTCGCGGAAGTTCGAAAGGTCGCCGAGCAGCCGACGGTGGAGGAGATGATCGGACGGCTGAGACGCCTTCCGCCGGTCAAATTTTCGATTTCTCCTGAACAGGCGGTTCGCGACGAGCGCGACAGCAGATGATCGTCGTCGACGCGTCGGCAATCATTGCGCTCCTTTTCAACCTGCCGGCCGCGGTCGCCGTGGCGGTACAGTTTCAGGCTTCCAGCTCCGCGCATGCGCCGCATCTTCTTTATGCGGAGGCGGCGCAGGTCGTTCGCCGTTTCGCCGCCGCGGGTGAAATCACGCACGCGCGCGGGCGCGGCGCGCTGGAAAACCTCGTCAACCTTCCGCTATTCCGCCATGCCCATGATCCTTTGCTCCCACGCGTCTGGGCGCTTCGCGACAATTTTACCGTCTATGATGCGCTCTATGTCGCCCTTGCGGAGAGTTTGGATGCGCCGCTGCTGACATGCGACAGAAGAATCGCCGCGGCGCCAGGCCACCAGGCTGAAATCCTCCTGGTTTGACTTCGGACGCGCCGCCGCTATCCGAAATGGCGTGCGGACCGATGAAGGGAGCTTGAGAAGCGCGCCTCAAGCCCAGCGTATTCGCCTGCAACGCCTCCCAGGGGAAATCGCGCGGACAATTACAGGTAAATCGCCGCTTGAAGGCGATCCGGCGCAACCCATTTCAATTAGATCCTCGGCGTCTTCGACGGCGCCGTCGCCATTTTCTGAAGGAGGAATGTGAGGCTTGTGGAATCGCGGGCGGGACGAACTTTGCGTCGGGACGGAGCGATAAAGAGTGACCGGTTTATGGCGGATGGGGTGGGATTCGAACCCCCGCGCGCTTTGCGCGCGAATCCCTTGAATCGTGGGCGAGAGAGTCCTCGCGCCGAGGCCGTCCGCTTTATCCGCGACGGCGGCAATTGGCGGATGGGGTGGGATTCGAACCCACGAGACCCTTTAGGGGCCTGCCGGTTTTCAAGACCGGTGCCTTCAACCGCTCGGCCACCCATCCGGGTCGGTCGCTCCGGACGGCGCGGACCATAGTCAAGCGCTTCCAAATAACAAGGCGTTGCGCGCCCCGGCGGGGCCGCCCGTTAACCGAGTTTCGGTTGCGAAGCGCGCCGAAAAACCGCATAGGCGTTACCATGAAACTTCCGCCAAAGACCAAAAACTATTGTCGCGTTGGCTTGATTGTCCTGCCTTTGGCGCTGGCCGCGTGTTCAACGACGCAAGCGCCAAGGGCGCCAGCGACACCCAATCCGCACTACAAGGTCGGCGCGCCGTACGCGATCGACGGCCGCTGGTATGCGCCGAAAATCGACGAAACCTATGAGGAAGTCGGCCTTGCGTCCTGGTACGGCGACAATTTTCACGGGAAACTGACGGCTAACGGCGAGATCTTCGACAAGCGGCGGCTGTCCGCCGCGCACAAGACGTTGCCGATGCCGAGCGTTGTCGAAGTCGAAAATCTCGAGAACGGCCGCCGAATTACCGTCCGTCTGAACGATCGAGGCCCCTTCGTCGGCGACCGGCTGATCGATCTTTCGCATGCGGCGGCGAATGCCCTCGGGTTTGCGCAACAGGGCCTTGCCCGCGTTCGCGTGCGCTATCTCGGCGGGACGGACGTCATGGGCCTTGCCGCACTGCCGGGCGAGCCGACGACCGCCCCGCTCTTCGTCGCCGCAAAAAACGGTACAGCGGGCGCGCCGACGCGGGCAGCCCCGGAAATCGAAACCGAATGTCTCGCCGATCTCGTTGGAAGCGCCACCGCCGCGGAGGCCCCGCCTTCGCCGGAGATCTGGGTCGAAATCGCAAGGCTCGATGACCTCTCGGCGCTGGAATCGATGCAACTGGATATACCAGGTCTCGGGCCGATCAGCGTCCAGTCGGAAGACAGCGGCGGGCTGAGAGCGCAGCTCTTGCGGGTCGGGCCGTTTGCGGACGAAGCGATCGCGCTGGCCTCCCTGACGCGGGCGCAGGCAGCGGGATTTGGCGCGGCGCGCATCGTCCGCGGCGCGGCGATGCGGTAGGACATGAAAAGAATCGGGATGACAGCAATGACGATGAAGACAGCGATTTCGGCGCTCCTTGCGGGAGCGATGGTTTTGACCGGCGCCGCCTTGGCGCAATCGATCTCGACCGAGGCCCAACACGCCATCCTGATCGATTTCGAAACCGGCGCCGCGCTGTTTGAAAAAGAAGCTGACGCGCCGACCGCGCCGGCCTCGATGAGCAAACTGATGACGGTCGCCGTTGTTTTCGAGAAACTGAAAGCGGGTGAGCTGAAACTCACCGACGCGTTCTCCGTTTCGGAAAAGGCGTGGCGCATGGAAGGGTCGAAGATGTGGACCCGCGTCGATACAAAAATTCCGCTCAAGGATCTTCTGCGGGGGGTCATTGTCCAGTCCGGCAATGACGCCTGCGTCGTCATCGCCGAAAACATATCCGGCACCGAGGAAGCCTTCGCCGACATGATGACGAAGAAGGCGCGCGAATGGGGAATGAAGAATTCGACCTTCACCAATTCGACCGGCTGGCCGGATGCAAATCACAAGATGAGCACGCGTGACCTTGCGTTGCTGGCGCGCAAGATCATCAAGGATTATCCGGACTATTACAAATATTTCGCGGAGGAGGATTTCACCTGGGAGAAAATCCGCCAGCCCAACCGCAATCCGCTTCTGTTTACGTTCGATGGAGCCGACGGCCTTAAAACGGGGCATACGGAGGAATCCGGCTACGGTCTTGTCGGGTCAGCTGTGGTGAACGGCGAACGCCGGATCGTCGTCGTCAACGGCTTGACGTCGGAAAGGCAGCGCGCGGTCGAAACCGAACGGCTGATGCGAATTGCGTTTAACGATTTCACCAAGCGGACACTTTACAAGTCCGGCGATGTCGCCGGCGACGCCATGGTTTTCGCGGGAAAAGAACCGTCTGTTCCCCTCGTGGCGGCCGAGCCGGTTTCGATGATTCTCCACCGCTCGGCGGCGGACGCGGTCGCTGCAAAGGTCGTCTACGAAGGGCCTGTCGCGGCGCCGGTCGCCGAGGGTCAGCAGATCGGCTATCTCCGGGTTATGGTCGATGGCGGCGACGCGCGCGAATTTCCACTTTTCGCGGGCAAGACTGTGAAGGCGGTCGGCGTCCTTGGGCGCATCGGCCTTGCCGCGAAATCCCTGATGACGGGACCGGCCGCGGGGGGCGGAGACGCCTCCGCGGCGCAGTAAATGGCGAAACGCGAGGCGCGCCGCGGGCTTTTCATCAGTTTTGAGGGCGGCGACGGCGCCGGCAAATCCAGTCAGATCAAACGTCTCGCTGAATTTCTGCGCGAGCGCGGGATGACGGTGATGACGACGCGCGAGCCCGGCGGATCGCCGAACGCCGAAGCCATCCGCGCACTGATCGTCAATGGCGCCTCGGACCGCTGGGGGGCCGGCGCCGAAGCGCTGCTGATGTACGCGGCGCGGTGGGACCACCTTGACCGCGTCATCCGGCCGGCGCTGGCGCGCGGCGAGACGGTCATCACCGACCGCTTCGCCGACTCGACGATGGCCTATCAGGGCATCGCCGGCGAAATCGGCGCGCGCGCGGTCACGGCGCTGCACGATCTCGTCGTCGGCGATGACGATCCTGTTCTGACGATCGTGCTCGACGCGCCGACAAGCGTCGGCCTGGCGCGCGCGGTAGGTCGCGCGCCCGCGGAGAGCCGTTTTGAAAGCAAGGGCGAGGATTACCAGGAACGTGTGCGGCAGGCGTTTCTCAAGATCGCCCGCGACAATCCCCTTCGCTGCGTTGTGATTGATGCAACGGCTGACGAAGCGACCGTTTTCAAGGCGGTTGCCGCGGCAGTTGAAAAAGCGCTCCGGTCTCGAACATGACGGAACAGACCGACATAACGCCGCCGCGGGCGCGCGCCGATTTTCTGGCGCAGGAAGGCCTCGAACCGTTTTTGCTGCAGGCGCTGAATGCAGGCGCCCTTGCTAATGGGTGGCTGATTGCGGGCGGTGAGGGGGCCGGGAAGGCGACGCTCGCCTATCGACTGGCGCGGGCATTGCTGTCGACGGGCCACCCCGGCGGCGCGGTGACGCTTGAAGTGCCGCAATCGTCACGAGCGTTTTCAATGGTCGCATCCGGCGGCCACCCCGACCTTTTCGTCGCCGAGCGCGTCTTTGACGAGAAGAAAGACCGATACGCTACTGATATTGCGGTAGATACATCACGTGACCTTATCCATTTTCTTAGCCTCACCCCTTCGATGGGCGGCTGGCGTGTCGCGATTATCGACACCGCCGACGACCTCAACCGAAGCGCCGCCAATGCCCTTTTGAAGGCGCTCGAAGAGCCGCCGCCGCGGACCGCGATCTTTGTGCTTTCGGCGTCCCCGGGGCGGCTGCTCGCAACCATCCGTTCGCGGTGCCGGAAAATTCTTTTGCGCCCGCTGCCGGATGAAATTGTCGCCGAATTTCTAGCGCGCGAAGGCGCAGCGACCGGCGAAGAGGCGCTACGGATCGCGCGCGCTGCTGGCGGCAGGCCGGGACATGCCCTGTCGCTGGCGCAAGGCGACGGGGCCGGCGCAATCGCGGCGGTCGAGGATTTCTGGTCGGCCGTCCAGCGCGGCGGCGATGTCGGCGCCGTTGCGCAGCGCCTTTCAGCCAAAGACGCTGCAGGGGTCTGGCCGCATTTCCAGTCGATGCTCCTGGGGCGAATTGCCGAGCAGGCGATGAGCGCCGCGCTGGCGCCGGGAACCGCCGCCGGCGCATTCGTCGATCTGCGCGAGCGGGTCGATACGCTGTTCACACGCGGCGACGCAGTCAATCTCGATCGCTATCAGCTTGTCCTCGCTGCGGCGCGCGCGTTCAACATGGCGCGGCAGAGCGCTGCCTTGTGACGCCCATGCTCATCGACAGTCACGTCAATCTGCACCATGAAAAATTTGCCGGGGAGGTTGATGCTGTCATCGCGGCGGCAAGGGATGCCGGCGTCGTGGCGATGCTGACGATTTCAGACAGGATCAGTTCGACGGACGCGATCCGCGAGATTGCATCAAGGCATGACTTCATCTGGCGGTCCGTCGGCGCGCACCCGCACTACGCAAGCGAGCATCTGGATCTGACCGCGGAAGACCTTGTTATACTTGCAGGGGACGAGGACGTTGTCGGCATCGGCGAATGCGGTCTCGATTTTCATTATGGATTTTCGCCGCGGGATGCGCAGGAAGCCGTCTTTGCCGCCCATATCGAGACGTCTCAGGAAACCGGCCTGCCGCTGATCATCCACGCGCGCGAGGCGGATGCGCCAATTCTCAAGATGCTTGAAAACGCGATGGCGAAACGACCGTTCACGCCGTTGCTGCACTGCTATACGAGCGGTCTTGCCCTTGCCGAGGCGGTGATGGAGATGGGGGGGTATATCTCCTTTTCCGGCATCATCACGTTCAGAAACGCCGATGGGGTTCGGGCCGTGGCAAAACTAATGCCGCACGACAGGATCATCGTGGAAACGGACTGTCCCTATCTCGCGCCGGTTCCCCATCGCGGACGGCGCTGCGATCCGGCGCATGTTGTTCATGTCGCCGACAAGCTAGCGGAAGTTCTGAGCTTGACGCGGTCCGACATCGACCGATTGACGACAGAAAATTTTTTCCGGTTGTTTTCAAAGGCGCGCCATCATGGAGGCGCTCCGTGACCGGATCAACAGGCGAGGGAGGCTTCAGGGCGACCATTCTCGGCTGCGGCTCCTCTGGCGGCGTTCCGCGCGTCGGCGGCGCGGATGGGCGCGGCGATTGGGGAAGCTGCGATCCGAAAGAGCTCCGGAACCGCAGGCTGCGCTGCTCGCTGCTCGTCGAGCGCGCGCACGCAACTAGAGGTTTTGCGAGGGACGCGGTGACTTCCGCGGTAATCGACACGTCTCCCGATTTTCGCGCGCAGATGCTCGCCGCCGAGGTCGCCCATGTCGATGCCGTCGCGATGACCCATGACCACGCCGATCAGTCGCATGGGATCGACGATCTGCGGGCCTTCGCGATCCGGAACCGCCGCCGGGTTCCGGTTTATCTCGACCGGGAAACCTCGGGCGGACTGATCGACCGCTTCCGCTATTGTTTCGAGCAGGCGGCGGGAAGCTGGTATCCGGCGATCCTCGAAGAGCGTCCGATTCCTCCTTGCGGCGCGGCATTTGTCATATCAGGTCCGGCCGGCGAGATTCCGTTGGTCGCGTTCCTGCAGCATCACGGACAGGTCAATTCACTCGGATTCAGGATCGGCGATCTAGCTTACTCAAGCGACGTAGTCGGCTTGCCGGAGGAGAGCTTTGAAGTCCTTAAAGGCGTCAAGATCTGGATCATCGACGCCTTGCAAGTCGCCACGCACGGCACCCACGCCAATCTCGCGCAGACTTTGCGATGGATCGAGCGCGTGGCGCCGGCGCGGGCGATTCTGACAAACCTTCACGTCACGATGGATTACCGGTCGCTTGTCCGCGACCTGCCGCAAGGCGTCGAACCGGCGTATGACGGCCTTGTCGTTTCGTTTGACGTCGACTCATAATTTGCGACAATGTCAATTGTGCGACTTACGGATTGGAGCGGATTGCAGCCGTGACATGCGTCCCTCGCTGTCACGGTCTGGAATCAATCGGCGAATAAGCTTATTCTGGCTTGCGGAATTTCACGGTCATGCGATCGGACTCACCGATCGCTTCCATTTGCGCCTTGAGCTCGGGCTTGTCGGCGCTCGTTCCAAGCGTCGGCGGCAGACGCCACACCATATCCTGTTCGGTCGGCTGATCGGCCGGGTTTGCATTGATTTCGCTCGACTCGACGAATTCGAATCCGGCCGCCTCGAACGCCTCGATCACCTCCGCTTGCTTCAGATAGCCGTTGTCGCCTTCGGCCCATGTGTCGGACGCGCTTTGTGGCGCGCGGTGCTGGACGACGCCGACGATTCCGCCGGGCTTCAGCATCGCCATCGCGTCGCCGAGCGCCGCGGTCAGATAGCCGCCCTCTTCTTCGAACCGGTTGAAGTGGTGAAGCGCACGGACCATCAGCACGACGTCGACCGTTCCCTTGACGACTTCAGGGACAGCGCCATAGACGATCGCGCTGACCGGCGCGCCGTCCGCGGCGCGCCATTCCGCCGACTTCGCAGCCCAGTCGGCGGCCCAGTTCGAGCGTTTGGCGAGGAACTCCTCGTTGGCGAAGCCGCCGAACAGTTTCCACATGTCGACCGGATAATCGGCGCCGATGACGCCGCCCTCCGGCCCAAGGTACGCCGACAGAATCCCGGAATACCAGACCTTGCCCGGCAGGGTGTCGACGACGGTCATGCCCGGCTCGACGCCGAAAAACTCCAGCGTCTCCTTCGGATGGCGCCATTTGTAGCGCGCCTGATCCTCGGCCGGCTGCGCGGCGAGCACGGCGTCGAGAGACGGGCCGGCCATCGCCGGCTCGGCGGCCGTCGAAGAGGCGGTGTCTCCACCGCTTGTCGCGCAGGCGGCGAGAAGCGCGGCGGCGCCCGCCACGGCGAGAAAATGCTTCAGCATTGGTGACCCCTCACGATTTTCGATTGCAATTCAAAGACGCCGCCCTCTCCTAACGCAGCGCCTTGACGATAGATTCGCACATTTTCTTGGCGTCGCCGAATAACATCATCGTGTTCTCGCGGAAAAAAAGCTCGTTCTGGACGCCGGCGTAACCCGACGCCATCGACCGCTTCACGAACAGGACGGTGCGGGCGTTTTCGACGTCGAGGATTGGCATGCCATAAATTGGCGACGCCTTGTCGGTTTTGGCCGCCGGGTTGGTCACGTCATTCGCCCCGATGACAAAGGCGACGTCGGCCGTTCGGAATTCGGCGTTGATGTCTTCGAGTTCGAAGACTTCGTCATAGGGCACCTGCGCTTCGGCGAGGAGCACGTTCATGTGGCCGGGCATCCGGCCGGCGACCGGATGGATCGCGTATTTGACATCGACGCCGGCGTCTTTCAGCGCATCGGCCATCTCCTTCAGCGAGTGCTGGGCCTGCGCGACGGCCATGCCGTACCCCGGCACGACGATGACCTTCCCGGCGTTCTTCATGACAAAGGCGGCGTCGTCCGCCGATCCCTGCTTCACCGGACGCGCTTCCTCGCCGGCGGCGCCGCCTGTCGCATCCTCGCCGCCGAATCCGCCAAGAATCACCGAAATGAACGACCGCCCCATCCCCTTGCACATGATGTAGGAGAGAATGGCGCCGGATGAGCCGACAAGCGCCCCGGTGACGATCAGCGCCATGTTCTCGAGGGTGAACCCGATGCCGGCGGCGGCCCAGCCGGAATAGGAGTTCAGCATCGAGACGACGACCGGCATGTCCGCGCCGCCGATCGGGATGATGAGAAGAAATCCGAGCGCGAAGGCGGCAATCGTCAGCGCAAAGAACACAAGGAAATTCTGAACCCCGGCCATCAGCAGCCCGATCATCAGGACGATGAACAGCGCCAGCCCAAGGTTGATGAAATGGCGGGCCGGCAACAGGATCGGCTTTCCCGACATCTTGCCCGCAAGCTTGGCGTAGGCGATGACCGAACCGGAAAAGGTGATCGCGCCAATGGCGACGCCAAGCGACATTTCAAGGACTGACTGGGTATGAATGGCTCCCGGCGCGCCGACGCCAAAGGTCTCCGGCGCGAGATAGGCCGCCCAGGCGATGAACACCGCCGCCATGCCGACCAGGCTGTGAAAAAAGGCCACGAGCTCCGGCATCTGGGTCATCTTCACCCGCTGCGCGAAAATCGCGCCGACGCCGCCGCCGATCCCCATTGCGAACAGAATGTAGACCCAGGTCATGAAACCCTTGTCCTGCAGGACAAAGAGCGTGGTGACGATGGCGACCGCCATCCCGATCATGCCGAACCGGTTGCCGGCACGCGCCGTTTCCGGCGAGGACAATCCCCTCAGCGCAAGGATGAAGAGAACGCCCGAAGCGACGTAGAGCAGCGGCGGAAGATTGTTGGCCATCAGTCTTTTGCCTTCTCGCTCAGCAGGCTTTCGAGCTCATCGATCAGTGCTGGAAAATCCTCACGGATCGTTCCAAATACGATCCCTGCTTCGAGCTTTCGATAGCCATGAATGAGCCTGTTCCGCATTCCGATCATTTCGCGCCACGGCAATGATGGAAGCGCCGCCCGAGCGGAGGGCGATATTTGTGCGGCTGCCTCTCCGACAATTTCAACAGCCCGAGTGGCCGCATAGACAAGACCAGTGTCCGTTTCGAAGCTCGTTACATCGACGGCTCGAATAAAGTTTTCAGCCAGGCGGGCGTTGACCAGCATATCCTCGAGCAACAACCGGGTTTGCGTGTCGTTCACGCCAGCACCAGATCGCGCTCGATATAGGCGCGTTCATTCGGGCGTAGCGCCGCCCGATTGACCAGATCGACCTTCCGTCCCAGCGCCCGCTCCAGTTCGAATTCAGCGCGCGACAACTTAAAGAGAGTGGTGTTGCCGGCGCGGTCGAACACAACGTCCACGTCACTGTCCCGCCGCTCTTCGCCTCGGGCGACGGAACCGACCACGCCGATGAGGCGCAGGCCGAAGCGCTGCTCGAAGTCCGCGCGCCGCGACCGAATTGTTTCGAGCGCCGCGTCCAGAAGTTTGGACATTTTACGTCCCCTTCTTCCTGTACATCGCCAGCATTCGTTGCGTGACCAGGAACCCGCCGAAGATGTTGACGCTGGCAAGGGCGACGGCGCCAAAGCCGAACAGTTTCGACCAGCCGCTCGCCGCCGTGGTGAGATCGGCGCCGACAGCGATCAGCGCGCCGACAATGACGACCGAGGAAATGGCGTTGGTGACCGACATCAGCGGCGTATGCAGCGCCGGCGTCACCGACCACACGACGTAGTAACCGACAAAAATCGCCAGGATGAAAATCGCCAGCAGGTAGACGAAATCCGAAGGCCCCGCCGACGTCGCCGCAATGATCCGGTCGATCAGCGATTCCGCCTGAACGCCCGCGGCCGCCATTTGCTCGGCGGATTGCTCGGCGGTCTCGGCCGCCTGTTTCAAGGCTTCCGCCGCCTCGTCGACGTTCGTCGCGGCGTCATCGGCGGTTTCTTCCGCAACTGGCTGCGCCATCCGTTCCCTACTCCCTCGCCGGACCGTCAGCCGCTGGCTGAAATGCCGGATGAATGACCTGACCGTCGCGCGTCAACGCGACGCCCTTGATGATGTCGTCGTTCCAGTCGACGACAAATTCCTTCTTTTCCTTGTCGAAAAACGCCGAGACGAAATTAAACAGATTCTTCGCGTAAAGGCTCGACGCGTCCGAGGCCAATCTGCCAGGGACGTTTTCAAAGCCGATGATGATGACGCCGCCAACGTCGATGACGTCGCCCGGTCTTGAAAGCGCGACATTCCCCCCCTGCTCGACCGCGAGGTCAACGATGATTGATCCCGGCGCCATCGATCGGACCATGTCTTCGGAAACGAGCCGCGGCGCGGGGCGCCCGGGAATGAGCGCCGTCGTGATGACGATATTCTGTTTTGCGATGTGCTTGCCGACGAATTCCGCTTGTCTTGCACGGAACTCCTCGGACATCTCTTTCGCGTAGCCGCCAGCGGTTTCGGCGTTTTTCATCGCCTGATCGTCCACCGTTACGAAAGTCGCGCCGAGGCTTTCGACCTGCTCTTTCGACGCCCAGCGCACATCCGTCGCCGAGACGACGGCGCCAAGACGCCGCGCGGTCGCGATCGCCTGCATGCCCGCAACGCCCGCGCCCATGACGAAGACTTTCGCTGGCGCGATCGTGCCGGCCGCGGTCATCATCATCGGCATTGCGCGGCCATAATAGGCAGCGGCGTCGATCACCGCCTTGTAGCCTGCGAGATTTGACTGCGATGACAGAACGTCCATCGACTGCGCGCGTGTTATGCGAGGCATCAAATCCATCGCGAAGAGGTCGATGCCGGCCGTCGTCGCCGCATCTAGCACGTCTCGATTGGCGTGAGCAGAAACGATCGCGGCGATCTTCTGTCCGCGTGGAAACCGCGACATCGCATCAGCGGACGGCGCGCGCACCGCGAGAACGAGGTCCGCGCCAGCCGCCGCGTCGCCGGCGGACGGTGCAATCGTGGCCCCGGCCTCCTCAAAGATATAATCAAGAAAATTCGCGCCCTCACCCGCCCCGCGTTCAATACTGACGGCGGCGCCGATCGCGACGAATTTTTTCACCGTTTCGGGCGACGCGGCGACGCGCGATTCGCCCGCCCGCGTTTCCTTCAGGACGGCGATCTTCATGGATGCTCCTGTCGCGCGCCGGGACGCTCAAGCCAAACAAGAAAAGCCGCCGCGAAGGGTGTTACGCCGGACGGAAAGAGGCGGCGTCGCTCAGTGCGAGGCGTCACCTTGCAGCTAATGCGAAAAGAAGGTTCGGACGACGAACCAGACCAGCAGATAGGTCGCGATGAACCACAGAGCAGCCCACCAGCCATTGCCCATGACGAGCTGGGTGAAGAACATCGCAAGCGCCAGCGAGAACGGCACAACAACCTCGCCCGACGCCTTCATGATGCCCCGATAAATCTTCCGGTGTTCATCCGCGTCCTGTGCGCGCTGCTTTGCTTCATCGACCGTCGCCATCGTCCACTGCCTCCAAGACCAATCGGCGCTTTTTCTGGCCGAATTCAGCAAGATGGGCAAGGGGATGCGCGGGCTAATTGCCGACCCTTACCGGCCAGCAGGTCAGGAGCGTCCGCAGGGAGGACACGAAGGCGACCGGCTCCTCCATCATCAGGTGATGATGGAGCGTCGGCATCACGACAAAAGGCGAACGGCCTTTGGTCTGTGTGCGCAGATGGTCGAAACCGTCGCCGGTCGCGAACGCCGATTCCTGCCCATAAAGGAATGCGAGCGGGCAGCGCGCGGCAAGGAAGAGATCGCGGTCATAATGGATCTCGAAATTCCGGCCATGCGCCGGATCGAACTTCCACGCCCAGCCGGTTCCGCCGTCAGGGTTCGGCGCCGGTTGCAGTCCGGCGCGCGCGATGTAATCGACGAGGTAAAGCGCGGCGGTCGGCTGGTTCGGCAGGAAGCGAAAGCGGGCGATCGGCTCCTCGATTGACCGATAGACCTTGTTGGCGCGGACTGGGTTGTTCGGGTCCTGTTTCCTGAGGATCGTGTACCCCTCGTCCGGGTCCGGTTTGCCGATCGGGCTGTCGATGACGACGCAGCCCAGGAGGCGCTCGCCGTGGCGTTCGACCGCGGCGAGCGTCACCCAGCCGCCGAACGAATGCCCGACGACAATCGGCCGCCCGCCCTCCCCGGCGCCGGACGCGTCGATGACGGCGAAGAGTTCTTCGACCGCAAGGTCGAGCGAATAGTTCGGCCGCCAGTCGCTGTCGCCCATGCCCGACATGTCGAAGGCGACGACGCGATATTGACCGGAAAAAAACGGCGCGAACGGCCGCCACCAGTTCCGGTGCGCGCGCCCGCCATGAATAAAAACAAGGCCGCGCCGGCCTTTGTCGCCCCACGCGGAATAGCGGATTTTTGCGCCGGCGACATCGACGCCGCCTTCGTCCGACGGCTCGGCGACGGCTTTGCTGAACCAGTCCGGCGCCGGCGGTTTGGCGCCGGCAAGGTGTTCGATCGGACGGATGTGATCGCTTTTTCTATCGGACATGGTTGTTGCGGATGCGATTGCGCCATCGCCTTTAGCCGATCCTCGCCGGCGACGGAACCGCCGGCATCATCAAGAAAGTCTTAAGCACCGGCGAAGCTGACCCGGAATGAAACGCCTTAAAGCGATATTTAACCTCGCCGCGCTAGGGATCAGCGCTGCCCCTTTCGATCATGCGAGGACCATTCATCGTGACCGCAAAGACAATCCTCATCGTTGACGACGATCCGACGCAGCGCCGGCTGATGCGCGCGGTCTGCGAAAGAGCGGGCTTTCCCGTGCTGCAGGCCGACTCCGGCGAAGACGCGATCACGCTCCTGCAAAGCGAACAGGGCCAGAGCGTCAGCCTCGTCATGCTTGACCTCAGAATGCCGGGTCTTGGCGGCATGGAAACCTTAAAGCGCGCGAAAGCCTATCGCGACGAGATCCCCGTCATCGTGCTGACGGCGCAAGGCGGCATCGACACCGTGGTCGAGGCGATGCAGAACGGCGCCGCCGATTTCTTCGTCAAGCCCGCGAGCCCCGAACGCGTCATCGTGTCGATCAACAACGCGCTCAACCTGACGACGCTCAAAGGCGAGGTCTCGCGCCTCAAACGGAAGCGCGACGGCGCCATGGGCTTCAAGGATCTCATCGGCCACAGCGCCGCCTTGCGCAATGTCGTGCGGCTCGGCGAGCGCGCGGCGGCGTCGACCATTCCGATCCTCATCACCGGCGAATCGGGCGTCGGCAAGGAAATGATCGCCAGAGCCATTCAAGGCTCATCCGACCGCGCCGGGCGTCCGTTCATCACGGTCAATTGCGGCGCGATCCCGGAAAATCTGGTCGAAAGCATTCTCTTTGGCCACGAGAAAGGCTCGTTCACCGGCGCCCACCAGAAGCATATCGGCAAATTCCTCGAAGCCGACAGCGGCACGATTTTCCTTGACGAAGTCGGCGATCTTCCCGCCGACATGCAGGTCAAACTGCTCCGTGTGCTGCAGGAAAGCGAAGTCGACCCCGTTGGCTCAAAACGCCCGGTCAAGGTCGATGTCCGCGTCATTTCCGCGACCAATCGCGATCTTGCGGAGGAAGTCAAAACCGGCCGTTTCCGCGAAGATCTCTATTATCGCCTCAACGTCTTCCCGGTGCATGTCCCGCCGCTGAAAGAGCGCGTCGAAGACATTCCCGGCCTCGTCGATCATTTCATCCAGCGCTACAACGCCGAAGAACGCCGCGACGTAAGGGGCGTCCAGCACGAGGTTCTTGAAGTCCTGATGCGCCAGTCCTGGCCGGGGAATATCCGCCAGCTCGAAAACACGATCTTCCGCGCGGTCGTCCTCGCCGAGACGCCCTATCTTTCGGCGCGGGACTTTCCGACCCTCGCCGGCGAATTCGAACATGCCGGCGTCGATCTCGGCCCGCCGGTGGTCGAGGACGCGGCGGACGCGCCCGAGCTCAGCGCCCCGCCGGTTTCGCGCCCGCTCGCCGGCAATTCATCGACGGCGTTTGAAAACGTTGATGTCTTCGACCGCGACGGGCATCTGAGAACGCTCGAAGCGATCGAGCGCGATCTCATCAAGCTTGCGATCGGCACCTATGACGGAAGGATGTCGGAAGTCGCACGCCGCCTCGGCATGGGCCGCTCGACGCTCTACCGCAAGCTGCGGGATCACGGGCTCGAGGTGAAACGAGCGGGATAAGTTTCTCGGGAATTGTGAGCCCCTTGCCTCTCCCTTGGGAGAGGCCAGTGAGCGCAGCGAGCGGGTGAGGGTTCGCTCCATCATCGAGAGCGCCGACCCCTCACCCGAAAATCCGTAGGCGGATTTTCGACCTCTCCCAGGGGAGAGGTGAAGTATCGGCGAATCACGCCTCCCCGAGCGCCGCCAGGTACAATTCCAGCAGCGCTTCTTCTTCCTGCCGCTCGGCCCGGTCCATCTTCCGTAGACGGATGACTTTCCGCAATATCTTGACGTCATAGCCCTCGCCTTTCGCCTCGGCGAAGACTTCCTTGATGTCGCCGACGATCGCGGCTTTTTCCTCTTCGAGCCGTTCGACCCGCTCGAGGAATGACCGCAGCCGCTCGCCTGCGACCGTCGTCGCGCCCGCGATCCCAGAGCCTGCTGAAATGTTTGCCGTACCGTCCGCCATCACGCCCTCGCCTTTACCAATCGGGAGGGCGAGCTAATCTTGCGTCGCGTCCAAAGGCCAAGCCGAATTCATCCACATGGGGAAAGATCGGATGCCGGGGAGACATCGTTAATTGTCCGCACTATCCGGATTTTCCGACCCGTGCGCCTCCGGATTTATCCTTGTTCCATGCCGATCGTTGCAGTTTTGTCCGTATTTTCCGCGCCATTGAAAGCGCCCCAATGAGGCGGACGCAGAGGACCGGCCGGTCAATCGCATCATCGGATGCGCCGCTGTCCGTCCGCTTCAACCGCCCAGCCGTCTTGATGCCGCAGCGCTGATCCATCGTTCACTTGTCAAATAGCCTTCAGGCACGTCTCGACGGGCGCTTGTCCCGCGCCAATCCCGTTTGAGTCTGGGGGTGAATGATATTCCAATCAAGCCGCTGGTTGCTTGCATTTGCCGCCTGGAATTCCCGGATCGGGAGAATGATGTGAGCGGACGCTCACCAGAACCGCTGCCCATGAATTTGCGTAGAATCGTTCCCCAATAGATGACCGACGACTCGCTCTCGCAAGCGCTAGCGAAGCGGTTTCTTGCACTCTGCCGACGCGTCGCAAAGACGGATCGGTGCGTGCGCTAAACAGGCGTCACGTTGGCGTCAAGCCAGTCGCCGAAGTCGTCCAGCCGGTGCGACCAAAACACCGAGACCTCTTCGTCCAGGAGTCTATGCACATCTTTGTATGCAATGACGCCTTGCAGGAGCGCCGCCGTCTTTACGAAATTGCCCCAATGCGTTTGCCACGCGCGCGCCTTTTTCAGGACGTCATTTATGCGCTTAATCGAGTTCGTCGCGTCGTTAGTTGCCTTGCACTCCATGGCCAAAATCACGGAACCGCCGAGCCCGCAGGCGATATCGACCTCTTGCGTGCCTGTTTTGGTTGCGAAGCGCGTCTTATGCATAAATTCGTGTGCGGACAATTGGAATGATTGACTGATCAGAGGCGCGGTCCGTTTCGTCCATCCCTTACTGTTTAAAAGGCTCGTCACTGCTGATTCCTGCTTTGCCGCGAGCAGGGTGCGCTGGTTCGTGACCGCTGATTGCGCGGTCATCAGAAGCGCGACGGTCTCTGCGGCTTCGCGAATTTCATCCGCGGACGGGTGTCGATTTTCGTCCAACCAGCGCGTTAATTCGCGGTCGCGCCATTCCAAAATACTCAGTCCGATCGCCTTGGCCCTAGCGGCGCGAATTCTTCCAGCCTTGTTTTCTTGGTCCTTGCTATACTCCGGGCAAAGCAGTTTGAATTGATCTTGGCTTTGCGGCGGCGCCAACAACCGTCGAAGCACGGCGAGGTGTCCCGCGGAGGCTTCTATTGCGGATTCTGGATTGCGCAGAAAGTCGGTCGCGCCAAGCGTTGCCATCGCCGCGTCGCGCAACTCACGCTTGGTGGATTGCCATATCGCCGCCCCGTCGGCTCGCGATATGCCTGCGTTGTATCGTTCACGCGCTATCCGCGATTGCTCTCGATGAAATTCTTCAATTTCATGCGGCACCGCCACTTACGCAACGCTCAATTGCTTCGGTGGTTTTCGCTTTGCAACTGCGTTTCGCCGCGAGGAGCCGTTTATGGCCTCCTCACGAATAGTGTAGTTAATCGCAGCCTGAAGCCTTTGCGGAAGCGGCGTCGGGTTCACGGCCTTTCGCTTTGTGGCTTTCTCGCAGGCGTTCTTATCGGCGTGCGCCAACAGCGCAATGCCCAACGCTTTTGCGAACAGCGGGGGAACGGCGTTGCCGATCAATCTGTATTGATCGCGAGCGGACCCGGCGAATTTCCAACACGCCGGAAACGTTTGAACAGCCGCGCACTCGCGTGGGCTTAGACGCCGCAGTCCGCGCTCCGGATCCTTGATCCAATCTTGCTGTGCGTTCGCCGTAATGGTGCGGGCCGGCTGCGCGAGGTCCGCCACAAAGGCGCCTTGCTTATATCCCCAGTGCCCACCGGGGCGCGTCGTCTCCGCCTTGCCCGGACTCTTGACGCCCTTTCCGGGCTTAACACTGGATAATTCTTCTTTCAGTCTTCCGGTGGGCCGAATGATCTCTTCATGAGAGGGCGGGTGAATATCGTTGAGGCACGCGCCCAAAGTGACCCAAGGCGAAGCGACGATGTCAATGTCGGAGTGTGTTGGCTCCGGAAACTCCGGTGCATCGCCGCTGTGATATCCAATGATAATCAGTCGCACTCGCCGCTGCGGCACGCCGTAGTCCGCGGCATTCAATAGGTTGACTTTCGTTTGCCAACCCGCGCGCGAGAGCGCCTCTCTAATTAGACGCAACGCGCTTCCCGGCGTCCCGTCGGGTCCGCGCGCCGTGACGAGCCCACGCACGTTTTCAAAGAGCAGCCAGCGCGTATCGATTTGCTTAGCGATGCGCAGGTAATCCTCAAACAGTCGCCCGCGCGGGTCCGCCAAACCGAGTTGACGGCCAGCGCTGCTCCACGACTGACAAGGCGGGCCGCCAGCCAACAGCGGGATGTCGCCTCGACCGCGTCCGATTTTGGAGAGTATGTCTTGACCGGTCAGCGCTCGAACGTCGCCGCGCTCAATGACCGCGTCTTCAAGCGCGCGGATGCCGCCGGTACGAGACCCCTTATTGGCGTCGAGAGAGGCGACGGCGCAAGGATCAATGTCCGTAGCGTATTCGCATCGCCAACCGGCATATTCGAGGCCGAGATCAAGCCCGCCGGCGCCGGCGAAGAGCGAGACTAAACGCATTATCCCTCCGGGGCATTCAAAACAAATGAAGCATCTTGATTCTTCAGTTTTCGCCATCTCCCGCGTTGCCCATGCTGAAAAGTTGGCGACTACTGTGGCTATGTGACCATGCGCGTCCTAAGAACATATCAGGAACGAACGAGATATTGCAAGATGGCGGGCACTCCAGTGGTCCTTGCTTAGGGCGGCGCCTTCCCGACGAGGAAGCGGCGCCAATTGCGGCTGGATTTCGCGCGCGAAATCGAACAGCTGAAATCGGCCGCGTAGGCGGCGGACTACCACTGCGATTTGTTGAAGCCATCAGAACCCAGTCAAGCCCGGCGATGACATCGGGCGGACGCGAATTGAAATTGCCCGCGGCCTAAATCTCCTGCCCGTTCAACTCGTCCCTCAGCTTTTTCGCGCGTTCCCGCGCGTGTTCCTCGTGCGGGTTCCACTCGAGGGCTTTTTGCAGCATGTCGTAGGCGCCGCGCTTGTCGCCGCTGGCGAGGATGATTTCGGCGAGCGCGATCGAGGCGTCGAACTGGCGCGGCTCGAGTTCGACGGCTTTGCTGAAATCCGCGATCGAGCCGGCTTGGTCGTTGGTGGTGAGACGGACGGCGCCGCGCAGCGCGTAGGCTTGCGCAAAGCTCGGCGAGAGGCCGATCGCGTGGTCGAGGAGCGCGGCCGCAAGGTCGTACTGGCCGGCCTCGGCCGACGCGTTGGCCCGCCGGAAGAGGAGATCGACGGTGTCGCTCTCAGCGTCCGCCCAGATTTCCTGGATGCGCGCGACGGTCGCTTCCGCGCCGGAGCCGTCGCCGGTCCGGAGCTCCTCGAACAGGGGATCGAGCCGGGCGTCCGTCTGGTCCGCCAGCGCCCCCGCGGGGGAGGCCGTCGCCATCAAAAGGGCAAGCAAAACAGCGCGCATCGGCGTCATCTTAGGCCGCTTGCGAGAACCGGACCAATGATTTTTCGGTGAGAGACCCGATTGGCGCTTCGCACTGGCGCTTGCGGTTACCCCTGGCGGGCCTTGAAGCGCTTCTGGGTCTTGTTGATCACATAGACCCGGCCCTTGCGGCGGACGATGCGGCAATCCTTGTGGCGCGCTTTCAGCGATTTGAGGGAGCTTCTGACTTTCATGACACAGGTTCCGGATCGCTGGATTGGGAGCGCGGGGGATAGCCTCCCTGTCGCGCTGCTGTCAACCGGCCCCGTTCACCGGCAGGCTCACGGGCAATAGGCGCCGGCAAGGATGGTCCCGCCGGCGGCCTCGACCAGCAGCGCGCAGCCATCGCCGGAAGCAGGCGCCGGCGCCGAGAAAGCTTTCCCGGTCACCGCGCCGAGACGGGCGAAGGCGTTGACGACATTGGCTTCGGCAAGATCAAGGCCGCTGTTTTCTCCGCCCTTGACCCGCGTCGCCGCGGACTTGCGGAAGCTGACCAGCAGCGCTTGCGCACCCGGCGGCGCGCCGGCGATCGCAAAGCGGACTTCCTTGCCGTCGCGCTCGGCGGCGACTGTCGCGGCGGACGGCGACGCCTTCGCGCGATCGATCAAGGCGCGGACTTGCGGCTCTCGCGAGCCGACGGTTTCGGTGGTCCCCATGACGACGGTCTGGGGCGTGTAAACGGACTCTGTCCGCCGTAGCGCGAGGTTGTAGTCGCGCTGGCGCGCGGTGTGGGCGGGCGCGGAAAACGGGTCCTTCCACCGCCCCGCGGCGCCGGCGTTGATCCGGTTCCAGTAATCGACGTGCCATTCGAGAACGAGAAGCCCGGGGTCGGCGCTCAGCTTGCGGAGCAGCGCCTCGGCGGGCGGACAGGAAGAACAGCTCTGCGAGGTGAAGAGCTCGACGACGACGGGGCCGGCGGCGGATGCCGGCCCCGTCAACAAGGTCGAGGCGCAAACGGCGGCAGTCAGGGTGAGGCGACGCATGGCGAACTCCTTTGCCCGCACTGGAGAACAACGCCCGCCGGCGCGCAAACCACATCGGTTCACATTCCACGGCGTCACCCTGACGAAAGTCAGGGTCCAGCGCCACGGGCGACTCCCTTGCCGCTCTGGATGCTGACTTGCGTCAGCATGACGGAGGGTGGTGACGGCAATCCAACCCTCGTCACCCTGACGAAAGTCAGGGTCCAGCGCCGCGGGAGACTCCCTTGCGTTCTGGATGCTGACTTGCGTCAGCATGACGAGCGAGTGAAGGCATTCCACTCTTCGTCACCCTGACGAAAGTCAGGGTCCAGCGCCACGGGCGAATCCCTTGCGGCTCTGGATGCTGACTTTCGTCAGCATGACGGTCCTCGGCAACAGTGCGGTCCCAAGACATGAAGGCGGGCTTTACGGTCTGTTTCGTCTCGTCGCCGGCGCCGCAACGCGCGCATCGGGCAGCAGCGCCGCGCGCGCAAACGCGTAAACGCCCGAGCCGCCGAGCATCCACGCCGTCATCGACGTGAACAAGGGCGCGAACGCTTCATCAAGGACGTTTAGGCCGCCGGCATAGGCGCCGAACGCCGGCATCACGAGGCGCGCG
>JBGTLL010000261.1:0-10010 GCA_041744115.1 Parvularculaceae bacterium | reverse complement strand
CCGCGGCGGCGCGGGAACCATTCCGTCCCGCCTTCGGCGTCGGCAGGCCGGTCGCGCTTGTCCCGTGCGGACCCGGCGCGGCGATGACCGACGATTGCCGGCGCCTCAGTGACCGCCATGAAATTCGCGGCGACATGCCCGTCGGCGAAGCCGCAACGGTTTTCACCGACGCGTCGGCGGTTTCGGCGCCGGATTAGGTTGTGAACCGTGCAGCGAGTTTCGCGCGGGCGCCTTCGTGCGTCAGCGCGAGGTGCAGGGGCGTGATCGAAATCCGGCCGTCATAGATCGCGCGGAGATCGGTTCCGGCGGGCGGGTCCGACAATTTTCCCGAATAGCCGAACCAGTAATATTTTCCGCCGCGCAGATCCTGGCGCTCTTCGGCAAAGAGCGAGACATTGTCGCGATGGCCCTGCGCCGTCACGTCGACGCCGGCGATATCGTCCGGGTCGCGGTCCGGGAAATTCAGATTGATGACGACGTCCTTCGGCCAGCCGGCGTCGAGCAGGCGCCGGATGATCGGGGCCCCGTGCGCTTCCGGCGTCGCCCAGCGCGCTTCATTGCGCGAAAGCCGCGCCAGCGACAGCGCGATCGAGGGAACACCGAGCGTCATTCCCTGCAGCGCGCCGGCGATCGTCCCCGATACCGTCACGTCGTCCGCCAGGTTCTGGCCGTTGTTGACGCCGGACAGCACGAGATCGGGCTGCTTGTCGCCGAGAAGTTTCTGCGTCGCCATCATCACCGCGTCGGAGGGTGTTCCCGAAACCGAAAAACGCCGCTCGTCGAACGCGCGCACGCGGATCGGATGCGCGAGCGTCAGCGCCCGCGCGGCGCCCGACTGTTCCTCCTGCGGCGCAACCACCCAGACGTCATCCGACAGTTCGCGCGCGATCTTGACGAGGCTTTCAAGGCCGCGGGCGTGAATGCCGTCGTCATTGGTGCAGAGGATGCGCATCGATCAGGCGGGAATCGGGAACCGGGAACCGGGAGCCGACGCATCTATCTTGTGACGAGGTTGCTTCACAAATTTTCTTCCTTTTTCCGGTTCCCGGTTCCCGGTTCCCGGTTCCCGATTACTTTCATCCCCCCCATATACCCCCTCAACGCCCCAGGCACGGCGACCGATCCGTCCTCTTGCTGATAATTTTCAAGGATCGCGACCAAGGTCCGCCCGACGGCGAGGCCGGAGCCGTTCAGGGTGTGGACGAACTCCGTTCCCTTGCCGCCCTTGCGGCGAAGCCGCGCTTTCATCCGCCGCGCCTGAAAGTCGCCGCAGTTGGAGCAGGACGAAATTTCGCGATAGCGGTTCTGGCCGGGGAGCCAGACCTCGATGTCATGGGTTTTCCGCGCGGCAAAACCGACGTCGCCCGCGCACAGCGCCACCGTCCGGAACGGCAATTCCAGTTTCTTGAGGATCGCTTCGGCGCAGGCCGTCATGCGCTCGTGCTCTTCATCGGATTTTTCCGGCGCCGCGATCGAGACCAGTTCGACCTTCGAGAACTGGTGCATCCGGATCATCCCGCGCGTATCCTTGCCGGCGGCGCCCGCTTCCGACCGGAAACACGGCGTCCAGGCGGTGAAGCGGAGCGGGAGGTCTTCTTCGTCAAGGATTGAGTCGGCGACGATGTTGGTGACGCTGATTTCCGCCGTCGAAATCAGCCAGTGATCCGTCGTCGTATGGAATAAATCCTCGGCGAATTTCGGCAGTTGACCGGTTCCGAATACGGCCGCATCCCGCACCAGCAACGGCGGAGAACACTCCGTATATCCAAACTCCCCGGTATGCGCATCCAGCATCAAATTCGCGATCGCGCGCTCCAGCCGCGCCAGCGCGCCTTTCAGCAGCACAAACCGCGCGCCGGACATTTTCGCGGCGGTTTCGAAATCCATGAGGCCCATCGCCTCGCCGATGTCGAAATGCTCTCTCGCGTTGTTGAGGCGGCGGGGCTCGCCGTGGCGGAGGAGTTCGACGTTTTCCGCTTCGGACTTTCCTTCCGGCACGTCGGCGGCGAGGAGGTTCGGCAGCCCCGCGAGGATGTCGTCGAGCGATTGCAGATGCCCCGCTTGCCGGTTTTCAAGCGCCGGCATTTCCGCTTTCACGCGCTCGACTTCGGCGATGAGGCGCGCCGCTTCCGCCTCGTCCTGCTTGGCCTTGGCGGCGCCGATCGCCTTTGACGCGGTGTTGCGCCGCGTCTGCAGCTCCTGCAGCGCGGTTGTCGCCTCCCTCGCCTTGGCGTCGAGTTCGAGGATCGCCGCCGACCGCGGCGGCAGTCCGCGACGGGCCAGGCCCGCATCGAAAGCGGCGGGATTTTCCCGGATTTCCTTAAGGTCGTGCATCGCAGGGGCGACGTATCATGAGTGTTTCGGCGATGGCAAACCGGCCGGCCTCGCCGCCAATCCTTTCGGCGCGGTCGACAATCCAACCGACCCGGCCAAACCTATCTTAGCATCGCGCGCCGATGCTGGCGCCCATGAACAAGACTGGCGCGTTTGTCGAATTCAGGCCGCGGCGGCGCGCGTTTGCCGGCCGCAAGCGCCCGCTGCTGACGGGGCAGGAATGGCGGGTTGCCTTTGCCGCGTTTGGCGCCGGCGGGCTGATCGGCGCCGGGCTGATGGTTGAACGGCCGCAGCCAAATTTGCCCGAATTGATCGGGCTCGCCGAACCCGCGCAATCCGCCGCGCCGCAAATCGCTGTACCGGTCCCGGCGCTCGAAATCGTCGAAGCCGCGGCGCCAGCGCCCGCTTTGCCGCAGATCGTCGTTGAGGCGGACGACGGCGTCGATCGCGCAGCGCCGTCCACGAACCATTCAGGACCGGTGGCGCGCGTCGTCGATGGCGACACGTTCTATCTTCAAGGCGTCGACACACGCATCCGCCTGTGGGGCGTCGATGCGCCGGAGCGCGAAGAGCCGGGGTTCGATGCGGCGACTGAAATGCTGACGCAACTGACCGCGGGAACCGCTCTTACCTGCGAGGAAGTCGATCGCGATCGCTATCGGCGCATCGTCGCCCGCTGTTACACGGAACTTGGCGATGACCTCAGCGCGCTGATGATCGACAGCGGCGCCGCCGACGAATATCTGATTTTCACCGACGGCTATTACGCGGCGCGGCGGCTTCAGCGCGCGTCGCAATAGGACCGCTCACGAAACGCCGGGGTCCGGTCTCCGCCTGGCTTTGTCCGCGTCCGCTTCGACATGGTCCTTCTTCGCCGGATTGACGTCTTCGTCGGGCGTCTCCGTTCGTCCGCCGTGATGATATTTCTCATCGAGATTTTCGTGAGCCTCTTTTTCGCCGGCGCGGCCGTAATTCGGCGCCTTCGGCGACCGCGCGCCGGGAACCGGTTCCTTCGCCCTCGGGATCTTCGGCATAACGCTCTTCCTCATTTGCGTGCAATTTTGCCAACAGCGGAGGCTGCGGAGCGTTCCCGGTCATCGGCCCGGTCATCGGCCCGGTCATCGGCGGCCGGTAATCCCCAGCATCGATTTATCGACGTTCCAGTCGTTGAGGATTTTCTCAAACCGGCGGAGATCCCGGCCGGCCGAGGAGGCGATCGTCCATGCCTTTTCGACGCCGAACACCAGGACGCTGTTGTCCGCGCCTGAGAGCCCCGCCGTGTCGGAATAGCGCACGAACATGTCGAGGCCGAAGGCGGTCTTGTAGACGCCGATATTGTAATCGGCATAATTCTCATTGTACCGATGATCGGAGTAGCGGCTGAAGCCGACGGCGCCGCGAATGTCGAAGCCGTGCGCGATATCGGCGCGCGCCTCGCCATTTGCATACCACGCAGGGCCCGTCTCGGCGAAATTGTCGGGCGTCCAGAAGCCGCGGAGTTCCACGCGGCCGCCTTCAAAACGCCGCCTGACGCCGATCTGCGCTTCGAAAAGGCCTTTCCGCCCCGAATGATCGGCAATGCCGTCGCTGTTGAAATCATAGCTGAAGATCGAAGAATCCGGGAACGCGTAATAGCGCCCGCCCGCCTCGAACCTGAAGCCCCGGTAGACCGGCCGCCACGAGGCGTAACCCAACACCAGCGCGTTGGTCTCGCCGGCGATCGACACCGGGTTGGCGAAAACGCCGGCGAGCATGTCGCCGCGCACGAGCTCGACATATCCGTAGACGGAAGGGTTGAGCCGCTCGCTCTTGACGCCGCGAAAGGCGCCGGTCGAATCGGCGCCCAGCGCGCCGACCAGCTCAAATTCCGCGGCGCGCGCCGGCTCTGCAACCGGCGCAAGCACGACCGCCGTTGCGAAAGCCGCGCCGACTGCGCGCCGCCAGCCGCTTCTGATCGTCCCCCCGCACAAACGTCCTCTCCGCGGTTCCTCAGCAATCGCCGATGCAGTTTCCGTCGGGCGTTTCAACGCGCACGCTGCCGTCGCTGCCGACGATCGTCCGCGTGCCGTCACGATCACGATCGATAACGGTGACGCCGCCGTCCGGCGCGACGACCGTGGTCTCGCCGCGTTCGCGAAATACGGTGTTGCCGCTGCGATCGACATAGGACCGCTCGCTCTCATAGCCGGACGAGGACGATCCCTCAGGCGGCGCCGAATAAGACCCCGACGCGCCGGAAGAGGAATAGCCGCCGTCGTAATAAGAACCGGGCGCAACGCAGCCGGCGAGCAAAAGCGCCGCGGCGCCCGCGCATAGTCTTTTCAATGTCATGACCGATCTCCCTCAACGCCCGTCGCCCGGGGCAGCATAGGCGCGTCGCGACATCAGGACAACTCGCAATGACGGGACCCTCACCCCCGACCCCTCTCCCATGGGAGAGGGGAGAAGAAAACCTTCCCTTCTCCTCTTGGGAGAAGGTGGCGCGAAGCGCCGGATGAGGGTTCCGGCGGTGAGGGTCATGGGCGATCTTCAGACATCACCGTACACGGATCAAGTTGCGCCTTCGGTCGTAAAACCGAGCCGGCGGGACCCTCACCCCCGACCCCTCTCCCAAGAGGGAGAGGGGAGAAGAATGGTTACGCATGCACCACCCGCCCCCACGCATCCAGCGTCGCTTCGTGCATCATTTCGCTCAAGGTCGGGTGCGGGAAGATGGTGCGCATCAGGTCCTCCTCGGTGCCTTCCATCTGGCGCGCGATCGTAAAGCCCTGGATCAACTCGGTGACTTCGGCGCCGATCATGTGGGCGCCCAGCAATTCGCCGGTTGTCTCGTCGAAGACGGTTTTCACCATCCCCTCGGGTTCGCCCAAGGCGATCGCCTTGCCGTTGGCGCTGAAGGGGAAGCGGCCGATCTTGACTTTCTTTCCGGTTTCCTTGGCGCGGGCTTCGGTGAGGCCGACGGAGGCGACTTGCGGGTTTGAATAGGTGCAGCCCGGAATTTTCGTCACGTCCATCGGGTGGACGTTCGCGACGCCGGCAATCTTCTCGACGCAGAGGACGCCTTCATGGCTCGCCTTGTGCGCGAGCCAGGGCGCACCGACGAGATCGCCGATGGCGTGAACGCCGGGGGCGCCCGTCCGCAGCCATTCGTCGACGACGACGTGGCCCCTGTCGATTTTGACGCCAAGCGCTTCAAGGCCGAGATGCTCCGTGTTCCCCGTAATCCCGATCGCGAGGACGACGCGATCCGCTTCGATCGTTTCCGTCTTGCCGTCGGCGGTCTTGACGCTCGCCTTGACGGAGACCTTCCCCCTTTCAACGCCGGTGACCGTCGCGCCGGTCAGTATCTTCATCCCCTGCTTCCTGAACTGTTTGAAGGCGAATTGGGAAATTTCCTCGTCCTCGGCGGGGAGGATGCGGTCGAGCATTTCAACGACTGTCACCTCGGCCCCGAGCGCGCGGTAGAAACTCGCGAACTCGATGCCGATCGCGCCCGATCCGATGACCAGCAGATGTTTCGGCATGATGTCGGGGATCATCGCTTCCTTCGCGGTCCAGATGAATTTGCCGTCCGGCTCCAGTCCCGCCCGCGGGATGACCCTTGCCCTGGCGCCGGTCGCGAGGATGACGTGTTTTGCCTTGATGATCTCCTCGCCCGCTTTCGTCTCGACACGAATGGTTGGCGCGGGGGCGCCTTTTTCAAGCCGCGCCGTCCCCATGACGACCTCGATCTTGTTCTTCTTCATCAAAAAGCCGATGCCGCCGGAGAGTTTCCCCGCCACATCGCGCGAGCGCTTGACGATGGCGGGGAGATCAAAACCGACATTATCCGCCTTCAATCCGAAGGAGGCGGCGTGCTTCATGCTGGTGTAGACCTCCGCCGTCCGCAGCAGCGCCTTGGTTGGAATGCAGCCCCAGTTGAGGCAGACGCCGCCAAGCGCGTCGCGCTCGACAATGATCGTCTTCATCTTCAGCTGCGCGGCCCTGATCGCGGCGACATAGCCGCCGGGACCCGATCCGATGACGACAAGATCGCAAATTTTTTCGGCCATGATCATTCCCCGCTCCTGAGGGCGCGTCCGTAACACCCGGCGCCCTTAAATTCCAGCATCGGACGCACTGGCGGCGCGGTGTTTGGCGTGGCAGAGTGGTCCTCGGGAAACAGGGGCAAATCATGCAACGGATGATCGCGATGGCCGTCGCCGCGCTGGCGGCTGGCGGATGCCTGCCGGAGGCCGAACGGCGGATGATTGTCGTCAATGGCGAGGGCGTCGTCATGGCGACGCCGGAAGTTTTTGCGGTGAAGGCGACGCTCCGTACACGGAATGCGACGCAAGGCGAGGCGCTGGAAAAAATTTCGGCCTCGCTTGCGACAATCCTCAACTCCCTGCCGACGCTCGAGGGCCTCGAATCCCTGAAGATCGACTCGTCGCGCGCCGCGATCAAGCCGGTCTACAGCGGCGACTGCCTTGAGAGCTCGCGGTACCGGCAGGACGCCGCCTGCCCCGTCGAAAGCTATCTCGCGGAGATCGGCGTCACCGCGACCGGATCGCCGGCGGGCGCCGCCGGCAATGCGCTGTCGCTGCTGATCGAGTTCGGCGCCGAGGAAGCCGATGTCGAGGGGTTCATGCTCGCCGACCCGGAAGCGGCGAAGGGCGCGGCGACGGAAGCCGCGATGAAGGATGCGCGATCGAAAGCGTCGAAGCTCGCAGCCGGCGCCGGGGCGACGCTCGGCGCACCGGTACGCATCCAGTATGGCGACGGATTTGGCGAGGGCGGCTATGATGAGCGCCTTTCGCTTGGGATGGGTCAACAGGAAAAAATCGTTATCACCGGTTCGCGGATCACGCCGAGGGTCGGTCTCGTGCTTTCCCCGCAGCCCTTCGAAGTCCGCGAAAAGGTCACGGCCGCGTTCGCCATCGACTAAAAAAGTGGTGAGCCCAGATGGGATCGAACCATCGGCCCTCTGATTAAAAGTCAGATGCTCTACCGCTGAGCTATGGGCCCACACTTGCCGCCGATACGCGCGCCTTTCGGCGGCGCCCGCGCGACAAGGCGTCCGAACCGCTCTTTTCAAGCAGGGGACGCCTTGAAGAGCGCGGACCATAGTGGCGGCCTCAAAAGGGGTCAACGGGGTTTTGCCGGGGTTTTCCCCGCCTCCCGGTCGATGCGCAGGACCGCCGAGCGCTGGCGCGTCGCCTCGGCGTCGATGCGCTTTTGCAGCGCCAGAAAGTCGGGCAAGGATTGCAAGCCGTCAAAAGCGCGGTATTCGCGGAGGTCGAAGGAATATTGCTGGCCGTAATAGTTCAATTTTTCGGCGTCGCGGAGATGGGCCATCGCGCTCGACCGCTCGCCGGCGAGCGCATCGAGCTGCGCGATATAGAAATAGGAAAACCCCACTTCGATCCCTGCGGCGATCCCGTCCTTGAGCTCCGCCTCGGCGCACACCGCGATCGTTTGCGCCTCGTCGTTTCGCTTCGCCTCCTGAAGCGCCCACACGAGCGCGGGCGCGCCTCTTGTGACGCCGAAATCGGCGATTTTCGCGCAGAACCGGTCGGACGCGCCGAGTTTACTGTCGTAAAGGTGGAGAATGTCCGCGCCGCGCCGATGGTCGGCGAGCATTTCATAGGGAATAGCGGTGAGAAATCGCGGAATGGCGTTGGTCAGCCGGAAGAGCGCGTCGGAATCGCGGCGCCTCCACGCGTCGGGGGGAATTTCCATGTTCGGCACGAGCGCCGCGGCCTCCTTGTCCATTCCAAGGATCGCGAGCCCGTGCGAACGCGCAAAGCGCGTCTCGTCGGTCTGCGGCTCGATCTTCGAATACGCCTCGTAGGCGGCGGCCAAATCGCCCCGCGCTTCGGCGATCTCTGCGCGGAAGAGGTTTGGATTGATCTTGTCGTCCGGCGCCCGCGCCGCGTAGTCGGCGATGGCGCGTTCGGCCTCGTCCAGCCTGCCGAGTCTGGCGAGATTGGTCGCGAGGTTTCGCACCGGCTGATGCCACAAGGGATCGAAAGCGATAACCGTGCGCAGTCCCGCGACGGCTTTTTCCGGATCTTTTTCATGACCGTTGAGCCACATCCGCAAATCGGAACGCGACGGGTCGAGCGCGATCGCCTTTTCGAGGATCGGACGCTGCGCCTCCTGCTCATTGGAGAGGATCAGGGACAGCGCGGCGTAGCCGTCCGCGCGGTTGGGGTCGAGCGCGATCGCCTTCTCGGCGAGTTCGCGCGCCTTGTTGGGGTCTTCCCATTTGTCCCGGAAGAAATCCGCATCGCTCGTGAACCACACCGCTTCCGCGAGGGCGCCGTGAATCGCCGCCGAGGCGGGATCGAGCGCGATCGCCCGTTCGAGGAGGCCGCGCGCGTTGAGCGAATCCTCAAACGTCCGCTTGCGCAGCTTCTGGCGCGCCTCAAGCAACAGATCCAGCGCGCTGATGCTGGTCGTCGATGCGACCGCGACGGTTTCTCCCTCGCCGCCGAGACGGCTTGCGACCGCCTTACCGACCTCGTCCTCGATCGTGAATATCTCCGCTTCCGGCCGGTCATATTGCTCGCTCCAGACGCGGACGCCGTCTTTCGTGCGCAGCAACGAGACATTGATCTTGATGCGGCCGGCGGCGGCGCGGACGCTTCCCTCAAGCACGTGTTCGACATTGAGCGCGCGGCGGATATCCGCGATATCAAAGTCTCCGCCGGCGAATTTCGACGACGACGTTCTTCCGATCACTTGCAGCGCCGGGTCGCGGGCAAGCGCGGAGAGGATTTCCTCGGCGATGCCTTCCGCGAAATAGGCCTTGTCTTTGCCGGCGCTCAAATCGGCGAACGGGAGGACCGCAATCGACCCTGACGCCGGTCCGCCAGCCGTCCGCCCCGTCAGCTGCCACGCGGCGGCGACCGCGAGGACAATCGCCAGAGCGCCCGCCGCAATCGCCGGCAGGCGCCAGCGCGGCTGTTGCCTCGATTTCGCCGGCGCTGTTTTCGCGGATGGCCTGGCCGGCGTGTCGCCCGGCTTTCGCGTCAGCGCCTCTGTCAGCGCGCGCGCGCATTTGTCGTCCGGCGTTCCGTTCCATTTCGTGAAGTCGGTCGTATGGACGTGCCGGAACCCCAGCGGCGGGATTTGTCCGTCGAACGAGACCGGCAACAATTTTCCGCCGTCGCGCCCGACCGCCGCCTCGTCGAGCACCCATTTCGAGCGCGCGGAAGTCGGCGTCCACACGACGACGACGAAATCGGCTTCGTTGAGGCGCCGCTCGGTTTCCTCGGTGAAGCTCTCCCCGGAGACCAGCCGGTCATCCCACCAGACTTCATCGATGACGGAATCGATGAAGGCGACCAGCGGTTCGACCCGCTCCTTGTCCGCCCGCGAATAGCTGACAAAGACGTTGGTCATGCTTTCGTCGTCCCGTCGCGAGCGCACTTTTCTTCCCCCTCTCCCCATCGGGGAGAGGGCCGGGGTGAGGGGGCAGAGAGCTTGAGGATCACGGACTTCTCTTCCCCCTCATCCGGCGCTTCGCGCCACCTTCTCCCCGATGGGGAGAAGGAAGAATTGTCGGCTCTCGAATAACTGACAAAGACGTTGGTCATGGGCAGCCCGCTTCGGCGCGCAATGCGGCCGTCGCGTCGGCGCCGGCTTTGCCGCCGATCGCCGCGTAAAGCGCGCCGCTTTCCTTCAGCGGC
>JBGTLL010000260.1:0-3089 GCA_041744115.1 Parvularculaceae bacterium | reverse complement strand
GGCCGCCGGCGGCGCTGAGGATTGACCGCAGGTTTTCCGCGCCGCCGGCGCCGTCGCCGCCCGCCAGCGACTTGCCGAATTCGGCGGCGTAATTGCCGGCGTGAACGACGTACGGATAGGGCGTTGCGAATATCAGCTTTGCGCCCCGCAGGATCGGGTCGCGCCAGCGTTCGAGAATCTCGCGTTTCAACGCGGGTGGCGCGATGACGTAGTCCGGCGCCATTGCGCGCGATTCATTCTCGCTGATGACCGGCGGGCCGCCGGCGATAAGGCGCGCGCCATCGACAATCTCGCCCGGACCGATCGCCGCTTCAATCGCCCGCGCGCCCTTGCCGGCCCAGCCATGGAGAATCGCCGCGCCGGCGCCAGCGCCGAAAAGATGCGCCTTGTCGCCGCGCTGCGCGAGGCCCGCCATCATGTCTTCAAAGGCGCGGCGCGCCTCATCGGCGCGCCGTTCAAACGCCTGATAGGGCGCGCGCGTGCGCAGCGAAAGAGCGTTCTCCTCATCCCAGAATTGAGCGAGCCGCTCATACCAGGGATCGAAATCATATTCGGCGGAGGCGGCGTGGGTAATGAAGACGCGTATCGAACCGCCGTCTTTCTCGGTCATCGCGCCGCGGAAGATTTTCAGATCGCAATCGCGCAGGGCGCGCTCAAGCGCGCCGATCGAATAAATCGCGCGGACCCCGTTCGCGAGGACGTCCGCGGCAGTGCGCATCAGCGTTATCGGCGCGTAAAGCGTTTCAAGAGCGAAGACGCCGTCATCGACCAGAAACGATTTGACGCGTGCAAAAAAAGCGCGCGGTTCGTCGATTTCCTCCAGCACGGAGACGGCGGTGACGAGGTCGAATTTCTTGCCGCTGAAAGCACGGTCGATGTCGGGCGCCGGAAATTCGGCTTTGGCCGTCCACGCCCAGTCCCCGATCTGATCGACGTCATCCGACGGATCGACCCCGAAGCGATCAACCCAGCGCGGGTAAAATGACAGCAGTGTTCCGTCAGAGCAGCCGATGTCGAGCGCCGCGCAGTCGCGTCCCGAAATGAGTTCAAGCCCTTCGGTTGCGAGAGATCGCAGACCTGACCGCGTTGTCCGAAAGACGCCGGACGGCGCCGCGCGCCGTATTGGCGCGCCGCCGACGGAGGCGTTCTGAAGCAGGCCGCAGGCGTGGACATCTTTTGACGGATCGCAGAGCACAAAATCGACAGGTTCGGCCCTTCCCCGGCCGAGAAGGTTTTTGCGGGCGGGATCGACTGTCGTTCCTTCAAGCGTGAAGGCTGGCGTCAGCGATGACGACCCGCATGCCCGGCAATGAGTGATCCGCTTCACGAAAATACGCCCCTCGACTTCGCCAAAATGAAGATCGCCAAAGGGTCTCAGGTCAGGGTAAATTCGTCGTAAAGAGATGCGGCGGATCGCCGAAGGATTTTGCAATCATCGTTAATGGAATTCGTGCGGTCATCCTTCGTGACGCCGCGTGAAGAACGCGGCTCCTCGGGTGAGGCTATTTTTGTTGCAACATGGAATGTCCTCACCCCGAGGAACGCGCTTCTTAGCGCGCGTCCACTCCCTCATCCTGAGGGGCTGTGACTTAAACGGGGTTTCGCGGGCTGCCTCGAAGAAAAGCTGCTGCTGGTCCGGGCGGCGGGAGAGCGGCTCCGACCGTTGGGCGCCGTCGGCTGGTGATCAGGCGGCGCGGAGCCTTGCCTCGGCGAGGATGTTGCAGGCGAGGGCGAACCATCGCATCGTGGTTTTGACCTTCTCCTTGCCGCGCACATGCAGATGATCGAGGCCGCGGTTGCGCAGGAATGCGTGGATGAGTTCGCAGCGCGCGCGGCGCTTGTAGATCGCCTGGCCCTCCTGGCTCGCCATGCGCGCCCGCCAGTCGGCGACCGCGGCGGTGTCGTCCGTACGCGGCGCATACGGGTCGCGGCCCGATTTCGATTTCGGGGGCGGACAATAGATCGCCCCGCCCGCCGCGGCCGCCGCGTCGATCGCCTCGCCCGCGAGATAGCCGCCGTCGAGGAGATGGATTTTCGGCCGCCGCCCATAGGCGCTCAAGATCGCCTTGGCCATGGGTTCGGCGAGGCCGCGATCCGAGCCGACCGTCTCGCAGGAGAGGGCGAGGATGACGCCGCTCGCCGGCAGGCTGGCGAACTGCACATTGTAGGCGGGACGAAAGCCGCCGTCGGCCATCTTCATCACCCGCGCCTCGGGGTCGGTCGTCGAGGCGCGCGGCTCCTGTTGCTTTTCCGCCTGCGTTCGGTTGGTCTTCAGCCGTCTTTCGCGCAGGCGTTCGGCCTCGCCGAGCGCTTCGAGCGCGGCGGCGACGCGCCGCTCGCGGTCAACAGCCGCGCGCTCCCTCGCCGCCTTCGCGCGCTTGCCCGAGGCCCCGGGATCGTCATCCTCGTCCTTCGAAAGACGATCGAGGAGGGCCCGCGCCTTCGACAGCTCCCGCTCCAGCGTCTTGCGCCGCCGGAACGAAGAAGCGCCCGCCGCCGCCCGCACCTTGACGCCGTCCTGCGCGATCTCGTCGAGGTCGATCAGACCGGCGACCGAAAGGCTGGCCACATGTTCGGTCAGAAGCCGGCCGATCCGCTCGCCCTCGCCGCCGCGAAACTCCGACAACAGACGATGATTGACGCTGACCCCGCCGCACAGCCAGCGATACGCCGCCTCGTTCTCGCAGGCCCGCGCCAGCTCGCGCGCGCTGCCGATCCCGCGCGAGGTCGCGTAAAGCCACAGCGCCAGCAGCAGATGCGGCGACGTCCGCGCCATCCCCGGCTCGCCCTCCCGCGCCTTCACACCCGCCAGAAAATCCGAAAAATCAACCCGCAACGCATAGGCCCAGATCAGCCGCGCCCGATGCTCCGCATCGATCAGCGCGTCAAGGTCGCAGACCTCAAGCTTGACCTCGTCACGCACCGGCAGCCGCAGACGCGCCTCGCCCGGCGCGCCCGCCGCCTTCGCCGGACCGACCGTTTCAGCAAGATCATCGAAAAGTTCGCCCATGCTTCGTTCCCTAACCCTCAAATCACACAATCAGCGTCGGCCGCGCAACGCAATCCAAAAAAGTCACAGCCTCTCAGGA
>JBGTLL010000259.1:0-61478 GCA_041744115.1 Parvularculaceae bacterium | reverse complement strand
CCGTCGCGAGCGCCGCGGCGCCGGCGTCGCGCACCGCTCTCGCGCTGCCGGCGTCCCAGATATTGTAGAGGACAAGAGGATCGCCCTTCACGTGAAGATCGGCGAATGAGCGCGCCTTTTCGGTTTGGGTCATTTCGGTTTCCTTTTGGTCCACAGGCGCCGCGCTTCTTCCGCGACGATGTCCGGAAATTCCTCGGTGAAGAACAGCTTCGCCCCGTCGACATAGCGCACGCCCTGTGATTGCGGCAGCGCCTTGTCGAGCCATTCAGCCCATTCCGGGAGAAACAAAAAATCACCTGTTCCCCAGAGAATCCGCGCCGGGATCGTCGAGCGCCTCAGATCCTGCTCGATCGCCGGCAACGGGTTGGGTTCAAACGCAACGCCGTAATCCTGGCATTGCCTGCGCCGCACAGGCGAAGAAAGCAGCGGGCGAAGATAGACATCGACCAGTTCGGGCGTGAGGAATGTCGGGTCCGTGTAGACGATGCCCAACCCTTCCGGGGTTTGGGCGATGCGGGGATCGATGAACTGCTTTTCAAGCCTCCCGATCAGCAAGCCTTGCCGCGCTTCTTCGATCGTTGGCTTCAACGGTTCGGGCGGGCTGTTGGTGTGCACGTCGCCATTGGTGATCAGCATCGAACGGACCCGGGCCGGGTGACGCGCGGCGAGAAGCTGCGCGATCGTTGTTGCGCTGTCGTTGGAGACAAGATCGGCGCGGTCGATTTTCAGCGCGTCCATCAAGGCGATGATCATTTCGCATTGACTGACTGGTGAAAGATCCGTGTCCGCCGGAACTTCCGTGTATCCAAGTCCCATGAAATCCGCCGCGATGCAGCGGCGCACGTCCGAAAGCCGCGCCATCGAACCGCGCCAATGGAAGCCGTTGAGCGGCCAGCCGTGGAGGAAGAATGCCGCTGGTCCGGACCCGCGCTCTACGTAAGCGATGCGGCCAAAACGCGTTTCGGCGAATCGTCGCGCAGCGTGGAACGATGCGGCGTCCATTGGCGCCGGCGCACCCGCGACCGACAGCGCGCCTTGGTCCGCCGCGCGCGCACCGCACCCGGAGATCGCAACGGCTGCAAGTAAGCCTTCGATTAACTGCCTTCTTTGCATAACATTATCTCCGCGCAAGTGTTTCTTCGCCGCCCGGTATTGCGGCCTGCTGCGCCGCCTGCCAATGCGCGCGCAGTTCCTTGTTGAATTCTCCGGGTCGCTCTTCAGGAAAGAACAGCCGCGCGCCCTTCATCTCGACGCGGCGACGGACCCCAGGAATTGTCTTCGCCAGCCAGTGCGACCACTTCACGTCGAAATAAACATCGTCGTCGCCCCAGACGATGAGCGTCGGCGTGTCCAGCTCTTTCAGCTTGCCTTCAATCGCGACGGTCTGCGCGCAATCGAAGGCGGCGAGGAACCGCGCGACATCGGCGGTACGCTGGTGCGATGCGACCAGCGGGCGCAGGAAAATTTCGATCTCGTCGTCGCTCACGCGGTCAGCGAACTGATAGGCGGGACCCAGCGCCTGCGCCGAACGGTAGGCGTCCTTGTTGGCGAGCAGTCCCGCCAGCGCATCGGGCAGGCCGCCCGCCGCCGACATTTCGAGGAACGGCTTGAACGCTTCGGGCGGCCAGTTGTCGTGCGCATCGCAATCCGTCAGCGTCAGGCTCCGCAACCGGCGAGGATTGTTCGCCGCGAAGATCAGGGCAATGCCGCCGCCGCTGTCATTGCCGACGAGATCGACCTCATCGATCCCGAGCGCATCGAGAAATTCCCTGATCATTGTCGCGCAGGCGTTGGCGGATACATCCTGCGTTGGCGCGATCTCCGTCGCGCCATGCGCAAGGAGATCGAGCGCAATGCAACGACGCATGTTTTTCAGGTCGGCAAGCTGATGCCGCCAGAGGTGACTGTTCAGCAGCACGCCGTGGACGAAGAGGGCGACAGGGCCCTCGCCCCGCTCGACATAGGCGATGCGGCCGGACGGCGTCTCAACGAATTGTTTCTTCCCGTTCTCGTTCTTCATGTTCATCGCGGCTTCCTTTCCGTGCAAAGCGTTCTGGCGGCCGCATCAATGCGCGGTGGGCGCCGGCAGGCAATGACCTCCGAGGTCATGGAATTCTTTTCAAACGGCGCTAAGATCGCGTGGTGCGATTCAGCGATTCCAGTTCACTGCCGGCGCCAACCGCTGGCGTCGGTCCGCTGTTGCGCGAGTGGCGCACGGCCCGGCGTCTCAGCCAGCTCGATCTCGCCTTCGACGCGGAAGTGTCCGCGCGCCATTTGAGCTGCGTCGAATCGGGCAAGTCGCAGCCGAGCCGCGACCTCGTCGCGCGGCTCGCCGATGCGCTCGAAATGCCGCTCAGGGAGCGAAATAGCTTACTGGTCGCGGCCGGTTATGCGCCCGTCTATCACGAGACGCCGCTGACGACGCCGGCGATGGCGCCGATCCAGCGCGCGATCGAATGCATTCTGAAGCAGCAGGAGCCCTATCCCGCGCTGGTCTTGAATCGACACTGGGACCTCCTTCTCGCCAACGACGCGTTGACGCGGCTGTTTAGGTTTCTGCTCGGGCGTCCGCCTCTGCATACCAACATCGTGAAACAGATTTTCGATCCCGAAGACATGCGGCCGCTGCTCGCGAACTGGGAGGAAATCGCCAGCGACGTCATGCGTCATCTTCACAATGAGGCGGCCGCCGCGCCGTCCGACGCGATTGCGCGCGAATTGCTGACGACAGCGCTCGCCTATCCAGGCGTTCCCGCGGGATGGAAGACGCGCGAACTCGGCGCCGCGCCCTCGCCAGTGCTGACCGCAATATTCCGGAAAGACGATCTGGATCTGCGGTTCTTTTCGACGTTCACGACGTTCGGGACGTCGCGCGACGTGACAATCGACGAACTGAGGATCGAGTGCATGTTTCCGATGGATGAGGGGACAAGAGATTTCTGTCGGACGCTGGCGGCGTGAGCTGCATGCGGCGCCCATCAAACCTGACGCGAACGCTTTCGGGATGAACCCGCGGACGGCGCTTCGAGCAAGCGCGCTCCCGGCCCCTGTTCCGACAGGATGTCTTGCGGATTGAGCAGCGGGCAGACTTTCAGCGACAGACAACCGCAACCAATGCATCCGCTCAGCCGATCGCGCAGTCTTGTCAATTTGTCGATCCGCTCGTCGAGGTTTTTGACCCATTTCGCCGAGAGCTTCTCCCAGTCCGCGGTCGTCGGCGTGCGGCTGGCGGGGAGTGTCGCCAGCGCCTTTTCGATCTCGTCAAGGGAAATGCCGGTGCGCTGCGCGACTTTGATCACGGCGACGCGGCGCAGCACGTCGCGCGGATAGCGGCGCTGATTGCCTTTTGTCCGCCAGCTTCGGATCAGCCCCCTTGTTTCATAAAAATGGATGGCGGAGACCGCAACGCCGCTGCGTTTGGCGACGTCGCCGACGGTGAGTTCACAAGCGGCTCCCCTTGATTTGATCGCGTTCATGACCGTTCGTTCTTGACCTCAAGTGAAGTTGAGGTTGTAGACGAACCGCTTCGGACGCGCAAATCGGCGCATCTTGAGGAGAATTTTAATGTCCGCACCGAAGAAAGCCCGCGCGCTCGGGTTCAACCATGTCGCGCTCGAAGTCGGGGATATCGACGAGGCGCTGGCGTTCTATGGCAGGCTGTTCGAGTTCAAGCTGCGCAGCCGGGACGAGGACTCCGCCTTCATCGATCTCGGCGACCAGTTTCTGGCGCTGCAGAAGGGCCGCAAACAAGGCCCTGACGACGGCCGCCATTTCGGTCTTGTCGTCGACGACAAGGAAGCCGTTCGCAGCGCGATGGCGGAAGCGGGCGTTGAAGCGTTGCCCGGGCCGTTTCTCGATTTCTTCGATCCCTGGGGCAACCGCATCGAGATCATCGGCTATCGGAACATCCAGTTCACCAAGGCGCCGCACGTTCTGCGCGGGATGGGCCTTGGACATCTCGACAAGAGCGCCGGCGCCATCGCCGAACTCGCTGAAAAAGGCATGGCGCCCAACTAAGGAAACAACACTCATGAATACGGCCGGTCTGCTTGCCTACGCCTTCGCCTTGCTGCTCGCCGTCGCGACGCCGGGGCCCGCGATGTTCGCGGTGATCTCGACCGGCGTCGCGCGAGGGTTCCGCCCGGCCTTTGCGGCGGGCCTCGGCGTCGCTCTCGGAGACGTTCTGCTGGTGAGCCTCGCGCTGCTCGGGCTCGTCGCCCTTGCCGCCGCGTTCGGCTGGGTGTTCGCGGTCCTGAAATACGCCGGCGCCGCGTATCTGATCTGGCTCGGCGTGAAGATGTGGCGCAGCGCGGCGACGATGTCCGCGACAAGCCCGGCGGGCGCCGGCGGCTTCGTTCGCTCCTTCGGCATGGGAAGCGCAATCGCCCTCGGCAATCCGAAAGCGATCCTCTTCCACGCGAGCCTCATGCCCCTGCTGCTCGATGTGAGCGCGCTGGCCGTATCCGGCGCCGGTGTCATCATCGGCGTGGTATTCGCGATCAATCTCGTCACGATGAGCGCCTATGCCGCTTTGTCGGGCGGCGCCTCGGGCTGGTTCCAGACGCCCGCGCGCCTTCGATGGATGAACCGCGTCGCCGGCGGCGCGATGGCCGGAACCGGCGTCGTCATCGCTTCGCGCTAGGGCGGAGCGGAACCATCCGTGGACGGTCTTTGTTCGTTCAACGCGAGATGACCTCGGCCGGCCAATTGTCGATGAGGCGTGTCTTCCCGAGAATCACCGCGGCGAAGATGCGCGCGGCGCTCTTCAGCGCGCCAGGGCCCGCCGGAACCAGCTGATCGGCGCTGCGCACTTCGAGATAGTCGATCGTCGCAAACCCGGCGCCGCTCAGGGCGTCTCGCCCGAATCGCAGCGATTCTTCGGTGTCGGCGCCGGCTTCGAGCCGCTTTGCCATGTCCGCCAGAATCTTGTTGAGCCGCCCGGCGACGAGGCGCTCGCCGGCGGTCAGATAGGCGTTCCGCGACGACATCGCGAGACCGTCCGCCTCCCTGACGATCGGCGCGCCGACGATCTCGACCGCCATGTTGAGGTCTTTCACCATGCGCCGGATGACGAGCAGCTGCTGGTAGTCCTTCTCTCCGAAGACGGCGATATCGGGACGCGTCTGATTGAGGAGCTTGCAGACGACCGTCGCCACCCCGCCAAAGAAATGCGGCCTCGAGGCGCCGCAAAGGCCCTGCGCGATCTCCGGGACCGTGATCGAGGTCTGGAAACCCTCGGGGTACATTTCGCCGGGCGACGGGATGAAGGCGAGGCGGCAGCCGGCCTTCCGCAGGAGATCGAGATCATGACCCTCCTGTCGCGGGTAGGAGGCAAAATCCTCATGCGGCGCAAATTGCGCCGGATTGACGAAAATGCTGGCAACGGTGCGGCCCGCCAAAGTGTTAGACCGTCGAACAAGCGAGATGTGACCGTCGTGGAGCGCCCCCATTGTTGGGACGAGGCCCACGGAATGACCCCGCGCCCGCCACGCTGAAATCCGGGCGCGAAGGGCTTTGACCGTGCGGACGACCCCGATTTGAGAATCGACGGCGGCTGCGGGCATGCTATAGGTCCTTATGGGTGGGGTCGGAGTGGCTAATGCGACAAGCTCTCGGCGCTTTCAAGGCTGCGCCGTTGATTGATCTGAAGGGGCTCGCCTTCGCGGGACTATTCCTGCTTGCCCAAGGCTGCGCCGCGCTGACCGGCAAACCGGCGCCCGACGTGGCGGCGACGCAGGCGGATGAACTTCGTGTCGCGCGTGCAACGGCAACCGACCTGCAAGCAGGGATGGCGAGGCTTGCCGCCGAAAACGCCAAGCTTGAAAGCAGGGTGATCGAGCTCGAGCGCACGGCGGCGAGGGTCGCCGCGCTGGAACCGCCGGTGATTGCGAGCGATCCGGTTGCGATCCCCAGCGTGCTGAAGGAGGGACCGCCTCCCAAAAACGCGCCGGCGATCGACAATTCGCCCTCGACGGCGCCGGCCCATCCGGTCGTCGCCGCGCCAAATGCGGATATATCGCTGCCGCGTGCGCCGGTGCCGATCGACGATTCGCCGCGCCTCGTCCAGCCGAGTTTCGCCTCGACCGACCAGATCTTCGAGAATGAAGCGGCGAGCCCCGAGATCAAGCTGACCAGCGTGCTGTGGGGCGTCCATCTTGCCTCTTACCGCCACCCGGACGAGGCGAATTCCGGCTGGCAAAAGCTGCAGCGGGAAAATCCCGACGAGCTTGGTCTTCTCGAGCCGCGCGTTGAAAAAGTCGCGATCGCAGGCAAGGGCGAATATCTGCGCCTCATCGGCGGCGGATTTTCATCGCGCGAGAAAGCAAAATCGCTGTGCGACACCTTGGCCGCGAAAGGCGTCTTCTGCCGGATCGCGAATTTCGGCGGCGACCGGCTGTCGATGCTGGATGTCGGCGGTTTACGCTAGGATTTGCGCGACAAAAAGGGCGCCTTTTCTCTTCCGCGCTGTTTTCTTTTTCGGCTTCCCCGCCGGGTTCAGCCGCAAAAGGCGCCCTTTTCGAGGTTCAGGAAGGGCGCGGAATTAGAGCGGGGCGCAATTAATCCGCATTGGACACGAACCTCGTTCCGTCATGCCTCGTTCCGTCATGCTGGCGAAAGCCAGCATCCAGAGCCGCGAGGGCCTTGCTCGCCATTCTGGACCCTGACTTGCGTCAGGGTCACGTCGTCCTCGATTCTGAGATATTGTTCTTTGCGCTAACCAAAGCGCTTTCGCTGGTGACGGCGCGCAGCCGGGCGCCGCGCGAAAACGGCGCTGTCGCCGCCCGCTTTTTCTATATGCATCGCCGGCCAGCCCGTGAGAACCGGACCGGCGACAAACCGGACTTGTCAAATCGCGCGCCAAAACACGCGCCCACAGCAATAAGACGAACGAGACCCCTCGAGTGTGACAAGTCCCACGAAAAAAAATCGAAAATATTTTTATCTCGGCGTTCCGCCATGCGCCGCTAATTGCGGCGGCGCGATTTCGAACTGCTTTTCGGCGAACAGCCGGCCCTCGAATTCCGCCGCGCCGACATAGCTGAGGGTGAGCACGCCGGGCGGTAAAGACGCGGCCGCCAGCGGCAAGGTTAACCGGCGCGAAGCGGCGTCGAAATGGATGGCGAGATTGCCGATTTCCGCCAGCGTCGTCGCTGAGCCGCCCGCTTTCATGACGGCGACGAGATGTCCGAAAGCGGAGTATTTGCCGTCTCGCGTCAGGGTCGTTTCAAGCTCAAGCAATCCTTCCGCATTCCGAACCAGTCGGGTTTTCGCGAAAGCAACGCCCGGCGCGGCAAGGCCGTTTCGCAGGATAACCGGCGTTGACAGGCCAAGCTCGACATCGACCTCGAGGCCGCCCCCCGTTCGGCGCAAGGGCGTTCTCACCGGCGTTGTCTCGATCAGGAGGTGCGAGCGGCGTTCGCCCGCCGGAACCGTCGCCCCTTTTTTCAGCTTGACGGTCACCTTGACCCGGTTGCCGGGCTCGAGACGGAAGCGCGCGGGGCTGACGACCAGATAGGGGGCCGCGCTCAGCGTCGGCCGGGCGGCGGGGCTCGCCGGCGCATAGCCGGTCGCGACGGCGGCAAGATCCGTCCAGCCGACACGACCCTCGACAATGCGGTCGGAGGCATTGGAAATTTCATAGATGGCGGTCGCGTTCTGGCGGGTGATGACTTGGCGCAGCGGCGACACGATGATTTCCGCGACGGCCGTCCCGAAAAGGGCGGATCCGGCGGCGATCAAAGCAAGCGCCTCGCGCATCGTCACTGCATTAACTCTCCGGGCGGCGCAGAATCGGGTGAAGCTCGACCAGTCTGACGACGGAATGCAAGAAATCGGCCTTCGGCCCCCGCAAGGGGCTTGCAGCGCGCCCGAAAATCACCGTCTGAAGGTGGGTTTCAATCGCAAAAGGCAAATCCGTGACGCACGTCATCGTTCTCGGCAATGAAAAGGGCGGATCGGGCAAATCGACCGCGGCCATGCACATCACGGTCGCGCTGCTGAAATCCGGGTATCGGGTGGCGTCGATCGATCTCGACATGCGGCAGCGGAGCTTTTCGCGCTATCTCGAAAACCGGCGGGCCTTCGCCGCCGCCAAGCGCGCCGATCTTATTTTTCCGCTGCAGCCGAAAATAGAGCCGTCGTCGATCGATAGCCGCGAAGAGGCGCGCCGCGCCGAGACCGAGAATTTTACGAGCACCCTCGAGACGCTCTCGGATTGCCATTTTCTCGTCATCGACTGCCCCGGCGCCGACACCCATCTGTCGCGGCTGGCGCATGCGCATGCCGACACCATCGTGACGCCGCTGAATGACAGCTTCGTCGATTTCGACCTGCTGGCGCGCCTCGATCCGGACACCGGCGCGCTGCTGGGGCCGAGCCTTTACAGCGAGCTTGTGTGGAACGCGAGAAAGCGCCGCGCCATGGCGGGCGTCGCTGGCGGCATCGACTGGGTCGTCATGCGCAACCGCCTGTCGGCGACGCATGCGAACAACAAGCGGGCGATGGGCGAGCGGCTGGAGGAATTGTCTTCCCGCATCGGCTTCCGCCTCGCGCGGGGCTTTGGCGACCGGGTGATCTACCGCGAGCTGTTTCCAATGGGACTGACGCTGCTCGACCTCGGCGGTCCCGACGCGCCGGTCCGTCTATCGACCATGAGCCACGTGACCGCGCGGCTCGAAATCCGTTCGCTGATCGCAACGCTCAATCTGCCGCGGCCCGAAATCGACAGTAGAGGCGAAGACGGGCGCGCCGCCGCCTGACCTGAAGGGAACCGCCGCGTCGGGCGGGTTCCGTCGGGGCGGCGATTCGGGCATGGTGATTTGCTGCAGCGCGCAAGGGCGCCCGATGCTCGGACTTATCGCCATTCTCTTGGCCCTCGGCGCGGCCGCCTGGGTGCTGGCGCGCGCCGGGAAGGGCGCAGGCGCGCCGTCGCGCGGGGTGTTCCGGCTGAAAATCGTTGCGATGCTCGTCGTGGCGGCGGTCCTCTTCGCCGCGAAGCTGTTTCCGGTCGCGCTGATGATCCTTCTTGCCGCCGGGGGCGTCACCGCGATCGAGATCTGGCGCGATCGCCAGATCAAGGCCCAGATCGGAGACGAGAATCAGATGACGCCGGGGGCGGGGAGGGCCCCGTCGCGGCGCGCGTCGCTGGGCGTTGACGAGGCGGCCGCCATTCTCGGCGTCGCGGTCGATGCGAGCGAGGACGACGTCAAGACCGCGCACAAGAAACTCATCGGGCAGCTCCATCCCGACAAGGGCGGCACCGATTATCTCGCGGCGAAAATCAACGACGCGCGCAAGGTGATGCTTGAAAAACCGGCGCCTCAAATGGCGAAAAATGAAACGGATGCCTAGGGAAAGGGCGGCGGCAACGCATGTCAGAGATTGAATCGATTATCGCTGGCGTCGGGTCGTGTCTTCCCGGCCGCGTCGTCACCAATCTCGACCTCGCCAGCAGGGTCGAGACCTCGGATGAATGGATCAGGACGCGCAGCGGGATCGGCCAGCGCCACTTCGCGGCCGACGCGGAAGTGACATCGGATTTCGCCACGACCGCGGCCTGGCGCGCGCTCGACGAGGCGGGGCTGAAGCCGCGCGACATCGATCTCATCATCGTTGCGACGGTGACGCCCGACAAGACCTTTCCGTCGACCGCTGTCTACGTGCAGCAAAAACTTGGCGCGCCGCCGGGGATTGCGTTTGACGTTTCGGCGGCCTGCGCCGGCTTTCTCTATGCGCTGAACATCGCGCACAATTTCATCACGACCGGACAGGCGCGCCACGCGCTCGTGATCGGCGCCGAGAAACTGTCGTGCTTTCTCGACTGGAAGGACCGCGCGACCTCCGTCTTGTTCGGCGACGGCGCCGGCGCGATCGTGCTGTCGGGCGAGAAGCCGCACACCGCGTCGGCGCCGCGCGGATTGCTGGCGACCTATCTCTCCGCCGACGGACGCCTCGCCGAGCATCTTTACGCGGACGGCGGACCCGCCTCGACCGCGACCGTCGGCAAAGTGCGCATGAACGGCAAGGAGGTTTTCCGCCACGCGGTGCAGGAAATTTCCAACGCCGTGCTGGAAGTGACCGAACGCGCAAAGGTCAAACGCGAGGAAATCGACTGGTTCGTCCCGCATCAGGCCAACATCCGCATCATCGAAGCCTGCGCGCGGCGGCTTGAACTCGACGCCGGCAAGATCATCGTCACCATTGAAAAGCACGCGAACACCTCATCGGCGTCGATCCCGCTGGCGCTCGATGAGGGCATCCGCGACGGGCGCATCAGGCGCGGCGAACTCCTCGTCTTCGCGGCGCTCGGCGGCGGGCTCGCGTGGGGAAGCGCGCTCATCCGGTATTGAACAGGCGGCGCCGGAACGCAAGAACCCGTCGGCAAGGCCGACCAACGCAAGCACCCGCGCCCCGCTCTAAACGCAAAACCGGGCGCGCCCGCCATCCTTCGAGACGCCGCGTGAAGAACGCGGCTCCTCAGGATGAGGGATTTCTTTGTTGCGACAATCTTTACGGCAAAGCCTCCCCTCATCCTGAGAATTTGTGACTTTATTGGATTTTCGGTCGTTTTGTGCACGCTAACCCATTGAAATGATTCAGTGTGCGAAAAGTCGAAAATCGAAAGAGTCACAGCCCCTGAGGAGCCCCTCTTGGCGCGTCTCGAAGGATGGGCGGCAAAGCGGAATTCGCCGATGATACATCCGTACACGGAGCATAATCACAATGAAAACAAATCCCGGTACCGGTCCCGCAGCGCCTCTTTTTGCACCTTGCCCATGGCGTTGCGGGGAAGGGCGGCCGTCCAGACGAATTTTCGCGGCTGTTTGAAGCGCGCGAGAGCCGACATTGCTTCCTTCAATTGACTGTCCGATGGCGGCGGCGCCGATGGCGATCCCTTGTCCGGCGCGAGGACGGCGATGACGCCTTCCCCCATGTCGGGATGCGGAACGCCGATGACGGCGGTCTCGGCGACGCCCGGCAGCGCATTGAGGATGTCCTCGATTTCCTTCGGATAGACATTGAACCCGCCGACAATGATGAGGTCTTTTTCCCGCCCAGACAGGGTCAGTCGTCCGTCTCGAGACATAAATCCGATATCGCCTGTTGAAAACCATCCGTCATCGCGAAAAGCTTCGGCGGTCTTCTCCGGCATCCGCCAATAGCCCTTGAAGACGTTCGGTCCCTTTACCTCGACGACGCCATGCTCCCCGAACGGAAGGACGCTTCCGTCGGAAACAACACGGATCTCGACGCCGGGAAGCGCATGGCCGACCGTGCCCGCGATGCGGTCGCCGCGGAGCGGATTGGAGGCGATCATGCCGGCTTCCGACATCCCGTAGCGCTCGAGAATAGGGTGGCCGGTGCGTTTCTCGAACGCCGTGAACGTCCGGGGGGTCAGGGGCGCCGAGCCGGAAATGAAAAGCCGCATGGCGGCGCAGTCGCCCCGGCCGAAATCGGCGTCGGCGAGAAGGCGCGTATAAAACGTCGGGACGCCCATCATCAGCGTCGCGCGCGCAAGCTGGCGGCGGATTTCCGCGACATCGTATTTCGGCAGGAAGATCACTTCCGATCCGGCGAGCAGGGCGGTGTTGAGCGCAACAAAAAGACCGTGAATGTGAAAGATGGGCAGCGCGTGAAGGAGGACGTCCTCCGCGCGAATTTCCCAGAGCGATTGCAGCGTCGTCGCGTTTGACGAAAGGTTCTTGTGGGTGAGCATCGCCCCTTTGGGGCGTCCGGTCGTGCCTGAGGTATAAAGGATCGCCGCCAGATCGTCTTCGCCGCGCGCCTTTGCGTCGGCGACCGGCGCGGCGTTCGCGGCGTCGATCAGGGAGCCGCCTCCATCCGCGGCAAGAGTCAGAACTGCCGGGCCGCGCGGGGCTGTGTCGGCGCGCGAGGGATCGCGAACGAAGATTGCGGGTTCGGCGTCAGCGATGAAATAGACGATCTCGCTGCCGGTGTAGGCGGTGTTGAGCGGCACGTAGACAAAACCGCCGCGCAGGCTGGCGAGATAGAGCGCCACGTTTTCCGCGCTCTTTTCAACCTGCGCCGCGATGCGGTCGCCCGGACGCGCGCCAGCGGCGCTGAGGGCGCCGGCAATCCGCGAGGCCAGGCGATCGATTTCGCCAAAGGACCAGGTCCGTTCGTTCGGAACGGTCAAAAACGGCGCCTCGCGCCCGTCTTCGATCCGGTTTGCGATCGCCGAATAAAAACCGCCGTCGATCATCGCGTCTGTTCCGCTTCGATCGTCGCGGCGTCACCGGAGGGAGGCTTGAACCGCGCCGGATCAAGCGTCCGCATCGCCTCGAACTCGCTGAGGAAAATCCGACCGGACAATTCATCGAGAATGTTCGAGCGCTTGAGGCGGTCCATCACCGGCCCCTTCACCTCGGAAAGGTGAAGCGCGACGCCCGCGTCCTCAAGCTGGCGGTTGACCGACCGCAGCGCTTCAAGAGCGCTGGCGTCGATCGAATTGATCGCCGATGACATCAGGACAATGTGCCTGACCGACGGCGCATCGATCGCCAGCGCCATCAGCCGGTCTTCGAGGAATCGCGCATTGGCGAAAAAAAGATCGCCGTCGATCCGGATCGAGGCGACAGTCGGGCTGGTGATGACGTCGTGGCGGCGCACGTTCCGGAAATGCTCCGTCCCCGGCACTTGCCCGACGATCGCCGAATGCGGGCGGCTGGCGCGATGGAGAAGAAGCAGGATCGACAGGATGACGCCCGCCATCACGCCGGCTTCAACGCCGAAGGCGAAGACGCCAAGGATGGTCGCCATCATCGCCGCGAAGTCCGCCTTCGAATAACGCAAGGTGCGGCCGATCGCCTTCAGATCGACCAGCGACAGCACGGCGACGATGATCGTCGCGGCGAGCATCGCCCTTGGCAGATTGAAGAGGATCGGGGTCAGAAACAGCGCGGCGAGCGCGATCCCGGCGGCGGTGAAGGCGCCCGCCGCCGGCGTTCGCGCCCCGGCGTCGAAATTGACGACCGAGCGGGCAAATCCGCCGGCGACCGGAAACCCGCCGGCGATTCCGGCGGCGACGTTCGAGGCGCCGAGCGCGATCAGCTCCTGATCGAGGTTGAGGCGTTCGCGCCGTTTGGCGGCGAGCGTCTGCGCGACCGAGACTGATTCAACGTATGCGATAACGGCGATCAGAAGCGCCGGTCCGAGCAGCGATCGCCAGATCGGCCAGTCGAACTCCGGCAGCGCGAAGGTCGGCAGGCCCCTTGGCGTCGCGCCGACAATGGCGACGCCCTGTTCGCCAAGATTGAAGAGGTCGACGATCGCGATTGAAAGAATGATCGCCAGCAGCGGCGCCGACCGCGCGATCAGCGACGCGGTGCGCTCCTTGACGCCGCGCTTTTCAAGCAAGGGCTTCAGCATCGACCGCGCCCAGAGGAGGAAAATGACGCCGCCGGCGCCGATCGCCAGCGTCGGCGGATGCGTATCGCCGGCCCGCCGAACGAGGTCCGGCGCAATTTCAACGAGGGATCGTCCGTCAGCGCCGACCCCCAGCAGATGTTTCAACTGGCCGACAGCGATGAGAACGCCCGACGCGCTGATGAAGCCGGAGATGATCGGGTAGCTCAGAAAATTCGCGAGAAATCCGAGCCGGAACACGCCAAGCGCCATCAGGATGAGACCGACCAGCAAGGCGAGCGTCAAGGCAAGTGCAATATATTCGGCCGCGCCCGCCGGAGCGAAGTCGCCAATCGTCGCGGCGGTCATCAGCGAGATCACCGCGACCGGGCCGACGGCGAGCGTCGCGCTGGTGCCGAACACCGCGTAGGCGATGAGCGGCGTGATCGAGGCGTAAAGGCCGACTTCCGGCGGCAGCCCGGCGATCGACGCGTAGGCGAGCGATTGCGGGATCAGCATGATCGTTACAATGACGGCGGCGAGCGTGTCATCGGCGAGCGCCGCCCTGTTGTAGCGCGGCGCCCAGTGAAGGATCGGCGCGTATTTCGACAAGCCGCGCGCCGCCGCAAGGTCGGTCATTCGGCTATGCCTTCGGCGCCCGGCTGCGCGGCCTTGCCAGCCATTCCTGACCGCTGAGCATCAGGTTCCAATAGACGCCGGGGAGAATGTCTTTTTTCAGCAGCCAGCCAAAACCGGTCGGGCGAAGGCCGTTGTTGAGCCAGCCCGGAAACGTCGGAATGAGCTTTCCGCCATAACCGAATTCGGCAAGCACGACCTTTCCCCGTTCGACCGTCAGCGGGCACGATCCGTATCCGTCGTAAACACGCGTCGGGTCCGCGCCGTCCATGATGAAGAGCAGATTTTCGGCGACGATCGGCGCCTGCTTGCGCGCGGCGGCGGCGGTCTTGGCGTTCGGCGTGTTGCAGGCGTCGCCGAGCGCGAAGACGTTCGCAAACCGCTTGTGGCGCAGCGTTTCCTGATCGACCTCGATCCAGCCGGCGGCGTCGGCGAGGGGGCCGCCCCTGACGACCTCGGCGGCGACCTGCGGCGGACTGACATGCAGCATGTCGAAGTCGCGCACGATCTCGGCCTCGGCGCCGTCGGCGGCCTTTTCCCTGAATGTCGCTTTCCTTGCCGGCCCGTCGACGGCGACCAGCACGGACCCGAGATTGAGCTGGATGCCGTATTTTTTCACATACTCCATCAGCGCCGGCACATAATCGGCGACCCCGAAGAGTACGGGCGCCGCAGTGCAGAATTCCGCCTTGATCTTGTCCAGCACGCCCGCCTTCGCCCAGTGGTCGCACGAAAGATACATGACCTTCTGCGGCGCGCCGGCGCATTTGAACGGCGGCGGCGGCTGCGTGAAGATCGCTTTCCCGCCTTTCAGCTCCTGCACGAGTTTCCAGGTGTAGGCCGCCATCCCCGGCTGATAATTCGAGGTGACGCCGTTCTCGCCGAGCGTTTCTTCCAGACCCTTGACGGCGGCGAAGTTCAGTTTGATGCCCGGCGCGGCGACGAGGTAATCATACTCGACAGCTTCGCCGCTTTCGACGACGACCGCGTTGCGGTCCGGGTCGAACGCCATCGCCGCCTTTTTGATCCAGGTGACGCCTTTCGGCATGACCGACGATTCCGGGCGCACGGTCGCGTCGAAATCGAAGATGCCGCCGCCGACCATGGTCCACCCGGGCTGGTAGTAGTGGTCTTCCTTCGGTTCGATCACGGCGATGTCGAGATCGCGCCGCCGGTTCAGGAGACTTGACGCAACAGCAATGCCGGCGGCGCCGCCGCCGACGATGACGATCTGGTGTTTCATGTTTTTCTCCCTGTTTTTTAAAGCATGTTGAGGGGCAGCTTCAGATATCGGACGCCATTGGAATCGGGCGGCGGCAATTTTCCGCCGCGCATGTTGATCTGCACCGACGGCAGGATCAGCCGCGGCATCGAAAGCGTCCTGTCGCGGGCGGTCCGCATGCTGACGAAATCGCTTTCACTGACGCCCTTGCCCACATGAACGTTTTTTTTTCGCTGTTCTTTGACGGTTGTCTCAAATTCGTAGTGGTCGCGGCCGGGCGCTTTGTAGTCATGGCACAGGAAGAGCCGCGTTTCGTCCGGAAGCGCGAAGATCTTCCGGATCGACCGGTAAAGGGTCGCGGCGTCCCCGCCCGGAAAATCGCAGCGCGCGGTGCCGTAATCCGGCATGAACAGCGTATCGCCGACGAACGCCGCGTCGCCGATGACATAAGTGATGCAGGCGGGCGTGTGGCCCGGCGTGTGGATAACGTGGGCGTCGATCGATCCGAGTTTGAAATGGGCGCCGTCGTCGAACAAGGCGTCGAACTGGCTGCCGTCGCGCCTGAATTCCGGCTCGGCGTTGAAGATGTCGCCAAACGTTTTCTGCACCGCGGTGATGTTCGAGCCGATGCCGATCTTGCCGCCGAGCTGTTCCTTCAGCATCGGCGCGGCGGACAAGTGATCGGCGTGAACATGCGTTTCGAGAATCCAGTCGATCGTCAGCTTTGCCGATTTCACATAGTCGATGATAGCATTGGCGCTGTCCCGGCTAGTCCGCCCCGACGCCGCATCGAAATCGAGAACCGAATCGACGATCGCCGCCGCCCCGGTCGCCGGATCGCTGACGACATGGCTTGCGGTGAATGTCGGTTCGTCGAAGAAGGTTCTGACGACGGGCGCCGCGGTCAATTTATCGTCCTCTTCTTCCATCGTGCGCGCCGGATTTCAGGGGCCCCGCACAATGCGTCAGGCGAGGATTGAAGTCGACCGCCTGCCCCGCGTTTGTCCCTCGATAACGCAGATCGAACGGAGCGACAAACCCGCCCTTGAGATCGCCCTCCGTTGGCGACATAAAGGGCGGGCTTTCATTGCACGGCGGGCGGACCGACATGTACGAGAATGGCGTTCAGGCGAAAGGCGCCGACGCGGCCGGCATGCGCGGCAATTTCGACGCGCAGCTCGAGCAGTCGATCAGGGCGGCGGCGGATTGGCTGAAAGCGCGTCAGAAGCCGGAAGGCTATTGGGTTGGCCGGCTTGAGTCCAACGCCTGCATGGAGGCGCAATGGATTTTGTGCCTGTGGTTCATCGGCCTTCCTGACCACCATCTGCGCTCGCGACTGGCTGAATCGCTCAGGAAGACGCAGCGCGCCGATGGTTCCTGGGAAGTTTATCGCGACGCGCCGGCCGGCGACATCAACACGACGGTGGAAGCCTATGCGGCGCTCCGCTCGATGGGCGTTCGTGCTGGCGATCCGCAACTGACCGCCGCGCGCGACTGGATCCTCGCAAAAGGCGGATTGAAGAACGTCCGGGTATTCACGCGCTACTGGCTGGCGCTGATCGGCGAATGGCCGTGGGAGAAGACGCCGAACATTCCGCCCGAAGTCATTCATTTCCCGACCTGGTTCATTTTCTCGATCTACAACTTCGCGCAATGGGCGCGCGCGACCTTGATGCCGATCGCCGTGTTGTCGGCGCGCCGGCCCTCGCGGCCGCTGCCGCCGGAAAACCGGCTCGACGATCTCTTTCCCGGCGGGCGCGAGAAGTTCGACTATGATCTGCCCGGCAAACCCGGCGCCGATTTCTGGGACGGATTTTTCCGGGTTGTCGACAAGGCGCTGCATGGGCTGCAATCGTTCGGTGCGCGGACCGGTTTTTCCTTCGGCCGCAATGGCTCGGTCAAGCGCGCGCTCGAATGGATCATCCAGCATCAGGACGCCGATGGCGTCTGGGGCGGGATCCAGCCTCCCTGGATCTATTCGACGATGGCGATCGCCAATGAAGGCTACGCCGTCGATCATCCGGTGGTCGCGAAATCGCTCGCCGCGCTCGACGATCCGCGCTGGCGCGTCGATCACGGCGATGCGACGTGGATCCAGGCCTCGACGTCGCCGGTCTGGGACACGATTTTGACCCTGCTCGCCTTTGATGACTGCCATTTGAATGACGATTATCCCGCCGAAACCGACAAAGCGCTGCAATGGGTCCTTGACCAGCAGGCGCCGCGAAAAGGCGACTGGAGCGTGAAGCTTCCCGATACGGCGCCCGGCGGCTGGGCGTTCGAATACAAGAATTATTTCTATCCCGATACGGACGATACCGCGGTCGCGCTGATTGCGCTGTCGGGATTCCGGGGCTCGGGAGTCGGGACCCGGGACCCGGCGCCGCGGGATGAAACTGCTTCCATCCCCGCGTCCCGCGTCCCGCGTCCCGCGGTCGAACGCGCGATCGGCCTCGGCGTCGACTGGCTGATCGCCATGCAATGCAAGGGCGGCGGCTGGGGGGCGTTCGACAAGGACAATGACAAGAAATTCCTCACCAAAATCCCGTTCTGCGATTTCGGCGAAGCGCTCGATCCGCCTTCGGTCGATGTGACGGCGCACATCATCGAGGCGTTCGGCAAACTTGGGCTTGGAAAGGATCATCCCGCGATGGTCCGCGCTCTCGACTTTATCCGCCGCGAACAGGAACCGGACGGCTCATGGTTTGGCCGCTGGGGCGTCAACTATATTTACGGCACGGGGGCGGTGCTGCCGGCGCTGGCGGCGATCGGCGAGGACATGGCGGCGCCCGGTGTCGTGCGCGCCGCCGACTGGCTGCTGACGCGCCAGCAGGCGGATGGCGGCTGGGGAGAATCCTGCGCCTCCTACATGGACCCCAAAATGTCGGGCCGCGGCAAGGCGACCGCCTCGCAGACGGCGTGGGCGCTGATGGGATTGATCGCTGTCAATCGCCAGGCCGACCGCGACGCCATCGAGCGCGGCGTCGCCTTCCTCATCGAACGCCAGACGAACGGCACATGGGAAGAGCCTGAATACACGGGCACTGGCTTTCCCGGCTACGGCGTCGGCGCGGCGATCAAACTCGGCGATCCTCTGCTGACGGAGCGATTGAAACAGGGACCGGAATTGTCGCGGGCGTTCATGATCAACTATAATCTGTACAGGCACTATTTCCCGCTGATGGCGATGGGACGGTGGCGGGCTATCGCGCAACGCGAGTAGCGCGATCCTGTCCGTCGGCAAACTCACAACTCGGTTGCAGTGTCGGGCGATTTTTCCGCGACAGCGACACTCGCCGCCGTCCTTCGAGACGCCGCGTGAAGCGCCGCCCCCTCCTCATGCCTCAACGCGCGGCGAGCGAATCGCCTCACTCCACCATGATCGCCAATTCAACCGTCCGGTCAGGGAATTTCGCCGCCAGTTTCAGCTCGCCGCCCAGGGCCTCGATGACCTCGCGCAAGGTGCTGAGGCGCATGTCGTTGCGGCGTTCGAGTTTTGAAATCGCCGGCTGCTGGACGTCGAGGAGACGGGCAAGCGCTTCCTGGCTGACGCCGAGTGCAAGCCGCAATTGCTCGAGCGTCGCCGCTTCCGATTCCAGTGCAAGCCTTTGGGCCGCCACATCGGCGCGCCGCTCCGGCGACCAATCCTTCATGAGATCAGATACAGGTCGTCGTCCGGTCATGGCGGCATTCCTTCCTTTCGAAGTTCTTCGAGGTGCATGTCGTACAATTCATCCGCGATCGGGATCATACGTTCGTAGAAGCGCGCATCGCCAGCCTTGTTCCCGCCGATCACAAAATCGCGGTTCGCCGCGGATCGAAAGCGTAGAACACGCGAATCGGTCGGCCGCCAATCTGCACGCGCAATTCGCGCATTCGCGGATGGCGCGACTTGGCGATGCCGGAAGTGTTCGGGTACTCAAGGTTGGGACCTTGCGCCTCCAGCCGCTGCACAGCCGCGACAAGACGGTTCTGTTCGCGTTCCACCAGCGTATCGAACCAAAAGCCAAACTCGTCCGTGTATTCAACCGTCCAAGTCATTTGCATTTATTCCATTGATGGAATGTTGTCAAGATCCCTCGCGGCCGATCAATCCGCCAGCGCCCTGCCAGGGACAGCGGGCATTTGCGCGCTCACCCGCACCCGCCCGCCATCGCCGCGATCCATTCCGCGATCAGCGCCACGCCTTCCTCATGCGTCACCGCGCGCCCGAGTTCCGGCATCATTTCGCCGGGCCTCGTTGTTTCCAACCGGTGGACAAATATCGACTGGTCCGGTTTTCCCGGGACGATGTCGTAGAGGCGGCCGCCGGAGCCGCCGCCGGCGGCGATCGGCGATTTGCAGGCGCCGTAGGCGGGACCGAAAGGAACATGCGGACGGAGGTCAAGCCCGGACGCATCCGCCGGTCCGACATTTGAATGACAATGCGAGCAATTGGCGTCGAGATAGGCTCTCGCCCGGTCATCAAGGGACGCGGTTTCATCCGTCCACAGCGCATTTTGCGGCGCGGCGGCGCCATCCGCTGGACCGCCATCCAGCATTCCCGTCATCACCCAATAGTCAAGCTGATTGACTCCGATCGCAAAACTGGAAGGCTTGTTCAGATGCCGCGCCCTGATTCCGATCGGGGCCAGTTTCCGCGTGGTGTTGTTGGTTGCGTGGCATCCCGCGCATTGATTCTGGTCGGGGACGAGATAAGCGAACGGCTCTTCGCGCGCATTTTCGGACGAGGCCGGACGATGGAGCGCCAGCGATTTCAAGTCTCCGGTGCGATGGAGAACGGCGTCGGTCTGGTCTTCGTTCCAGACATAGGGAAAAGCCGCCCATCCCTCCGCGCGATGAACCAACAGGCGCGTTTCGATCAGCCGGACGCCTTTGAGAGGCATGACGCTGTCGCTTACCGTCGTCTCCGGCAAAGGAGAGACTTCACCGGACCATCGATCGCCGATTTGCGCGTAATAGAATGTCTTTGAAAGGATCGTTCCGACCGGGAGGCCGAACAAATCGTCAGTGTTGTAGCTTGCTGCTTCATTGGCGGGCAGGGTGATCGTGCGGAGCTTTTGCGCATAATCGGAAAACAGCGGCGTCGCGAGGTCGTAGGGTATAGCGCTCGCGCTGAGCTTGAGGACGCCGTTCTCCGCCGTCATCAGGCGCCAGTCGCTGAGATGCTCCGGATACCCCTCGAGGTGGAAGACCGGCGTTGTCGCCGCCTCGCGCGCGCAAGCCGTGACCATAAACGGTCCGATCACGAGCAGAAAAAAACCCCTCACCCAAAACCGTGAAGGACGGTTTTGGCCTCTCCCAAGGGAGAGGCCAGCGAGCATTTGCGAGCGGGTGAGGGGCGGCGACGATGAAATCACCCGCCCAATCCGTTCGCCAGCGTCACCGCGGAAAGCTTTTCGATCTCGCAGTCATGGTCGGCCGTCGCCACGCGCGGCGCCTTGTTGCCGTTCGGGCCGTCGAGATTGAGCACTTCTGCGCCTTCATTCCGTACGCAGATTTTCAGATGGGCAGGCATGACGCCGCCGATCATTTTGCCGGCGTCCGTGTAGCCGTCCCACAGCACATCGGGCAGCGCGCCGGTCGGCCCGAACAACGCAATCTTCAGCGCCTGAAATTGCAGCCCATCGGGGTTTTTTCCGCCATCCGCCATGCGGTTGCCGTAGATGTAGATCGCTTCCGGATAGGCGTCGAAATCCGCCGCCATCCCGTCTTTCGAAAGGTCCGTGGAATAGACCGAGGCGATGATGACATTGCCGGTCTTGTTGCCGGTGATGTCGTTGTCAAATATCTCGACCTCGTCATGCGCGTTGATGACGACGCCGGAGCCTGCGGGAATTCCCGCGACCGCGGTTCCCGGAACGCCAAAATTCCGGGTGTTGTTGTCAATGACCTGATTGCGGAAGATACGCGTGCGCGCGCCCGGTTGTTTCAGGTTCGGCATGTTGAAGACCAGAATGCCGCCGGTATTGTTGGTCGCGACATTGTCGTAAACATCCGCGTCAAACGTATTCTCGATCTCGATGCCGGCGACATTTTCTTCGGCGCGGTTGCTGCGGACGACGACATTTCTCGACTGACCGACATAGACGCCGGCGTCCGATGCGCCGATGACGACATTGCTTTCGACGAGAACGTTTTCCGACTGCACGGGATAAAGACCATAGGCGCCGTTTTCGGTTTTCGGCCCGCCGGTCCATTCAACACGCAGGCGCCGGATCACGATATTCTTTCCCCCATTCACCTTGAGACCGTCGCCGCTCGTATCTTCAATGGCGAAATCTTCCGCGGTAAAATCGCTCGCCGTCACGAGAAGGCCTTCCGCCCCGGCGCGCTGGTCCTTGAACGAGAGAATTGTCTTGTCCATTCCCTCGCCGCGGATGGTGACGCCATCGACGGTGAGCGAAAGCGAGCGGTCGAATGAAAACTTGCCCTCCGGCAACTCGATGACATCGCCCGGTTTTGCATCAATGAGTTTTGTCATGAGCCCGGCCTGAAAATCCGCGGCGGCGGTCACATCGGGCGCCGCCGCGTCCTTGCGCCCGCAGGCGCCGAGGGCGATGGCGGCCAGCAAAGCTGCCCGGTAGACATGCGACATAAGCCAGGCTCCCTCGATCATCGCGCGCCATTATTGCGCAATTTGCCCTTGCGAGAGAAGTGCGCCCGGCAGTTTGCTGGCGCAAACGGCGCGGCGCTGGCATAAGGAGGCGGCGAGGGGATGCGGGGACGCCGATGGCGAAAATTCGAACGGGTCTGACAGCGTGGCTGGTCGTCGCCGCGACGATGATCCTGGCGGTTGCGGGGCCGGCGGCGGCGGAAGAGAGCCGCATTGTCGCGGTCGGCGATCTGCATGGCGATTACGACGCCTTTCGCGCCATCGTCGAGGACGCCGGCCTCGTCAACGGGCGGGGGAAATGGATCGGCGGCAAAACAATTTTCGTTCAGACCGGCGACATTCCCGACCGCGGACCCGACACCCTGAAAATCATCCGCCATTTGATGAAACTTGAAAAGCAGGCGCGGCGGAAAGGCGGGCGGGTCGTTCCGCTGATCGGCAATCATGAAGCGATGAACATGCTCGGCGATCTGCGCTACGTCACCGCCGAGGAGTTCGCGGCCTTTCGCACGCGGAAATCGAAGCGCCTGCGCGACCGGTACTTTCGCGAGCATCGCGACGAATTCCGCGCGCGGCAGGGCGGTGCGATCGACGATGAACAATTGCGGGCAAAATTCGACGCCGATGTTCCCTTGGGGTTGATTGAGCATCGCGCCGCCTGGAGTCCGAAGGGAGAAATTGGCCTGTGGATCCTTCAGCATGACGCACTCGTTAAATTGAACGGCGCACTGTTTGTGCATGGCGGCGTCAGCGACGCGTATGCCGGGTTTTCAATCGATGAGATAAACGCGAAAGTGCGCGGAGCGCTGGCGGGCGGCGAGCCACATGCGATCCTCACGGATGAATTGGGGCCGCTCTGGTACCGCGGCGCGGCGGGCGAAGACGAAGCCGCCGGCGCCGAGGTCAATCGGGTTCTGACGGCGTTCGAGGCTGAACGCATGGTCATCGGTCACACGCCCTCGCTTGATGGAATCCGGCCGCGGTTCGGGGGAAAAGTGATCCAGATCGACACCGGCATATCCGGCGCCTATGGCGGCGTCAGATCCTGGCTTGAAATCGAGAATGGCGCCGTCACCGCGCATAATGCGGGGATAGCGACGCCAATTCCGCCTGTGGAGACGCAACCATGAAACTCGCTGTGATGATCGCTCTCTGCTTTGTTGTCGTCAGCGCGGCGAAAGCGGGCAAGGCGACGCCGCTTTTTGAAACCGATGACGCGATTGCGATTTCGATTTCAGCGCCATGGCGCGACGTTGCGCGCGCGAAGCCCGAAGATCCGCCGATCGCGGGCGTGCTGACGATCGGCAACGAAACCCTTCCGATCGCGCTCGGCACGCGCGGCAAATCGCGGCGTGAAAAGCATGTCTGCGAATTCCCGCCCATTCGCGTCGAATTCGCGGAAAAGCCGCCGGCGACGTCGCTCTTTCACAAACAGGACAAGCTCAAACTCGTCACCTATTGCCGGCGCTCGGCGAAGCACCAGCAACTCGTCCTGAAGGAATACGCCGCCTATAAACTCTACAACGCGGTGACGCCGCAGAGCTTCCGCGCGCGACTGTCTTCCGTTTCCTATGTTGACGCCAAAAAAGGAACAACGGACATCGAACGCATCGGCTTTTTCCTCGAAGACATCGATGATCTCGCAAAGCGGGTCGATCTGGAGGAAGTCGAGCGGGGCCGGACGCCGCTGGCGATGCTCGATCAGCCGGCGGCGGCGCGGGCGGCGGTTTTTGAATATATGATCGGCAACCTCGATTGGGACATGACCGCGGGCCCCGAGGGCGAAGACTGTTGCCACAATAGCAAGATCATCGGTCCGTCAAAGACCGCCGAGGCTGGCTTGGCGCCTGTCCCCTATGATTTCGACATGTCCGGATTTGTTGATGCGCCCTACGCGATCCCGCCGGAACAGTTCCGGCTGCGATCCGTGAAATCGCGCGTCTTTCGCGGCTTTTGTGCGCACAATGACGAAACGCGCGCCGCCGCCGCGGATCTTCTGGCCCGCCGCGCGGCGCTCGAACAGGCCGTCGCGTCAACGCCGCTGCTCGCCGCCGCCACGATCAGGAAGGCGACGGAGTATCTGGACGGTTTCTTCAAGGACGTTGCAACCGACGCCGCCGTTGAAAAAAACCTGATCGGCAAGTGCCGGGGTTGATTCGCGGTCAATTCACGGCCGCCGATAGACCGCAAGCGCGCCGGCGCGGGCGCCGCCTTCGTCTGCGATGACGAGGCGCCCGTCCGGCATCAGCGCGAGGCCCTCGGGCTGCGGATGCTGCGTCCGGTCGAGCGGAATATAGCGGACAAGGCCGCCTGTGCCGGTGATCTCAAGCACGCCGCCCGAGGCGTTCAGAATAAGAAAATTTCCCGACCGCGCATCGCGTGCAAGTTCGGAGGGGCGGAAATCGCCGACCGCCGCCGCCGGAGCGAGCGTCGCGAGCGGAACATCGATCGTCAATTCCGGCGCCGCGAACCGCTCGGCGATCGCCCACCGGTAAATGCGAAGTTTCTTGTCCTTGCTGGCAAGGAGGTTCTTGCAGAGGAGATAGAAGCGCCCCGCCTCATCCGCCGGGGCAAAGCCTTCGATCTCGCACGCGGCGCCGACGCCGGTGTCGTAGACATGGAAACGCGTGCGCTTTCCGTGTTCTTCGATCCTGCCTTCGAGGAGCTTGCCGTCGCTGGTGACGAGCCAGATTGCGTCGCCGATGCGGGCGATCCCTTCATAGTCGCCGGTCGCGGTCGGCTTTCCGAACGCGAAAGATCGGAGGATCTGACCTTCATTCAGGCTGATTTCATGCACGATCGCGTATTCGTCGCCATGCGCGAAGACGGAGTTTCGCCCCGCCGGCGCAAGGCCCGACACCTCCCGCAGTTTCGCGTCGAGCGGAAAGCCGTGATTGCGCACAAGCTGAGGCGATATCCCGGCATGAGCCGTCGCCGCCCACGCAATCAACAGGAAAATCGTCGACAACAGCTTCACAGCGCCGGTCCCGGGGCGGGTTCATCTAGTTGTTCCGGCGCATCGTCGTGCCTGCCGCCATCCTTGTGATGGTTTTTGTCGGCATGCCGCATATAGCGGTGGGCGCCTTTGCGCGCGCCGAAATCGGAAAGCCACAAAAGCACGAAACAATAGTTGAAAGTGACCGTCATCACGAGTGCGATTTCAAGGGCGCCAATGCCGGCCGCCAGTCCGACGCCGATCGCCGCAAGCACGTAGAGCGCGTCGCCGGGGCTTTTCAGCGTGTTGCGAAAGCGGACGCCGCCGACAATGCCGGTAAGTCCGAAAGCGAGGGCGAGGCTTTCGTTGACGATGATGACGATCGCCGTCACCGCGATCGGCAGGATGATGATCGTTTCGACGAGCGACTGGTCATATTCGTCCTGCGTCCGGACCGCCATATAGGTCCAGGCCAGCGGCAACACGGTCAAAAGCGCGCCGATCACCGCGATGACGAGCCACACTATACTGTCCTCGAGGTCATCAACGCTTTCGGCGCCGATTTCGATCGCCGTAAACGGATCATGTCCGACGCCGCTGAGCAAAGTCTGCGCGCCGCCGATCGGCAGGTAATTCGCGAAATCGGGGTTAAGCTTCGTTGCAAGAAAAATCAGCGCCGAGACCGCGACGTAGAAAATCGTCAGTTGAATGGCAAGGTGCACCGCCCGCATGCTTCGCCCTTTTGTTTTTTGCGCCCGCTTGACGCCGGACCGCCTGCTGCCCGGCGCCATTGACCTCCGCCGCGCCGCAGCGGAGCATCCATGATGCAGGAGTCGCTGTTCAAACAACAGGTCCGGAGCCAGCCGATGACCCGCGAAAACACTCTGGAAATTGGCGGCGGGGCTTGGCTTCTCGCCATGGCGGGCGCCTGCGCGCCGGCGGATCAGAAAGCGGCCAATGATCTCGCCGTCCTCGACGCGGTGGAGACGGCGGCGCGAATCAGGGCCGGCGAATTGAGCGCCGTCGAAGCGGTTGAGGCCGCGATCGACCGCGCCGGGCGCGTCGACAGGGAAATCAATGCGATCGCATTCAAGACCTTTGGCGAGGCCCGCGAGGCGGCGGCATCGGCGCAAGGCCCGTGGGCGGGGGTTCCGACTTTCGTCAAGGATCTCGATGACATTGTCGGCGTACCGACCGCTTTTGGCAGCCGCGCTTTTCCGGGCTACAAGGGAACGGAGCAGACGCCGCTGATCGACGCCTTTCTAGGTCTTGGCGTCGTCAGTCTCGGCAAGTCGGCGACGCCCGAATTCGGGCTGACGGCGACGACCGAGCCGCTCAGCACCGGCGCGACGCGCAATCCATGGAACACGGATTATTCGACCGGCGGGTCGTCGGGCGGCGCGGCGGCGCTCGTCGCCTCCGGCGTCGTTCCCGTCGCGCATGCAAGCGACGGCGGCGGCTCGATTCGAATTCCGGCGTCGTGCTGCGGCAATGTCGGCCTCAAAATGTCGCGCGGCCGCCATCCGGATGCGCGACCGGAACTTGCCGGTCCGATCTCGCTTGTCGCACACGGCGTTCAATCGCGGACGGTGCGCGACACCGCCGCCGTGGTCGCGGCGCTGGAACTCCCGGCGGAGGAAAGCGGTCTCGCGCCTGTCGGCGTCGTCAGGGGTCCGAATAAAACACGTCTGCGAATCGGGTTTTTTATAGCCGGCGCTTACGGGCGTCCGATCGATCAGGAAGTCGTCGAGGCGACGCGTGGCATCGCCAGCCTGTGCGAGGATCTCGGCCATCAGGTCGATGAACTGGCGCAGCCTTACGGTCCGGGCATCGAAGAAGCGTTCATGCTTTATTGGGCGAAGATCGCGGAGGTTGCCGTCAATCTCTGGGAACACGCAACGAATTTGAAACGCAACGATCTTGCTTTTGAACCCTTCACGCTGGCGCTCGCCGACCATTCCGAAGCCAATCGCGACGAGTTTGCCGCGGCCGTCGATCGGCTGCTGGCCGTCATGCCGGAATTTGAAAGGATGTTCGCGGACGCTGACATTGTGCTGTCGCCCGTTCTCGGCGCGCCGCCGGTCGCACTCGGTTTTCTCGATGGGCGGCTTGACTATGAAGTGCTGCTGGCGCGGCTGCTCGACTACGCGCAATTCACCGGGCTTTATAACATCGTCGGCGCTCCGGCGATTTCGCTGCCGCTGTCGATGTCATCAAAGGGACTTCCGATCGGGACCATGTTCGGCGCGAAGGTTGGCGACGAGCGAGTGCTGCTTGAGCTTGCCTATGAGCTGGAAGAAGCCGCGCCCTGGAGCGGACGCAGGCCGGCTGTGTTTGGGTAGGACGTCGGGCGAATTGTCCGCATGAGCGACACTCGCGGCTTCGCGACGCCGCGTGAAGAACGCAGCCTCTCAGGATGAAGAAGAAATTCTTGAACAAGAAAGTCTTTATCCTGAGAACTCGATCGAAAAGTTTTCTCGCAAACACGGGGACCGCGTGTCTTCACGCGGAACCCGGGGTCCACTTCTCAACGACTCCCGTGTTGCGCGATGGATTCCGGGCGCCGCCAAGAGGCGGCCCCGGAATGACGAGGCCGAACTTGCTGCCTCAGTTTTCGGTCAGGCTGCAAGGATCGCCTCTTGCGTCTCGAAGGATCGGCCGCGGGCGCGATGACAAGTTTGCGACCGCTGCTCTACGACGCGGCGGCGACGAGCCCCTTGAAAAACGCCGCGCCATCGACGCCGCCAAGAAGGGGCGAGATCATGCGTTCAGGATGCGGCATCAGGCCGAGAATATTGCCGCCGTCATTGGTGATCCCGGCGATGTCGCGGGACGATCCGTTCGGATTGTCGATATAGCGGAAAACGACGCGGCCGTCGCCTTCGAGCCGGTCGAGCGTTTCAGGGTCGGCGAAATAATTGCCGTCATGATGGGCGATCGGGAACTCGACCGTCTGGCCTTTCTCGAATGCAGTCGTGAACATCGACTGATTGTGGTCAACCCGCAGCGACACGGTCCGGCAGGCGAAATTGAGGCCGGCGTTGCGCAACAGGGCTCCGGGAAGGAGGCCGGTCTCGGTCAGGATCTGGAACCCGTTGCAGATGCCGATGACGGGCGTTCCGGCCTTCGCCCTGTCGATGACCGCGCGCATGATCGGCGAGCGCGCCGCCATCGCGCCTGACCGCAGATAGTCGCCATAGGAAAATCCGCCAGGCAAAACGACAAGGTCCGTATCGGGAAGGTCCGTATCGCCATGCCAGACCATGGCCGGCGCCTTGCCGGTCGCCTGTTCGAGCGCGACAGCCGCGTCACGGTCGCAATTTGACGCCGGAAAAACGATGACGGAGGACTTCATGGCTCAGGCCGTCAATTCGATTGAATAGTTTTCCATGACCGGGTTGGCGAGAAGTTTCCTGCACATCTCTTCGACCTTGGCGCGCGCGGCGGCCTCGTTCGAATCGTCAAGCCGGAATTCGATGACTTTTCCCTGCCTGACGTCGCTGGCGCCGGCAAAGCCGAGACCGGCGAGGGCGCCTTCGATCGCCTTGCCCTGCGGGTCGAGAACGCCTGATTTCAGGGTGACGGTGATTCGGGCTTTCATGAAGGCGCGTCCTTTCGGCGGTAGGCGCAACCGCCTTACTCCGCGAGCCGCGCCCTCGCAACTCCCGGCCGCGATCACGATTGCACGCCGCCGAGGGCGCGGCTAGTTTCGCGCGGGGATTCCTGGGGTTCCGCTTTTCCGGAGTATCGCTCATGCGCCAGTTGCTGCGCGCGTTGCCTGCTTGCGCCGCCGCCAGCCTGTGCGCAATGCCGGCCGTTGCAAGCCAATCGGCGGCCGAGGCGGCGGCCGGATTTTCGGCGTTCGGTATTCCCGTCGAATTTATTCTGTTCGCGTTGACGCTGATCGGCGTCGCGCTTTTTCATCATCGCACATTCATGATCGCGATAACCGGTCTCTCCGCAATCATCGCCTATAAATTGTTCGTCACAGGCTTTGCGCATGGACCGGGTCTTGACGGTCTCCTGACTCATCTGTGGCGCGAGCGGGTTATCCTGGCCAACCTCTTCCTCTTGCTTCTCGGGTTTGCTGTCCTCTCGCGGCATTTCGAGGATTCGAAGGCGCCCGAAGCGATGCCGCGATTTCTGCCCGACAACTGGATAGGCGGCGTCGTGCTGCTTGGCCTTATTTTCATCATTTCGAGTTTCCTCGACAATATCGCCGCGGCGCTGATCGGCGGCGTCGTCGCGCGTTACGTCTACAAGAAAGTCTATATCGGCTATCTTGCGGCGATCGTCGCGGCGTCGAACGCGGGCGGATCGGGTTCGGTTGTCGGCGATACGACGACGACGATGATGTGGATCGACGGCGTTTCGCCGCTGAACGTGCTCCACGCTTATGTCGCGGCCGGCGCTGCGTTTTTCATTTTCGCGATTCCGCTGTCGATCATCCAGCAGATCCATTCGCCGATCCAGAAACGCCGCGAGGGCGAGTTCAAGGTCGACTGGACGCGGGTCGGCATCGTCGGATTCATTCTCGTGACAGCGGTCGGCGCGAATGTCAGCGCCAACCTCTTCGCGCCGGACCTCCTTGATATTTACCCGGTCATCGGCCTTGGCGTCTGGGCGTCGATCCTTGTCGCGGCGGTCATCCGCCGGCCCAATCTCGGCGTTGCGCTGGCGAGCCTCAAGGGCACGCTGTTTCTGCTTGCGCTGGTGACAGCCGCGTCGTTGATGCCGGTTGAAAAACTTCCGCCCGCGAGCTGGGAGACAGCGCTGGCGCTCGGCTTCGTTTCGGCCGTGTTCGACAACATTCCGCTGACGGCGCTGGCGCTCGAACAGGGCGGCTATGACTGGGGGATGCTCGCTTATGCGGTCGGCTTCGGCGGCTCGATGATCTGGTTCGGGTCGTCCGCGGGGGTTGCGCTCTCGAACCAGTATCCGGAAGCGAAGTCCGCGGTCCGCTGGCTCCTCCATGGATGGTGGGTTGCGCTCGCCTACGTCGTCGGCTTCTTCGTGCTGTTGAACGTGCTTGGCTGGCAACCACACGAGCCGCATAAGAGGAACAACCTTTCGCCGTCAGTTGAACATCAACAATGAGCAACAATGTTTTTGGGAGAATGAAATGAAACGCACCGTGATCGCCGCCGCCGCACTTGGCGCTTTGGGTTCGGTATCGGCGGGCGCGGCTTCGCCCGACGAGCAGGCGAACGCGCGTCGGCTGATGGAAAAAGCAGTCAGTTTCAAATCAACGGCGCAGCACGGCGAAACGCCAAAAATGGCGGAATGGCTCGCCGGCGAATTTCGCGGCGCGGGCTTTGCGGAAAGCGATATCGAAATCGTCCCCGCGGGGAAGTCGGTCGGACTTGTTGTCCGCTACCCTGGCGATGGAAGTTCAGGCAAGGCGCCGATCCTCTTTCTTGGCCATATGGACGCCGTCGAGGCCGAACGCGCGGATTGGGATTATGAGCCCTTCGCGCTGACGGAAAAGGACGGACTTTTCTACGGCCGCGGCGTCGTCGATAACAAATACGGGGTGATCGATCTCACCCAGACATTCGTTCGACTGAAAAAGGAAGGGTTTGTTCCGACCCGCGATCTTGTGATCGCCTTCTCGGGCGATGAAGAAACCGGCATGGCGACAACGCGCGCACTCGCCGAAAAGCTGAAAGGCGCGGAATTCGCGCTGAACAGCGACGCTGGCGGCGGCTTCGAGGCGGCGGCAGGCAAGACCCCGATTTATTATATTCAGGCGGCCGAGAAGACTTACGCCTCCTTCGATCTGAGCGTGAGCAATTCCGGCGGGCACTCGTCCCAGCCGCGCGCCGACAACGCCATTTACGAACTCGTCTCGGCGCTGAAGAAGATCGAGGGCCACCAATTCCCCGTCATGTGGAACGCGATCACGCTACGCAGCTTCGAAGTCGAGGCGCCCAGTTACGATCCTGAAGTCGCCGAAGCGCTGCAACGGTTCGTGAAAAAGCCAGGGGACAAAAAGGCGACTAAAGTTATGTCGGAAATAACCGACCTGAACAGGGCGTTGCGGACGACCTGCGTCGCGACGATGCTGAAAGGGGGTCACGCCGAGAACGCGCTGCCGCAGACGGCGAGCGCCACCGTGAACTGCCGCATTTTTCCGGGCGTCGCCGTTGACGACATCAAGAATCAGCTTGCGGCAGTCGTTGCAAATCCGGCGCTCGAAATAAAGACCCTCGGCGAGCCGCTTGAGAGCCCGGCGTCCGAGGTGACGCCCGAGATCGAAGCGGCCGTTCTCGCCGCTGCGCGCCAGCGTCATCCAGAGGCGATCGCCGTTCCCTATATGGAAGCAGGCGGCACCGACGGCCTGCACTTCCGTCGCGCGGGCGTCCCCACCTTCGCCATCGGCTCGCTGTTCCTTCGCGAGGAAGATTCTCCCAATTATCACGGCAAGAACGAGAATCTGCGCGTCGACGCCTTCAACGCCGGCCTTGACCACTGGACGACCGTCATCAGGGAACTCGCCGGTCGCGATACCGGCGGCGCAGCGCCGACGGGTCAGAAGCCGTAGGTCGCGAATACGCGAAAATCGGCGTCTGTCGCCGCCCGCGACGCGCCAAAAAGCGCGCTTGCATCTATCTTCACATTCTTCGTGACGTTCCATCGAACTATCGGGCCGATCTGGTGGCGCTGTTCATTGTACGATCCAAGATGCGCGGTTGTGTTGAAGTTATTGAAGATTTGCGCGCCGACCCGAAGTGTCTCGTTCACTTTGAACGTCGCTTCCTCACGAGTCTCGACGCCGAACCCCTCGGCTGCAAGGTCGCCAAACTCGCGGCTCAGAAAGATGTTACTCCGCAACTGCCAGCGCTTGCCGAGTTCAAGACTGTTAAGCCAACCCGCGCGCGCGCGCGCCGGCCGGTCGTTCTCAAGCGGGACGATCCCGTCAAATCGCAGGCCGCTGTCCCAGCCGCCGGTGTTTTCGCTTTCGGCAAACTGCGTGAATATCTGCAGGGCCGCTGTCTGCGTCCTTAGAGGATCGCCGCCACGCCTGCCTTGCTGAACGATCAATCGGACCCGCCAGGCGCCGCTCAGCGATTGTTGAAAGTGCAGACGATGGGCAAAGGCGTCAGCGGCGCTTCCATCGTTCATTCCGTATGCTGCACGATATTCGACTGACCGCTCACCGGCAACGATGTCAGGAGATGGCACAGCGCCAAGGTTTTGCGCCAGGGCGGGAGCCGCGCAGATGACAAATTGAACCGCGACGGCTATTATCGTCCGCATCGCCGAAGCTATTTACTTTTCGTTGTCGGCGACCAGCACAGGTCCCGACGGTCCGCCCGACCCGTTGTCCTTGAGAATGCCGAGGCGCTTGGCGACTTCGCGATAGGCTTCGGTGACGCCGCCGAGATCCTTGCGGAAGCGGTCCTTGTCCATGATCGCGCCGGTCTCGATGTCCCACAGCCGACAGCTGTCCGGGCTGATCTCGTCGGCGAGAATGAGACGGACGAGTTCGCCTTCATACTGACGGCCGAATTCGACCTTGAAATCGACGAGCTTGATGCCGACGCCGGCAAAGAGGCCCGCCAGAAAATCGTTGATGCGCAAAGCCAGCGCCATCATGTCGTCGATTTCCTGCGGCGTCGCCCAGTTGAAGGCCGTGATGTGCTCTTCGGAAACGATCGGGTCGCCGAGCGCGTCGTTCTTGTAATAGAACTCGATCACCGAACGCGGCAGTTGCGAGCCTTCCTCGAGCCCCAAACGCTTGATGATCGAGCCGGCGGCGACATTCCTGACGACGACTTCGAGCGGGATGATCTCGACATGGCGGATCAGCTGCTCGCGCATATTGAGCCGGCGGATGAAGTGGGTCGGCACGCCGATCCGCTCGAGGCCCTGCATGATGAATTCGGAAATGCGATTGTTGAGGACGCCCTTGCCCTCGAGAACGGCGCGCTTCTGGTTGTTGAAGGCGGTGGCGTCGTCCTTGAAATACTGGATGAGGGTGCCGGGTTCCGGCCCTTCGAACAGGATTTTCGCCTTGCCTTCGTAAACCTGCTTGCGGCGCGCCATCACTGCTTGGTCCTTCCGTGGAATCGACGGCCTTGCGCCGCTCGAACTAAGCGGACCGGGGCCGGACGAAGCGGGCGGCTATACGCGCTTGGAGACCGTCTCGCAAACCCCTACAGCCATATGGGGGCCGGCGTCCATCGCCGCACTGCAGCATGACCCGTCGGGGCCATTGCCGGGGCAGCGACGCAAGGGTAGAACAAGCGGCATCGCCGCATAAAACGCAAGGAAATCAACGTTATGAGCAATTTCGACGAGCGCAAGGACGGCTTCGAAAAGAAATTCGCCCATGACGCAACCTTACGTTTCAAGGCCGAGGCCCGCCGTAACAAGCTGCTCGGCCAGTGGGCAGCCGGGCTGATGGGTTTTGATGGCGCAAAAACCGAAGACTACGCCAAATCGGTGATCAAGGCGGACTTTGAGGAAGCGGGCGACGAAGACGTGTTCCGCAAGATCAAGGCGGACTTTGCGGCGGCGGGCATCGACCAGTCCGATCACCAGATCCGCCGCCACATGGACGAGTTCATGGCGGAAGCGATCAGGCAGATCAGGGAGCAGGGCTAAGTCAGCCTTGCGTTCAGACATCAGGGAGGCGGCATGGGACGCGTTGCCGGCAAGAAGGCTTTCATCACCGGCGGCGCGCAAGGGCTCGGCGCCTGTTTCGCGCGCATGCTGGCGGCGGAAGGCGCCAAAGTCGTCGTCACCGACGTCAACGCCAGGGACGCTGAGAAGACGGCGGCCGCAATCGATGCAAAATATCCAGGATCGGCCGCGTTCTGTCACCACGATGTGACGCGCCGCGACGATTGGGAAAACGCGCTTGGCATGGCGTCGGAGTTCATGGGCGGCGTCAGCGTCCTCATCAACAACGCCGGCGTCGGCGGCTGGGGCAATATCGAAACCGAGACCATCGAAGGCTGGCGGCGCACGTTCGACATCGATGTCGATTCGATTTTCGTCGGCACGCAGCTTGCCATGCCGTATCTCAAAGAGTCTCAGCCCGCGTCGATCATCAACATTTCCTCCGTCGCCGGCATGATCGCGCATGGCGACATGCTCGCCTATAACACGGCGAAAGCGGCGGTCTGGATGATGACGAAATCGATCGCCCTGCATTGCGCGAAAGCGGGGTATGACATTCGCTGCAATTCCGTGCACCCCGTATTTACCAGAACGCCGATCATCGATCCGCTGGTCGCATTGGGCGGCGGCGGTAAGGAGGGAGAGGTCCGGTTGGCGAAGCAGATCCCGCTGCAGCGCCTCGGCGAGCCGGAAGACGTCGGGTACGCGGTGCTTTACCTAGCGTCGGACGAGTCGCGTTTCGTCACGGCGTCGGAATTCAAGATCGATGGCGGCATTACGGCGCAATAGCGTTACATCGGCCTCGGCGGAACGCTGAGACCCTTGACGACGGCGGGTCTTGCGAGGAACGCGGCCTTCGCGCGCACGACGTTCGGGAAGCGCCCGAATTCGAGAATGTCGCCCGCGTGATAATTCTCGATGACGTTCCAGATCCACGGGAACGTCGCGATATCCGCCATCGTATAGTCGCCCATGATCCATTCGCAGCCGTCGAGGCGCTGATCGAGCACGGCGAGCAGGCGCTTTGATTCATCGACATAGCGTTCGAGCGGCCGCTTGTCCCCGTAGTGCTTCCCGGCGAAATGATGAAAAAATCCGACCTGGCCGAACATCGGACCGACGCCGCCGATCTGGAACATCAGCCATTGCACGGCCTGCCAGCGCGCCGCCGGATCGGATGGCATGAGCTTCCCGGTTTTTTCCGCGAGATAGAGAAGGATCGCTCCCGACTCCCATAGCGGCAACGGCCGCCCGCCGGGTCCGTGCGGATCGATGATCGCCGGAATCTTGTTGTTCGGATTGAGCGACATGAATTCAGGCGTGAACTGATCGTTCTTGTCGAAGGAAACGCGGTGCGCGTCATAGGGAAGGCCTAGCTCTTCCAGCGCGATCGAGATCTTGACGCCGTTCGGCGTCCCGAGCGTATAAAGCTGCAGCCTGTCCTTGTGTCGGGCCGGCCAGCGCCTGGTGACGGGAAAATCGGCAAGAGCGGTCATGCGGCGATCCTTCAAGTCGCTTCGGTTCTTATGCGGCGAAAATTGCGCCTAGAGCCGCACAATCACGCGAGGCGCCCTGTACCCGCGCGCCCCCGGCCAGTGGCAGGGCAAGAGCTTCATCGTCGGCACGGCTCGCGTGCTCGCCGACGGAAAATCCAAAAAGCCGGGCGGGGCGCGAAGCGAAGTTCGCGCCCGCACCCTATATGTATGTCCCCGAAGGGGCGTTGGCGTTCGCGCGCGGACGGGCTAATCGGCGTTCGTGCAACCGTCGCCTTCGCCAGACGCCAACTATGTCGTTTACCCGCCGCGAGCGTCGCTGTCCGGAGCTGTTCGATGCGTCTGGCGCCATCGCTCCGCGACAACCGAACGCAGGATCGAGCGCATTCCGCCGGACGCCTGCCCCGAGCTCATCGTCAATCTCGGCGCGCTATACTCGGAACTGACGGCGACAGGCGATGCGCGCCTCCAGCCGCAAGCACTGTTCGCGGGGCAGCTGACACGGCCGCTGACGCTCGTCGCCGCCGGGCCGGTCGATACGATCGGCGTCAGGTTCGAGCCAGACGGCGCACGCGGCTTTTACGGCGAACCGATGGCAAGCGCCACAAACCGGCGGATCGCGCTCGCCGACATTCGCAATTTCGACGCCGCGGCGCTGCTGAAAAAATTGCGGCCGCTCGCCGGCCTGGCGCGGGTCCTGGCAATCGAGGACTTCGTCGCAACCGCAATGCGATCGGCGCCGCCGCGCGATCCGGCTGTGGCGCGCGCGATCCGCGAACTGACGGTCGGGAATGCGATCGTTCCTGACGGACTTTCCACGCGCCAGCTGCAGCGCCGGTTCATCGACCGGGTCGGGATCTCGATGCGCGATTTCCAGTCGATCCTGCGGTTTCGCCGGGTGTTCGACGAAATCGAAGGAAAGGTCCAGATGCGATGGGTCGAATCGGCGCTGGCGGCCGGCTATTTCGACCAAGCGCAAATGGCGAAGGACTTCCGGCGCTATCTCGGCTGTACGGCGAGCGACTGGGCGCGCCAGAAAATCGGACTGGCCGCGCTCCTCGCGCGCGACGCGTCGCAAACTTACAAGCCGGCGGGGGGCGACGGCCATTAGTAATGCGGCACATCAAAGGGAGGCATTCCATGCGGACGCTCGTTTTGTCGCTGATTGCGTCAACGCCGTTGGCGGCTCTGGCGGAGGACAAAACCACGGCGCCGCCGGAATGGCTGGCCGGCTACTGGCTCGCCTGCGACGACGGCGCGCAGACCGTCGAAGCGTGGATCAGCGACGGATCGGGAACATTGGTCGGCGTCAATCAGAGCGCCGGCGCTTTTGAACATCTGCGCATTGGCGCCAGCGCCGCGGGGATCACTTATTTCGCGCGTCCGGGCGGCGGCGCGCTCACTGAGTTTGCCATGACCGGGCATAAGGCCGCGCAAGCCACTTTCGAGAACACGTCGCTTGATTTTCCCCAGCGCGTCATTTACGAGCGCAGGGGCGATACGCTGAACGCGCGGATAGAAGGCGTCGTTGAAGGTAAAGCCCAAAGCGTCGCCTGGGTCTTCCGATCGGCGCCAATGGGGTCGGCCTGCAAATAGGCGCCGTCGGCTCGAAACCGATCTGGCGCGGCTGGGGGTTGATTTTCCCGAGAAATCCGGAAAGGTCGCGGACGGAAGGTCGTCTCGCGGCCTTTTCGCATTTGAGCCGTAACAGGAGCGTCCGCCGATGGGGCGAGCGATCATTCTTGCCGTGGCGCTCGCGGGATTATGGCTGTTGCTGTCCGGCTATTTCGACAATCCGCTGCTGCTTGGTTTCGGCGCCGGATCGGTCGCGCTTTGCGTCTATCTCGCGATCAGGGCGCGCGTTCTCGATGACGAGGGCGTCGCCGATGCGCTGCTGCCCAGGGTATTTTTCTACTGGTGGTGGCTGTTCATCGAAATCGGCAAGGCGAATTTCATCGTCGCGCGCGAGGCGCTGGCGATCGAACCAAAATTGTCGCCGAAGCTGATCCAGATCCGGTCGCCTACAACAACCAATGCGGGGCTTGCGACCTTCGCCAATTCAATCACGCTGACGCCGGGAACGGTCACCATCGATCTTGAGCCTGACTACATGGTGGTCCATGCGCTGACCGAGGCGCTCGCCGACGAGGCGGCGATCAACGACATGGGCCGCCGCGTCGCGGCGCTCGAACGCCGGGTGAAGCGATGATGTTCGCTGTTGCGACCGCCGCCCTTTTCGCCGCGATGCTGCTCGCCCTGATCCGCGCCTTCTCCGGACCGACGCTTTATGACCGCGTGCTCGCGGTCAATTCCTTCGGCACCAAGACCGTCGTCCTGATCGGGCTTCTCGGTTTTCTGATGGGGCGGCCCGAGTTCCTCGACATCGCCGTTCTCTATGCGCTGCTGAATTTTGCGTCGACCATCGCGATCCTGAAATTTTTCCGGTACCGGACGCTTTCCGTGCCGCTCGCGGGTCCAGGCGCCGACGCGCCGAAATTCGAGGAGCGCGATCTGTGATCGTCGTCGATGCCGTTCGCGACATTCTTTCCTGGATTTTCTTTCTTGTCGGCGGCGCCGGGGTCGTCATCGGCGCCATCGGCATCGTGCGATTTCCGGATTTCTATACGCGTCTGCACGCCGCGGGCATCACCGATACGGCGGGCGCGGAACTCATTCTCGTCGGCATGATGCTCCAGGCGCCGAGCGGGCTCGTTATGGCGAAGCTCCTGTTCGTCGGGTTCTTCCTGTTCATGACGGGCCCGGTTTCGACCCATGCGATCGCGCATGCGGCATGGGTCGTCGGATTGCGGCCGATGCTGGGGCGGGAGTTGAAACGCGAAGGAGAAGGCGAATGAACGGCGCCGAAACCGCGATCACGTCGAACGTTCTTGTCGATCTTTCGCTGTTGACGATGCTCGCGGCTGTCGCGTTTTTCATGCTGCGCTCGCGGCATCTTTTTGTGATCGTCATGCTGTCGGGGATTTACAGCCTCCTGTCGGCGGCGTTGTTTGTGTCGCTTGACGCCGTTGATGTCGCGTTCACCGAGGCGGCGGTCGGCGCCGGCATTTCGACGGTGCTGATGCTCGGCGCGATGCTGCTGACGGTCCGGCGCGAGAAACCGGCGCGGTCGGGACGCTCGGTGATCGCGTCGGTTGTGATTGCGCTGGTCGGCTCGGCCTTGATCTATGCAACGATCGACATGCCGCCCTTCGGCAGCGCCTCGACCCCGGCGAACAGCTATATCGGCGAAGTCTATGTCGAGCGGACGGCGAAAGAGATCGCCGTCCCCAACATTGTCACGGCGGTCCTTGCGAGCTATCGCGGTTTCGACACGCTCGGCGAGACGATGGTCATCTTCACGGCGGGGATCGGCGTCATGCTGCTTCTAGGCGCCGGCAGTCCGAGAGGCGGGCGCGCCGTAAAAGATGTTGATGACAATTCTCGGCGCAAGGAAAAATCGCCTTGAGCATCGAACACCTGATCCTTCGCGTCGTCATCAAGATCATGTTCGCGCCGATCCTGCTGTTCGCGCTTTATGTGCAGTTTCACGGCGATTACGGCCCCGGCGGCGGCTTCCAGGCGGGCGTCATTTTCGCGGTCGGCTTTATACTTCACGCGCTGGTCATGGGGCTTGACGAGACAAAGCGGGTGTTGCCGGTCGGCGGCCTCAAAGTGCTGATGGTTGTCGGCTTTCTTTTTTATGCGGGAACCGGCGCCCTCACCATGCTCCTCGGCGGCAACCTCCTCGGCTATGACGCGCTCGACCCGCAATCGACGCATCACGCCGGCCAGCATTACGGCATCCTGCTCGTCGAGTTCGGCGTCGGCGTCACGGTCGCCTCGACCATGCTGATGATCTTCTATCATTTCGCGGGCCGCGAACCCGAAATCCACGACGAAGACTGGTAGGCGGCATGGATCTCCTCGCCTTCATCGCCGAGCGCTACAATTACTGGATCTTCATTGTGCTGATGATGATGGGGCTCTACATCGTCATCGCGCGCACCAATCTCATCAAGAAACTGATCGGCCTTAACGTCTTCCAGACGTCGGTCTTCATCTACTACATCTCGATCGGCAAAATCGCCGGCGGCACGGCGCCGATCTATGTCGCCGGCGACATGGAAGCGCGCGCCCATCTTGCGGAGGGCGACGCCGCGGAAGTCCTCCCCGGCAAGAGCGAAATCGGCGCCGGCGCCATTCAGGGCGAAAGCCTGCATGACGGGTTCGGTCTCGCCGGCAATGATCTGGCGACCCTGACCGGCAAGGCGTCCGAATCGGACGCCGTTCATTCAGCCCCGCAGGGCGGCGCCAACGATATCTTCGCGGCGCCCGTCCTGGACGTAGACGCGCCCGCCGCTTCCGCCGCCGGTGCGTTCCACGCCGCGGCGGACGTCATTTACTCCAATCCGCTGCCGCACGTTTTGATTCTCACCGCGATCGTCGTCGGCATTTCGACGACCGCCGTCGGTCTCGCGCTCGTCGTCCGCATTCGCGAAGCCTATGGCGCGATCGAGGAAGACGAACTTGAAGCGGCCGACAACATCGCCGAGTTCGGCCGGGCGATTGCGGCGGGGCAGCGCGGATGACGCTTCTCGCGCAGCTTCCCGTCATTCCGGTCATCTTGCCGCTGATCGCGGCGCCGCTGACGATCCTGATGCCGTCGGCGAAACTGCAGGGGCGTATTCCCTGGCTGTGGGCGAGCGCCGTTTCGTGGGCGACCTTCGCCGCCTGCGCCACTCTTTTGTATTCGGTCGCGACGGCGGGCGAGATTTCCTATCACCTCGGCGACTGGGGGCCGCCGATCGGCATCGAATACAGGATCGACCTTCTGAACGCGCTGGTGCTGACCCTCGTCTCGGGCGTCGCCGCGCTCGTCATTCCGTTTTCCTATGCAAGCATAAGGTCCGAAATCAATCAGCGCCAGATCAGCCTGTTCTATGCGGCGCTCCTCATCTGCATGGTCGGCCTTCTCGGCGTCACCATCACCGGCGACGCGTTCAACGTGTTCGTCTTTCTTGAGATAGCGTCGCTATCGACCTATGCGCTGGTCGCGCTCGGCGGCAGGCGGGACCGGCGCGCGCTGACCGCCGCCTTCAACTATCTGGTGATGGGAACGATCGGCGCGACCTTTTTCGTGATCGGTCTCGGCCTTCTCTATCAGGCGACCGGCACGCTCAACATGGCGGATCTGAAAATCCAGCTTGCGGGCGACGACAACCGCATGGTCGAGGCGGGGTTTGCCTTCATCCTCGTCGGCATGGGGCTCAAGGCCGCGATGTTTCCGATGCATCTGTGGCTGCCGAACGCTTATGCCTATGCGCCGTCGGCGGTCGCCGCGTTCATCGCCGCAACATCGACCAAGGTCGCCGTCTACGTGATCATCCGGTTCATTTACACGGTGATCGGCGCCGATTTCGATTTCATCGGCGCGGCGTTCGGCTGGCTTCTCGCGCCGCTGGCGATCGCGGGCATGTTCTTCGCGTCGATCGTCGCCGTCTTTCAGGACGACCTGAAACGGATGCTCGCTTATTCCTCGGTCGGGCAGATCGGCTACATGCTGCTCGGCATTTCCTTCGCGACCGAGCAGGGGCTGGCAGCAAGCCTTGTCCATCTGTTCAATCACGGGCTGATGAAAGGCGCGCTGTTCATGGCGGTCGCCTGCGTGGTGCTGCGCGCAGGCACACAGTCGCACGCCGGTTGCGCGGGTCTTGCCTTCAGGATGCCGTGGACGACGGGCGCCTTTGTCATCGCGGGGGCGTCGCTGATCGGCGCGCCGCTGACCGTCGGCTTCATTTCAAAATGGCAGCTCCTGAGCGCCGCCTTCGATTCCGGGCGCGCCTGGGCCGGATTTCTGATTGTCGCCTCGTCTCTGCTCGCCGTCATCTATATCGGGCGTGTGATCGAACTGATGCTGCTCCGGCCGGCGCCCGCCGGCGGCGTCAGGGAAGCCCCGCTGTCGATGCTCGTTCCGATGTGGATCCTTATTGCCGCCAACGTCTATTTTGGCGTCAACACCGAACTGACGGTCGATCTCGCCGAGCGCGCGGCGCACGCGCTGATGGGCGGGGGCTCATGATCTCGCCCGGCCTCGCCATCGTCGCGGCGATAGCGGCGCCGCTTGTTGCGGTATTCGCGATCTGGCTCCTCGGCGCGAGACCTAACCTTCGCGAAGCGGCGACGCTTGCCGCCGGCGCGATCCTCATTGCGCTGACGATCGTCGTCTTCATGGCGGTCGGGGAGGGCGCGCGGCCCGGCTATCGCCTGTTGACCATCGTCGGCGGCATGGACCTCGCCTTTCGGGCCGAGCCGCTCGGCGCAATGTTCGCGCTCCTTGCGGCGATGCTCTGGTTTGTTAATTCGCTTTACTCAATCGGCTACATGCGCGCCGGCGATGAGAAGAACCAGACGCGCTTTTACATGTGCTTTGCGATTGCGATCGCCTCGGCGATGGGCGTCGCCTACGCGGCCAATCTGTTCACGCTTTTCATTTTCTACGAAATGCTCACGGTCTCGACCTGGCCCTTGGTCACTCATCGGGGCGACGATGCGGCGCGACAGGGCGGCCGCGTCTATCTCGGCATTTTGATGGGAACGTCGATCGGGCTTTTGCTGCCGGCGATCGTCTGGGTCTATTCGATTGCCGGCACGACGGACTTCACGCCGGGCGGCATTCTCGCCGCGCCGCTGGAAGATGCGGGGGCCCTGCCGATGATCCTGCTTGGACTTTTTGCATTCGGGACGGCGAAGGCGGCGCTGATCCCGGTTCATTCCTGGCTGCCGCAAGCGATGGTCGCGCCGACGCCGGTGTCGGCGTTTCTGCATGCGGTTGCGGTGGTGAAGGCCGGCGTCTTTGCGGTGCTGAAAATCGCGGTCTACATTTTCGGCGTCGATTTTCTGAATGTGACCGGCGCCGCGGCGCCCTATCTGTGGATCGCGGCGGTCTCGATACTTCTTGCGTCGGTGATCGCCATGCACAAGGACAATCTGAAAGCGCGCCTCGCCTGGTCGACTGTCTCGCAGCTTTCCTACGTCACTTTGGGCGCGATGCTCGCAACTTCGATGGGCGCACTCGGCGGCGCGATGCAGATTGCCACGCACGCCGCCGCCAAGATGACGCTCTTCATGTGCGCCGGCGCGATCTATGTCGGCGCAGGGAAGACGCTGGTTTCGGAAATACGCGGGCTCGGGCGCCGGATGCCGGTCACCTTCATTCTTTTTTTCATCGGCGCGGTGTCGATTGTCGGCCTCCCCCCGATGGGCGGCTCATGGCCAAAATTCCTGCTGATGCTCGGGGCGGCGGATGCGGGGCAACTCGTAATCATCGGCGTTTTGATTGTTTCTTCGCTCCTCAATGTCGGCTATCTGCTGTCGATCCCGGTGCAGGCGTTCTATCTGGAGCCGGCGGGCGAGGGAGAAAAACCGCAAGGCTCGGGCGGCAAGGCGCTTGACTGGCGCCATCTCCGGGAAGCGCCGATCCTCTGCGTCGTTCCGCCAGCGGTTACGGCGTTGATGGCGCTGCTCCTTTTCTTTTTCGCTGATCCGCTCTTTGCGTATCTGGCGCCGATTCTGGAGACGCGATGATGACTGATCATCCGGACGCAGACGAAAAGCCGGGCTGGGCCGATACAAAGTCGTTCCGCATCGGCGTCCTGGCAGCGCTCACAATCGCCGCGATCGCGTCCGCGGTCGCCGGCTTCCTCCCGGCGTTTCGCAAAGCCGATCCGCATTTCGCGGTCGAAGGGCTTGGCGCCTTTTTCGCCGTCTATGGTTTTGCCGCCTTCATGGTCATCGTGCTCGCCGGCCAGCATCTGCGCAAACTCGTCGCCCGCAAGGAGACCTATTATGACGAGCGCGAGTAGCGTTCTTGCGGCGCTGGCGATCAACCCGGCGGTGATCCTCGGCGTCGGCGCGCTGCTCGCGATCTTCCTGCCCGGCGGGATCAGGCGCGCCTTCATGCTGGTTTTTGTCGGCGTCAGCGCGTTCGAGCTTTACCGGCTGGGGCTTGGCGAGTTCGGCGAGGCGACGCTGTTCGGCGAAGCGGTGACGACCTTGCGCCTCGATCCGATGTCGCGGCTGTTTGCTGTCGCCTTTCACATCGCGGCGGCGCTGAACATCGTCTTCGGCTGGCGCCAGAACGATCGCGCGCAGGATTTTGCAACGCTCGCTTATCCCGCGGCGGCGCTCGGCGGCGTCCTCGCCGGCGATTTGATCACGCTTTTCGTGTGGTGGGAGATCGCGGCGCTGACGTCGGTCTTCCTTGTGTGGGGACCGGGAACGCGCGCGACATTTCTCGCCGGCATGCGCTATCTGACAATTCAGGTTTTGTCGGGCGTTCTCCTTCTCGCCGGGATTGTGCTCGTCTTTCGCGAGACCGGCTCCTTCGCATTTGGCGAAATTGGCCTGCGCGACGCGGCAGGCGCGATCAGGATTTCGGGCCTCCTCGTCCTCCTCGCTTTCGGCATCAAGGCGGCGTTCCCGCTCCTCCACAATTGGGTGCAGGATGCTTATCCCAAGGCCTCTTTCGCGGCCACAATTGTGCTTTCCGTGTTTACCACGAAGCTTGCCGTCGCCTCGATCGCAAGAGCCTTTCCGGGAACCGAAGAACTCATCGTTATCGGCGCGGTAATGACGATCTTCCCGATCTTTTTCGCCCTCATCGAGAACGACCTCAAGAAGGTTCTCTGCTATTCGATCAATAACCAGGTCGGCTTCATGGTCATCGGCATCGGCTTCGGCACGGCGGCCTCGATCAACGGCGCTGTCGGCTACGCGTTCTCGAACATCATCTTCGAGAGCCTCCTGTTCATGGCGGTCGGCGCGGCGATTTACAGGACGGGGACGTCAAAGGCGACCGAGCTTGGCGGCCTTTACCGGACGATGCCGCTGACGATGGCGTTCTGTCTCGTCGGCGCGCTGTCGATTGCCGCGTTTCCGGGGTTTGCCGGTTTTGCGACGAAGGGTCTCATCGTCGATGCGGCGGGCGAGGCGAACGCGTTCTGGATCTGGCTTGTGATGCTGTTTGCATCCGCCGGCGTTCTCGAACACGCCGGCATCAAAATCCCGTATTTCACGTTCTTTGCGCATGACAGCGGCAGGAGGCCGAAAGAAGCGCCGCCGGAAATGCTGCTGGCGATGGGGGTTTCGGCGTTCCTTTGCATCGCAATCGGCGTTTATCCAGATCCCCTCTACGCGCTGATGCCTCATCAGGAGGCAATCGCCGATTATCATCCTTACGCGCCCTATCACGTTGTCGAGCAGTTGCAGCTCCTGTTGTGGGCGGTTCTCGCCTTCGCCGTGCTGATCCTCGTCAAGTGGTATCCGGCGGAGATCGCCTCGACCAATCTCGATACGGACTGGCTCTATCGCATTCCGGGACGCGGCCTTGTCACTTGGGCCGCCGAGTCCGTCCGTGCGGTATGGAACCTCAGCTGGCGGATCGGGTCGGGAAGGGTTCAGGCCGCGGTCGACAGGATTTACGCAGTGCACGGACCGGAAGGCGCGCTGGCGAGATCGTGGCCGACCGGCTTCATGGCGCTGGCGACGGCGGTCGTTCTCGGTGTCGCGCTCCTCATTGCGTTTGCCGCTTAACCTTAAGCCCTAACCGGTTCCTAACCGCGTCGGGCAAAGTTATCCAACACTTCAAATCAAGTTTTAGACTTGGTCTCAGGTGCCTGCTCCGAACAGAGGGGCAGGAGTGCGGGAGCGGCCTGATGAAATCGATCGAGTGGAGCGGAGGCGTCCTTCCGTTTTACCGCAAGCGGATCGTCGCGGCGGCGATGCAACTGACGGCGGACGCCTGCGGTGTCGATTACAGCCACGTCGCCGCCAACAAGCGCAGCGCGCCGGTCGCGTTTGCGCGGCAGCTCGCGATGTATCTTTGCCACGTCGTCGGCGATATGTCGCTCCGCGATGTCGCGATGGAGTTCGAGCGCGACCGCTCGACGATCAGCCATGCCTGTCACGCAATCGAGGATCGTCGCGAATGCCCGATCTTCGACCGCCAGATCGACAATCTCGAACGCGATCTCCGGAGCATGATCAAGGAGCTGGTCAATGTCGCGATTGCGGCTCCGTTGACGGAACGGAAATACTTCCGGCTGGCCGTTTAGAGCAAAGAGCAATATCTCAGAATCGAGGACGGCGTCACCCTGACGCAAGTCAGGGTCCAGAATGGCGAGCAAGGCCCTCGCGGCTCTGGATGCTGACTTTCGTCAGCATGACGGAACGAGGCATGACGGAACGAGGCATGACGGAACGAGGCATGACGGAACGAGGTTCGTGCCCAATGCGGATTAATTGCGCCCCGCTTTAGTCAGCCGCCCGCCGCTTCCGCGGCTATCGCGCGAATGCGCGCAACCATCGAGAAAAGGCCGTTCGACCGCTGCGGCGTCAGATGCGCCGAAAGATCGAGCGGGGCGAGGGCGGCATCGGCGTCGACGCCGAGAATGTCTTCCGGGCGCCTTCCCGAATAAAGCGCGATCAACACGGCGACGAGGCCCTTGACGATGTGCGCGTCGCTGTCGCCGGAAAATTCGAGCCGGCCATTGACGGCGCGTGGATCAAGCCAGACCTGGCTCGCGCAGCCCCTGACCTTGTGTGCGTCATCGCGGTTTTCTTCCCGGTACGGAGGAAGCGCCCGCCCGAGATCGATCAGATATTTATAGCGTTCGTCCCAGTCGTCGAGAAACGCGAAATCGGAGACAATGCCGGCAAACGTCGTCATGACGGTGAGATAGGAGGAGAAGCGAGGGCCGGCAAGGGCGACGCATCGCCTCCCGGCCGGAGCAAGGGATCGCGGATAATGCCAGTGTCAGGCGACTTGTCCGCAACCGGGGCCGCTCGCGGCCATCCTTCGAAACGCGCCAAGAAGCGCTCCCCAGAGCCCGGCTCGAAACGCGATCACGCGAACCCGCGTCTCGAAAAATTCACGAAGAGCCGGTTCTCGCGTGCGGGCGGCGTTACGCCTTGACCTTCACATAGCTTCCGGGCGCGTCCTCGATCGGCGCGAGATCGCCGTCGCCAGGCCAGCGCGCCGGAACCTTGTCTGGCGAGATCTTGTTCAGCCATTCGATCCAGTACGGCCACCACGATCCCGGATGGCGCGCGGCGCCCGCCTTCCAGTCGTCGAGCGAGGCTGGCAGCGCCTCGTTGATCGAATGGTGGTATTTCTTCTTGTCCGGATGATTGACGACGCCGGCGATATGGCCGGACCCCGCGAGCATGTAGGTGACGTCCGAATTATCCTTTGACGCAAACAGCCTTGCCGTTCTGTAGACGGAATTGTGGGGCGCGATGTGGTCGGTCTCGCCCGCCTGCATGAAGATCGGGATATCGATGTCGCCGAGATCGAGACGTTCGCCGTCGATCGACATCTCGCCCTTCGCCAGCCGGTTCTTCTGGTAGAATTCCCGCAGGTAGAAAAGGTGCACATCCTTCGGCATCCGCGTCGCATCGGAATTCCAGTAAAGGAGGTCGAATTTCGCGGGATCCTTGCCCTTCATGTAATTGTCAATGACGAACGACCAGATCAGATCGTTCGAGCGCAGCATGTTGAAGGTCGTCGCCATGGCGCGCCCTTCGAGCACGCCGCCGGCGGCGTCCATCTGCTTCTCGATCGCGTCGAGCTGCGCGTCATCGACAAAAAGCAGGAGGTCGCCGGACTCCTTGAAATCGGCCTGCGCGGTGAAGAAAGTCGCCGAGCGGATGCGTGCGTCGCCGCGCGTCGCCATCAAGGCGAGGGCGGTTGAAAGCATGGTGCCGCCGATGCAATAGCCGATGGCGTCGACTTCTTCCTCGCCGGTGGCGCGCCGGACCGCATCCAGCGCCGCGAAGCAGCCCTCCTTGATGTAGTCCTCAAAAGTCTTTTTCGCGAGCCGCGGGGCCGGATTGACCCAGGAAACGACGAACACGGTCCGCCCTTCCGCGATCATCCAGCGGATGAAAGAATTGGCGGGCTGGAGGTCCAGAATATAGAATTTGTTGATCCATGGCGGAAAGATTAGAAGCGGGCGCTTAGCGACTTCCTCCGTTGCCGGATCATACTGGATGACCTGCATGATCTCATTTTGATAGACGACCTTGCCGGGCGTCGTCGCGACGTTGACGCCGATCTTGAAGTGATCAAGATCGGCCTGGCGGATCGACAGCGAGCCGTCGCCGCGGTCGAGATCTTCAAGCAGGTTCTTCATCCCCTTGAGAAGATTTTCGCCTTTCGATTCGATCGTCGCGTCGATCACTTCCGGGTTGAGCGCCGGGAAATTGGTCGGGGCGATCGCATCGATGAACTGCTGGGTGTAGAATTCGGCTTTTCGCTTGTCGTGGTCCTCCATGCCGTCGAGCTGATGGACGGTCGCCTTCAGCCACCTTGCATAGGTGAGGTATGACTGCTTGACGAAGTCGAGCATCGGGTTCTCGCGCCACGCCGTGTGCGTGAAGCGCTTGTCGCCGGGTTCGGGTTCAATCGCCGGCGCGACTTCTTCACCCGCCATCCGCCTGCCCATCGTCGCCATCAGCACCGCGTAATCGCCCCAGAGGTTGAATTGGCGCTGCATCAGGGTCTTCGGATCGCCGGCCAGCGCGCTCATCATCTGCTGAAAGGCTTCGCTGACATTCAGCGGGTCGGACGATTGCTGGCCGGACGCGACATTCATCGCCTCCGCATTCTTCACAAAGAATTCGCGGATTACGTCCTGGCTCTTGCCGGTGACGTCGGTGACATATTCGGAAAGCGCGTCGAAGTCCTCGATGAGCTTTCTGTCGTCGGCCTTTGGCGTGGCTGCGGTTGCAGGGGCGCCGTCAAGCGCCCGTGCGGCCTTTTTGCGCGGCGTTTTCGCCGTTTTGGACTTGTGTTGGGCTTGGCGATCGGCTTGCGTCATGGGGTCGGTTCGCTGTTAGGTGGCGGGGCCTGACTTATAGGGTGGCGCCTCGATGGGTGCAAAAGTTTATCCGCTGATGCTCGCCGCGATCTCCCTGTCGGGATGCGCCGACGGTCTGCGCCGCTTTGCGCCGCCGGGCATCGTCAAGTATGAAGAACTCGCCGGAGACGAAACGGTCGATCCGGCAATCGCCGCCCGTATCGAAGAGCGCCGGGCGGCGGACGGCGGCGGCTTTCCGCCACTCGCAAAGCAGCCGACGAAGGTTCCCGACGGCATAGCAAAGCCCGAACGCGCCGCCATGGAAGCGGCGCTCCTGGCCGAGCGCGACGCGCTCAATCAGGCGGTTCTGGGCGACCGCGCGCTGGCGGCGACGGAACGGATCGATGCGCTTGAAGCAACGCGCGATGCACTCGCGGAAGAGGTCGTAAGGGACGACGCGCTCGCGCGCCGCGAACGCGGTCTGCCCCCGCGAAACGCCGATTAGCGATATCGCAACGCGCTCGCGGTGCGCCCACACCGGCGTTGGCGGTTCGTTTGGCGTGGTTTTTGCGAGTGGACTGAGGGGCCAGGTCTGAGCATCTGATCCGGCCAGTTTTTCTTGGTTAATCGCACAAGCCCCGCGCAATGAATGGCGTGAACACCTTGAAGCCCGGCGCTGCACCGCGCGACAACGCCGTCGGCGCCGTGGGGCGCGCAGGCGCAGCTGCGGGCGGCGCCAACTCGTTAATCTGCCATGTGCACGCATTCAGGGCGTTCGCGATCATCTCGATCGTAGCGGCGCACGCCTTCAGGTTTCCGTTGAAAATCCTGCCGGAAGACGCTGCGGCGGGCGCCGCCTCCGCCGTGCATGACGGCGTCGTGCGGGGACTGTTTCACGGCGGAACACTGTATTTTTCACTGATTTCCGGCGTGCTGTTCTCGCTGGTTCTCAAGAGGCGCGGCTGGGCGCAATTCTTCGGCGACAAACTTGCCTTCGTTCTGGCGCCCTATCTCTTCATGAGCGCCGTGTTGATGGCGATCAGTTGGAATCCGAACAGGGGCATGGTGTTTATTGGCGAAGGGTTCGCCAATTTCCTTGGCGAACTCCCGCGCGCGATCTGGACAGGCAGCGCCAGCGGGCAGTTCTGGTATATTCCGGTTCTGGCGGCGCTGTATGCGGCAACGCCGGCGGTCAACTGGCTTGTCGAAGACAGACGCCGCGGCTGGGTCGTGGCGGCGCTCGCGTTGGCGCCGCTGATCGTCACGCGAACCGGGGCCCATGTCAGCGCCAATTCGATTGTCTATTTTCTGGGCGCTTATTCTATCGGCGTCTGGATCGGGGCCAATTACGACGCGGCGATGGCGTCGGTCCGGCGCCATCGCGCTGTGCTGGTTGCAATCTTCTGCGCCGCGAGCGCGGCGCTCTTCTTGCTGCAGCGGGCGGAGATCGATTCGGTTGGTCCCGTCTCGCTGCTGGAAAGCGCGTATTATATCCAGAAAATGGCGCTTGGCGTTATTGTTCTTGATTGGCTGAAGAGGCGAGAAGCCGAAACCTCATGGCTCAATTCAATTGCAACCTATTCATTCGCGATCTTCTTTCTGCATATCGCCGCAATCGCCGTTGTCGGTCGCACCGCGCAGACTGTTTTCGGTTCGCCTGACACGATCCTGTTGTTACTCGCCTGGGGCCTCGGTCTGCTCATTGCCGCGATCGGACTTTCGCTGGCGGCAAGCATGCTCGTCAAGCGATTGCTCGGGCGTCGGTCGCGTTGGTTCATCGGATCGTAGATTGGCGCTGCTGATCCGGCCGGTTCTGAATCATTTGGCGGCGCGACGGAGTCCGAGCTTCGTGGCGCCCCGCGATCATTGCGAATAATCGGTCTAACCACCCGCTCGCGCAGATCCATGCTGTAGTGCTTGCCCATCCGTTCCTCAAGGCCAACGCCGAAGCAGCGCATTCAGGGTTCGCCGTTCAGGGCAATCCCTTCCGACTCGCGTTTCGGGAACGTGGTCTAGAAACTGAGGCGCGCCTCGATGGTGACGAGCGAGGGCTGCGGCGCGTCCTCGAAAACCTCGCCCATGGCGCGCTGTTCCTTCAGCGCCTCGCTCGCGTCAAACTGGCGCGCGCGCGCTTTCCGGCCATAGGCGTTGAGCGCGACGCTTTCGCCGGCAAGCTCGAAGGCCGTGATTTCATGGCCGCGGCGAACCGGGGATCTCGTCACTTCGAAGGGCGCGTAGCCATCGTCCGGCGCTTGCGCCACGGCCGGCGAGCCGGCGCCGCCGACCGTGGCGGCGACCAAAATCATCAGGATCGTGCGCATGGCGTGCTCCCTTTATTGGGGAGAAACGTCGCTCCAATCCCTCACAAAAGATTTACGCCGCGTTCGGAGATTTGTCGAAAACAAGGCGCAAGACTAGCGTCAAATTTGCATCGATTTGAATCGGCGGGTCAGCCAGCCGGTGAGCCGCGCGTTCAATTGCTCAGGCTGCTCCCACATCACCCAATGGCCGCAATCGGCGATCACCGCTTTTTCAAGATCGGGAACCAGCGCCTCCATGCCGTCGGCGCCGGACGGCGGCAGGAAGGCGTCGTTCTCGGCGCCGATGAAAAGCGACGGCGCGCGGATGACCGGGTCGACCGCGCGCATGAAGTCGTAATTGCGGTCGATATTCCGGTAGAGATTGATCCCGCCGTGAAAGCCGGACCGGCGGTAGGCGTCGATATAAACCGCAAGGTCCTCCTCGCCCATGATCAGCGCGGCGGGATCGGGCGGCGGTCCGTCGCGAAACCGCCCGGGAATGTCGAAAATACGAGGCCCGAGTTTCGCGATGTCGCGCGCCTTCGCCGGGCGGCGGAACATCAGCCGGAAAAAGCGGTCGATGTCCGTCGCGAACAAGGCTTCGGGCGCATCCGCCATCTGGAACTGGATGAAATAGTGTTTCGGCCCGAACCGCTTCTCGATAATGGCGAGCGGCGGCGCCGCCGGCGCCTCGCGATGCGGCGTCGAGACGCCGATGACGCCGGCGACGCGGGCCGGGTGAAGCTGCGCCATCGGCCAGACGATCGCGCCGCCCCAGTCATGGCCGCAGAAAACCGCGCGTTCGATCCTGAGCGCATCGAGGAGCCGCGCGAGATCATCCGTCATCTGACGAATATCGTAAAGCGGTTTGTCCAGCGGGGCGTCGGAGCGGCCAAATCCCTTGAGGTCGAGCGCGATCGCGCGAAAGCCGGCGGCGGCGAGCGCCGGCATCTGATGCTTCCAGGAATAGGCGATTTCGGGCCAGCCATGGACAAGAATGACCGGCGGGCCGTCTTTGGCGCCCGCCTCATAGGTCGCCAGCTGGACGCCGCCAGCCTCGACGAACACGGGATCGGGAAAATTCTTCATGGGCGCACTGTGCGCCGGCTGGCGGCGGTGCGGCAACGATCCGCTGCAGCGGCCGCTTGCGAATGCGCGCCACTCGTCTAAAGCGGCGCCATGACGAACGACACGGCGGTCAGCGCGACAATACCGGCGGGTTGGGTGAAGCAATCCTTCCCCGACACCTTCAGCGCGCGCATGGGCCCGCTCTATTTCCGGGATTATGCGGAAAAGGAGCCGGGCGTCGGATTCATTTCCGAGGCCCGGCATCTGAACGCCGGCGGCATCGTCCATGGCGGCGCGCTTCTGACCCTCGCCGACATGTCGCTGTGGGACATCTGCCGCCGCGCCATCGGGCCGTTCCGCGCGGTGACGGTGACGGTCAACGCCGAATTCATCGGACCGGGGCCGATCGGCAGATTCATCGTGGCGACCGGCGAACCGACGAAAATCGGCAGGACGCTGCTCTTTGCGCGTGGGCTGGTCACCTGCGAGGGCGCGCCGCTGCTCAGTTTTTCAGGAACCTTGAAGCGCCTCAGCCCATGACCGGACGCCTGACGCGCCGGTTGCGGCGGACGGCGTCGATGCTGATCAGTGCGAGCGCGGTCCAGATCAGCCCGAAACAGATCGCATGGGAGAGCGTGAATTGCTCCCCGTAATAAAGCCCCAGAAAAAATTGCCCGGTCGGCCCGATATATTGCAGGAAGCCGATCGTCGTCAGCGTCAGCCGGCGCGCCGCCAGCGCAAAGAGGACGAGCGGGATGACGGTCGCCGGCCCCGCGAGGAACAACAGGACGTCGAGCTCCATGCCGTGACGCCCGAGCGCGAGCGCGCCGGTCGATTGCAGCCACATCAAAAAAGCAAGCGCCAGCGGCGAGAGGAGGGCGGTTTCGATAAAGAGACCCGGCATCGCGCCGACGGGCGTTGTCTTGCGGACAAAGCCGTAGGCGGTGAAGCTGAACGCCAGAATAAAGGACGGCCACGGAAAAACCCCGGCGCCGAAAGTGAGAACGAGAACCCCCGCCGCCGCGAGCGCCACCGCGATCATCTGGGTGCGGCTCAACTGTTCCTTGAGGACGGCAACGCCGGTCGCGATGAAGATCAGCGGATTGATGTAATAGCCAAGGCTCGCCTGCAGCACACGGTCATTGACGACCGCCCACACATAAACGAGCCAGTTGCCGGCGATCAGCACCGCGGCGAGCGCGAGCAGCGCGACGATTCGCGGCGATCTGAGCGCGGCAAGGGTTTCGCGCCATTGCCGCATGAGGGTCAGAACAAAAACGCCAAACGGAATCGACCACACGATCCGGTGGGCGACGATTTCCGCGGGGTCGGCGGGGCCGAGCGCTTTCAGATAAAGCGGAAAGAGACCCCAGAGCGCATAGGCGGCAACGCCGCAAAGAAGGCCGAGCCGCAGATCGGCGGCGGCGGCCGGCGCTGGCGCCGCGCTTTGCGTCACTCCTTGACGCCTTCGGCGCTGATCCCTTCCGCGCGCACGCGGTCGATAACTTTTTTGAGCGCGCTCGCCGGCCCTTTAGCCCTGTACCGCGCGGTGATGAGGACATGGCCCTCAGCGTCCCGGTCGGCGCGAATCGATTCGTAGACGAAGCCTTCCTCGATCAGCGGCCGCGGCGCCTTGTAGAATTTCGGGTTGGCGTTGAGCTTCTTGATTTCCTGTTCGAGGATGCTCCTGACGACGAATTCAAGCGGCAAATATTTCGACACGCCGCTCCGGTTGCCGATCGAGAGATCGCCGAGGCTCGCCTGCAATTTTCCATCAGCGACATAGGGGTTCAAGGTCACATCGACTTCGCCACCCTCAAGCGCAAGCCGCGACGGATCGGCCTCGCCGTTCCAGCCGCAGCTCCAAAGGCCAAGCTCGATTTCGAGCGCGAAGCGGATTGCGTCCTTCGGAAACTCGATGATTGGCTTGCCGGCGCCCCAGCGCTGGCCGCACCGATCCTGGTGCGTCGCGACCCATTTTTCGAGATCGCGTTCGGTGTCGGCGATGAAGGCGGTGACGTCCGTCGTCAGAACAAGTCTGAGATCGCCCTTCGCCGCCGCCCTGGCGTCGGTCGCGAGCGCAATGTCCGCGATGACCGGCCGGCCGCCCATGTTGACGCGCGTCGGGGCGTTGTAAATTGTCTGATAGCCGACGGGCGGCGCGGCGAAAGCCTCGGCGCCGAACAAGGCGGCGGCCGCCGCGATGATCTGAACATACGCCTTACGCATCGCATTCTCCGATCGCCTCCGCGCGCAGCGCTTGGTCAGGCGGCTTTTCGTATGAGGCCCCGGTTGATCAGCGTTTCGGCGATCTGGACGGCGTTCAAGGCCGCGCCCTTCCTCAGATTATCGGAGACGCACCAGAAGGAAAGACCGTTGTCGACCGTCGGATCGACGCGGATGCGGCTGACGAAGGTCGCGAATTCGCCGACGCATTCGACGGGCGTCACATAGCCGCCGTCCTCGCGCTTGTCGATGACGAGAACGCCCGGCGCTTCCCTCAGGATTTCACGCGCTTCATCGTCCGAGATCGGACGTTCGAATTCGACATTGACCGCCTCGGAATGGCCGACAAAGACGGGAACGCGGACGCAGGTCGCGGTGAGCTTGATCTTCGGGTCGAGAATCTTCTTGGTCTCCGCCATCATCTTCCATTCTTCGCGCGTGTAACCGTCCTCCATGAAGGCGTCGATGTGCGGGATGACGTTGAAGGCGATCTGCTTTGTAAAAATGTCCGGCGTCGGCGAATCGTTGACGTAGATGCCTTTCGTCTGCGTGAAGAGCTCGTCCATCGCGGCTTTGCCCTTGCCGGATGTCGACTGATAGGTCGCAACGACAACGCGCAGGATCTTTGCGGCGTCATGCAGCGGCTTCAGCGCGACGACGAGCTGCGCGGTCGAACAGTTCGGGTTGGCGATGATGTTTTTCTTGGCAAACCCGCGAACCGCTTCGGCGTTCACTTCGGGGACGATGAGCGGCACGTCCGGATCCATGCGGAAATGAGAGGAATTGTCGATGACGACGGCGCCGGCGCGCGCGGCCTTCGGCGCCCAGTCCTTGGCGACCGTGGCGCCGGCGGCAAACAGCGCGATATCGACCTTCGAAAAATCGAACGTCTCGAGGTCGCGGCACTTCAAGGTGCGGTCGCCGAACGAGACTTCGCGACCGATCGACTGGCGCGAAGCGATCGCAAACGCCTCGGCGACGGGAAACTGCCGTTCATCCAGAATCGAGAGAATTTCCTGGCCGACATTGCCGGTGGCGCCGACGACCGCGACATTGAATTCCATGATCTGACTTCCAGGTTGTGCGGGCGCGAGAAACGCTCAATCGGCCAGACTGTCAAGCAACGCCCGGCCAAGGATATCTCAATCGGCCTTGAGTTTTTCCGGTTCTTTTTCGCCGATGCGTTCGACCGCGTGCCCGCGCGCGGCGAGCGCCTTCGGCAGCGACCCGGCGCCGACGAGATAGCTGGCGTTCAGCGCGACGAACGCCGTCCCGCGCCCGCCCAGAATGTCGCCGATTCCGTCCGCCAGTTCCTGCGTTCGCTCCTCGACAAGAACTTGATAGGCCGCCGGGGCAGTCTCGCGCATCGCCCGGTTGAGAAAAGCGTCGGTCGCCGCGATGTCGCCGCTGCGCCACGCCTCGAAGCCCGCAAGCGCGGTCTCCTGCTGGCGCGCCCAGTCGTCGATCAGAAAGCTGAGCAATTCGATCTGCGTCTTTTGCGGCATGGCGGTGAGGACGCCGAGCGCGCCGTCGATTGAATCGAAGAATCGAAGCGCTCGGCCGCGGTCGAGCGCTTCGCGCGTAAGGGCGGCGTCAACGCCTTCGGCGAGGTTGATCCCTTCCCTGGCGTGCACCTGCGACGACAGGACGACGAACGCCGCCCATGGCTTCAGGGCGTCCAGCGACGCGATTGGCATTTTGAGCGCCGCTGCAATGCGGCCGAGCGCGTCGCGCTGTTCCGGCGCAAGGAGCGCCGACAAGGTGCGGCCGCCGCCCAGCGTTCCTTGCGCGGCGAAAATCCGGTTGGCGCTCTCTTGCGCCGCCGCGTCGCCAACGGGCGCCTCGAACCACAAGGTCTCCGAGGCGTCGATTGCGCCCGCAATCGCACGCGAACGCCAGACCGCGCCTTGGGGGAGCATGCCGAATGTCCCGAGGAGATAAATTTCGCTGTCAGCATCCGCAACCCGCCAGATCGCCGGCGACGGGGCGACGGGCGCGGCGTCTTTTTCCTTCGCAATCGCAGGCGTCGCCGCCGCAATTGCGATCGCCAACGCGAGAACCCGAACTTTTGTCACAACACATTCGCCTCGTTCGGCCCTGATTGGGGGACTGGACCGCGACCTTATTCAAAGGGATTGCGACCGGAAAGTGGCGGCAACAGACCCGCGCGTCAGATTGCCGGCCCGGCGCGGTTACGCTAAGGAAGGCCGATGCACCCGTAGCTCAGCTGGATAGAGCGTTGCCCTCCGAAGGCAAAGGCCAGGGGTTCGAATCCCTTCGGGTGCGCCAGTAATTTCAACGCCTTGCCTCCAATTCACGCAGTGTGCGGATGGTCAAAAGGGGTCGCGCGTTCTGATCCGAAAACCGCTCGCGCTTTTCGGGAACACGCTCCAGCCCTGAAAAATATCAAACTCATAAGGAGTTGAAATCAGACCTGATCCAGGCAAAGCCTGTTGGGAAGACTTCGCCGCAGGATCAGTACACAGAACTGTCACGCCGGAGGTCGCGGGTTCAAGTCCCCGTCACTCGCGCCATTCATTTCGACAGGACGCCCGGCCAGTTCGCGCCGGCCTTTTCGATGAAGCCGTCCGGGTCTTTCAGCCAGTCGCTTTGAACCTTGTCGTCATAGTTGAGGTAGAGCTTTCCGCCGTGTACGGACCAATTGTCCGGATTGGCGGGCGCGGTATATCCCTGGCTGACGGCCCAGGCGCAATAGCCGCCATATTGCGGCGCGTAGGCTTCGGGGTCGGCCTTGAATTTCGCCAGATTGTCGCCGGATGAAAAACGCCACGTCGCGCCGTCATGCTCGAGCGAGAATTCTTTCTTTCCCTTCACCGGCGCGCCCTCGTCGAAATAGGCGACCGGATCATAGCCGCTGACCGCGAGGCCCGAAAACCGGCCGGTGAAGATTTCCGGCGATGCGGCCGCAGCATGTGACGCGAGAAGCGCGACGCCAGCGAAGACGGCTGAGGCGAGACTTTTTGAGAACATTTGCGATTTCCTCTGTCGGGGCGAGGCTTCTATTGCCGAGGTCGCCGCCAAAACGAAAACACTCTTTTTCACGGGAGCGCGAGGGGGCAAGCGCTGGAAATTCTTCGTCCCGGCGTGATCTTCGTCACAAGCCCCGATCCGGCGTCCGGTCATAGTGGCGACTGGGAGGCGGGCTGAACGACGCCTTCCACGCTTGAACTCGATGATTTGGAAGCGCTGGCGCCTTGGCGCCGCCCTCCGGCGGATCCGCGCAACTCAGCCCTGCGCCGATCAATTCGCCGGCGGCCTCCTCGGGCGGCGAGGCCAGCGCTTGGCTCCGGCGGCGGACAGTCGCCCAACGAAACCCGCTCCGTCGGGGCCGGAAAGACGCGCCCCACCCTGGGGGAGATCTCGGGGGAGAGGGTGTCGCGTCTTTCACCATTTCGCCTCCGCCCTTGGCGCTGCCGCGGGGATTGGCCTAAGTTCCGCCGGCGCCGGAACCGGGAGGTCGAGCTGAAAATCCCTGCATTCGCCATCGCCGTTTTTTCAATGCTGGTCGCCACATCGCAAGCGGCGGGCGCCGACGAAACGCCGGGCCGCATATTCACCGACTATTGGGCGAACGAGATGAGCGAAAATCCGTTCGCGGCGACCGCCGCGGGGATTGACGATCATAACGACCGCGTTCCCTCGGTCGCGCCGGAAGATCAGGCGCGGCGCCTTGACGAAGCGAAGGCGTTTCTGGCGCGCCTCGATGCGGCGGACCTCGCCTCGGCGAGCGACGCGGACCGGTTGAACATTTCACTGTTGCGATTCATTTTGAAACATGAGATCGCGCTTGCCGCCTTCCGCGGATGGCGAATTCCGTTTCTGTCGGACAGCGGCTTTCACAATGAATTCGGTTTCGTCGTTGACGGAACGCCGTTCGAGGGCGAAGCGGATTACCGCGCCTATCTGAAACGGCTTTCGGCGCTGCCAGACTATCTCGACCAGAATGTCGAAAACATGCGCGCGGGCCTCGACGAGGGGTTTGCGCAGCCGAAAGAGATTCTCCCGGGAATCCTTCCATCGTTCGAGGCGCAGGCGGCGACGCCGCTCGAAAATCATCCGTTATACCGCCCCTTTCTGGCGATGCCGGCCGCCATTCCGGCAAAGCGCGCCGAGGAATTGCAGCGCGAAGGGGCGGCGCTGCTCGAACGCGAAACCATTCCGGCGTTCCGGCGCGCCTTTGAATTCATGCGCGACGAATACGCGCCGAAAGCGGCCGCGAAGATCGGGGCCGGCGCGCTGCCGGACGGCGCCGCCTATTACGAAGCGCTGGTTCGCTATTACACGACGCGGGACGATGTGACCGCGGAGGCGATTCACAAGACCGGCCTCAAGGAAGTCGCGCGCATCCGCAAGGAAATGTCGGGCGTCATCGCGCAAACCGGCTTTGCGGGCGACTTCGCGGCTTTCCTCGAATTTCTGCGCACGGATGATCAGTTTTATGCGACGTCGCCGGAAGCCTTGCTCGAGCGCGCGGCCTTCCTGTCGAAATCGATCGACGGCAAACTGCCCGCCTTTTTCGGAAAATTGCCGCGCCAGCCCTATTCGGTTGAAGCGGTGCCGGAAGAAATTGCGCCGAATTATACGAGCGGGCGATACGTGCCGGCGCCGCCGGGCGGCAAGCGCGGCGGAAGGTATTGGGTGAACACCTACGCGCTCGACAAGCGGCCGCTTTACGAACTGCCGGCGCTCACGTTGCACGAGGCGGTTCCGGGCCATCATCTTCAGGGCGCGCTCGCTTATGAAGTCGAAGGCGCGCCTGAATTCCGCGCGCGGTTTTATCCGCACGCGTTCGGCGAGGGCTGGGGCCTTTACGCGGAAAAGCTCGGCGCCGAAATGGGCGTTTACACAACGCCCTATGAAGAGTTCGGCCGGCTTTCGATGGAGATGTGGCGCGCCTGCCGGCTTGTCATCGACACCGGCATTCATGCCAAAGGATGGACACGCCAGCAGGCGCTGGATTATCTCGGCGGCAACACGGCGCTGTCGCTGAAGAATGTCGAGGTCGAGGTCGATCGCTACATTTCCTGGCCGGGGCAGGCGCTCGCCTATAAAATGGGCGAGCTGACGATCTGGGAATTGCGCCGCAAGGCGGAAAAAGCGCTTGGCGACAAATTCGACATCCGCGAATTTCATGACGCGGTTCTCTATCAGGGCGGCTTGCCGCTCGCCGTCCTCAGCGACGAGATCGACGCCTATATCGCGCGCAAGAAAGCTGAATGACGCCAATCGTTGAAACGTCGCGGCTGATTCTCCGGGGGCGGACGGCCGCGGATTTTCCCGCCTACGCCGCGATCTGGGCGGCGCCGGAAGTCGCGCGTTTTACGACCGTCATGCCGCTCGGCGCGGAAGAAGCGTGGGTCAAATTCGCGCGGATGGAAGGGCTATGGGCGCTGACCGGCTTCGGCTTCTGGCTGGTCGAAGAAAAAGCGACGGGCGCCGTCATCGGCGAGATCGGGCTTGCCGATTTCAAACGCGCGATTGAACCCTCGCTCGACGGCAAACCGGAATTCGGCTGGATCCTTGCGCCGTCCGTTCACGGCCGCGGCTATGCGAAGGAAGCGGTCGCGGCGGCGCTTCATTGGGGGACGCGAAAGTTTCCCGGCGCGACATTTTCCTGCATCATCGATCCCGCCAACGCGGCGTCGATCCGCGTCGCCGAAGCGCACGCGTTCAGGCGCGTCGCGGACGCGCCCTACAAGGGCAAGCCGATCGGGATCTTTCATCGCGCGCCGCGGATTTGAACACGCAAAATTGCGCGGCCTATCACAATCCGTCGGGACGCCTTTCCGGGCGCGGAGAGTTCGGTCATGATCGCTGGCGGGCGCGGGGACGCCCAGGGGGCGAGCGGTGACAATCGAATTGGCGCAAACGGTCTGGCTCGGCGTCGCCTTCTATCTGGCCGCGGGCGCGCTGTTTGGCGGTTATTTTGTTTTTCGGGGCGTCCAGCGGATTGACGGCGCCGCGAACGATGCGGGGACGGGCTTCCGGCTGCTCCTTCTTCCCGGCGCGGCCCTCCTGTGGCCGGTCCTCATTGTGCTCATGGTGATGGCTCCAAGGGTTTCAAGGCGCGCGCGCGCATGAAACGCCCGCAGCGCCGCCTGCATCTCATGATCTGGATTGTCCTTGCGCCGACGATCGCCGCGGGCCTCGCGCTGGCGCTGTGGCGCGCGCCGCCGGATCTGTCGGCAGAACCGTCGTCAGATCTTGCTGATATTGCCGTAACCGGCGAGGCGGACTGATGGGCCTTAAATATCAGGCGGTCCAATGGAACGGCAACAAGATCGTTTATGATCTCTGCGTTGTCGCGGCGACCGCGGCGTTCATCGGCGTCTTCATGGCGATCGGCCTGCGCAGCCAAGCGACCGGCCATCAGGCCGACGCTGTCGGCCTCTTGATCCGGGCGCTAGGCGACGCGGCGTTCCTGATGCTGACGATTACCTTGGCGATCGGACCGCTGGCGAGGCTGACGCCGAGGGTCCTGCCGCTCCTTTACAATCGCCGGCACCTTGGCGTGATGACGTTTCTGGCAGCGGTCGCGCATTTTGCGCTGGCGCTGTTCTGGTATCATGGCGGAGGACCGCTCAATCCGTTCGTCTCGCTCTTCGTTTCCAATCCGCTCTATCGATCGGTCGAAGGATTTCCGTTCGAGATCTTCGGACTGGCCGCCTTTGCGATCCTCTTCCTGATGGCGGCGACCAGCCATGATTTCTGGCTGAAGACCCTTTCGGCCCCGGTCTGGAAATTGCTGCACATGGCTGTCTACGCCGCCTACGGCCTTCTCGTGCTGCATGTCGCCTACGGCGCGCTGATGACGGAAAAGTCTGTCGTTTATCCCGCGCTGATGGTCGCCGCGCTGGCGCTTGTCGCGGGCCTGCATGTTGTCGCCGGCGCTCGCGAATGGCGCCGCGACAGCGGCATGAAGGGCGTTCATGCGCCGGACGGCTGGCTCGACGTTTGTTCGCCTGAAGACATTCCCGACAAGCGCGCCGTCATCGCGCCCTTGCCGAAAGGCGACCGGGTTGCGGTCTTTCGCGACGGCGCGAAGATCTATGCGGTCGAAAACGCATGCCGCCACCAGAACGGCCCGCTTGGCGAGGGGGTGATCAAGGACGGCTTCATTACCTGCCCCTGGCATGGCTGGCAGTACCGGCCGCAAGACGGCGTTTCACCGCCGCCCTTTAATGAACGCATCGCCACCCATGATCTGCGCCTCTCAAGCCTCGGACGCATTTTTGTCCGTGTAAAGAAGAACCCGCTCGGTCAGGCCGGCGCGCCGATCACGATCAGGGGGGCAAAGCCTTGAGCCTCAACCGCGGGGTCATTCCCCCAGATCGCGACGACGACCTCTTTATCGGATGGGCGAAGGCGCCGGCGGTTGACCGGCGATTTCTGCTCGCCGCGGCGCCCCTGCTTCTCGGCGCCACAACCGGGATCGGCTGGCTTGTCGCAAAGAGCCTGTCCGATCCGGGGGCGGGAAGCTGGCAGACCGGCGCGACCCACGTCGTCGAAGGCGTTCTCGTCGCCAAGCCCTACCCGATGCTGCGCGTCGCCGATGAGGAGGCCCCCTATGGCGTCCGCACGGTCCTCATCGTCGCCCAAGGCAAATGCACGAGCGCGCTGAGGCTTGAAGCCGCGGCGGGCCGCGTCGTCCGCGCGTCCGGCGTTCTCATCGAACGCAAGGACCGGCTGATGCTTGAAGTGCCGCTCAGCCTCGGCAAATGGCTGACGCCGACAACGGTTGCGGCGCCGGCGGCGCTCGCCTTCGTTGATGAACAACGGCTTGGCCGCGCCGAGCTTGGCGGAGAGATCCTCGACTCGAAATGTTTCTTCGGCGTGATGCGCCCCGGTCGCGGCAAGACTCACAAGGCATGCGCCGCGCTCTGCATCCGCGGCGGAATTCCGCCGGCCTTCTGGGCGCGCGACGGCAAGGGCCGCGAAAGCGTGCTGCTGATGACGGACGCCGGCGGTGGGCCGCTTGGCGATGAGATCCTTCCGCTGGTCGCCGACCCCGTGCGCGTGGACGGCGAGATCGTCCGCGTCGGCGACATCTTGCAGTTAAGAGCGGACGCGGCGGCATTCCGCCGGGTGTGATTCTCCTTCTCCCTCTCCCC
>JBGTLL010000258.1:0-2134 GCA_041744115.1 Parvularculaceae bacterium | reverse complement strand
CGCCGGCGGTCAGATTGCGATCGATCGGCGCCGCGGTTTCGTAATCGACGACGATGACGTTCGGGTTGAACGCGGCGTCGGCCGCCGGCGCCGGCAGCCTGAGAATAATTTCACCAGTCGCGAAATCGATGTCGTAATCGGCGTAGCGGATGAGCGGGACCGAGCCGATGATGACATCCGGCCGGAAGCGGTCCCGGGTTTCGATGCGGATCGTTTCGGAATTGCGAACGAGCGGCGCGGCGCCGAGATTGAACGGCCCGGACGTCCCGTCCGCCGCGATCTCGTCCTTGACGAAAGCCTGGTTGGTTTCCGCCGCAAAGCCGGTAAAGGCGAAGCGCTCGCTTTCGTAAACTGTCTGCAGGCCCGAAAGACGGCGGGAATAGCGGCTGAGCTTTGAGTCGTTGAGACCCGTGTCATAGTCGCCGAACTGCGCCTTGAAGCCTCCCTTCTCGGCTTTGAGGTAAATCGGGTAGCGGCTCTGCGCTTCGAAGCTCTGGTTCGAGCGGTCGCCGTAAAGCGGATAGCGGTCGTCGGGATCGATGACGTCAAAGAGTTCGTCGTCCTCGGCCCCGCGCTCATTGTTGCTGTCGCCCGCGATCGTAACCAGCCAGTCGCCTTTGACCGTGCCCTTGGCGAAACCGGCGATACGGCCGTCGCCGATGAGATCGCTGCCTGTGGGGTCGGCCGCCGCGCCGCCGCCTTTTTCGAGTCCGCCTTCGCCTTCCGCGAGGCCGACGACGATCCAGTCGCGGAGCGCGGGCTTCACATGGACGGTGAACGACCTGGCGCCGCCGCCGTCGAGTTCGACCTTGATCCGGGCAAGTCCGGTTTCAACGGTCGGCTCAAGCTCGATCAGGGCAATCCCGTTCTGGCCGACCGGAACCCCCGATTGCGCCGACAACGGCGCGTCGAGCGGCGCTCTTTGCTCGATCGCGTCGCGCGTTGCGGCGCGGAAGGGCGGCGCGATCTCGACGCCGATGATGCGGCCCGCATGGACCGGCCGGCCGGCGCCGTCCGTCACTTTGACGGCGATCACGGGACGGGTTTTGCCATCGGCAAAAGCGCGCGTTCGTTCCGCGATCAGCGCCACCCGCTCGACCCGGCCGATGTAATCGACGACGCGTGCGATCCGCGCGATCTCGGCGCCGTTGGCGTCCTTGAGGACCGCCTCGAATTTGTTTTCGCCTTCGAGAAGATCGACGCCGCGCCAGCGCGTCAGGGCGACCGTCCCCATGATGCCCACCTCGCGCCCGGCGAAGTTTTCACCCGCGACTTGGCGGCCGTTCAAAAACAGCGCCGGCCTGAGGTCGGCGGCGTGCTTGAGGCCGAGATTGACCGAGGGCGACGAAGGCGTGACGCCGCCCGCCGGATAGGCGAAGGCGAGGTCCGCCGTCTGCTGGTTCAGCCAGATCTTGTCGAAGGCGAGATATTCCCTGTCGGCGTTGAAGGCCGCCGCTTTTGCCGCGGAAGCAGGCGCTTCATCTTCGTCGTCATTCCGGGGCCGCCTCTTGGCGGATCCCGGAATCCATGGCGCAACGTCGGATTCGCGAGAATTCTTTTCGGTCTGGCTCAGCGGAGCAACGGACCGAACATAGAAATTCGCCCGCCATACTTTGCCGCCTTTGGCGTCGATGAATTGCGAGCGGGGAGATCCCGCATAACGCGTGTTGCTGACGCAACTGACGAGTTCATAGCCATCGGCGAGGCTGTCTTCATCGACCTGCACAACATGCGTGCGGGGCGTTACGTCCTCGAAATGGTAAAGACCGTTTTCATCGCTGACGACCGTCGCGCCGGTTTCCATGTAGAGACGGACGCCGGCGACGCCTTTGCCGGCGCGGAGGTTCTTCGCGCCCGAAGCGTCAAGTTCGCAGCCGTCCTCGATAATGCGGCCGACGATCGAGAGGCTTGAACGCAGGAAGTCGTCTTCGACTTCAATCGCGGCTTCGGCCCGGTTCGAAAGCGCGACGCCAGCGGCGCTCACCGCCTGCGCGCGATTGACCGCCAGGCCATACTTCGCGCCGGCCGCGACCTCGACGACATAGGCGAGGTCGACAGTTTCTGACGGCGCGACCAGGCCGAGGTCGAAGGTCAGCGACCGGCCGTCGGCGCCGATCGCGGGATCGGCGAGCGG
>JBGTLL010000257.1:0-16137 GCA_041744115.1 Parvularculaceae bacterium | reverse complement strand
GGGAAGCACGTCGGCGACCGGGGTCGCCTTCACCCGCAACCCGTCTACGGGCGAGCGGGCGCTCTACGGCGAGTACCTGATCAACGCCCAGGGCGAGGATGTCGTGGCCGGGATCCGGACGCCGCAGGACATCACCGAGCTCGCGAGGGTCGGCGCAGGCTCCGACAAGCCTTCGATGGAGCGGGCGATGCCGGACGCCTATGCCGAGCTGGTGCGCATCTACGGCGTGCTGGAGCGGCATTACCGCGACATGCAGGACATGGAATTCACGGTCGAGCGCGGAAAGCTCTGGATGCTCCAGACCCGCAACGGCAAGCGCACCGCCAAGGCGGCGCTGAGGATCGCCGTCGATATGGCGAGCGAAGGTTTGATCACGCAGGACGAAGCCATCCTGCGCGTCGATCCCTCGGCGCTTGACCAGTTGCTGCACCCGACCATCGCCGAGAGCTATAAGCGCGACATCATCTGCAAGGGCCTGCCGGCGTCCCCTGGCGCGGCGGTGGGCATCGTGGTGTTCGATCCCGACGAAGCTGAGCGGCTCGCCGTCGATAAGGTCGATGTCATCCTGGTGCGCGAAGAGACCAGCCCCGAAGACATTCACGGCATGCACGCCTCAAAGGCGATCGTCACCGCGCGCGGCGGCATGACCAGCCACGCGGCGGTTGTCGCGCGCGGCATGGGGCGACCTTGCGTTTGCGGGGCGGGCGATCTCCGTATCGACCACAAAGCGGAGACATTTACCGTCGCCGGACGAACCATCAGGAAAGGGGATTTGATCACCGTTGACGGCGCCGCCGGCAAGGTTTTCGCCGGCAAGGTTTCGACCGTCGAACCCGAAATGTCCGGCGACTTCGCAACGCTGATGGGCTGGGCGGACGCCGCCCGCCGGATGAAGGTGCGGGCGAACGCCGAGACGCCGCATGACGCGCGCGTCGCCCGCGCGTTTGGCGCGGAAGGCATCGGCCTTTGCCGCACCGAGCACATGTTTTTCGACGCCGACCGCATCGTTGCCGTGCGCGAGATGATTCTCGCCGAAGACAGGCAAGGGCGCGAAGCGGCGCTGACCAAACTTCTGCCGATGCAGCGGTCGGACTTTGAAGAAATCTTCCGGGTGATGAAGGGGCTCCCCGTCACCATTCGCCTGCTTGATCCCCCGCTGCATGAATTCCTGCCGCATTCGGACGCCGAAATAGAGGAAGTCGCAAAGTCATCGCGGATGGACGCCAGAAAACTGAAAGAGCGCGCCCACGCCTTGCACGAATTCAACCCGATGCTCGGCCATCGCGGCTGCCGGCTCGGCGTCTCCTATCCGGAGATTTACGAAATGCAGGCGCGCGCGATTATCGAAGCGGCGCTCAATGTCGGCGCCGAGACCGGCGATCCGGTCGAGCCGGAGATCATGATTCCCCTGGTCGCGGACGAAAAGGAACTGGCGATGATGAAGGCGCGTGTCGATGTCGTCGCCGCCGCCGTTCTCGCCGAGCGCAAGGCCCGGCTCACTTACCTTGTCGGGACCATGATCGAACTTCCCCGCGCCGCGCTGACCGCCGACGCGATCGCCGCCCATGCGGAGTTTTTCTCGTTCGGCACCAATGACCTTACGCAAACGACGTTCGGACTGTCGCGCGACGACAGCGCTTCCTTCCTGCCGGACTATCTGCGCGCCGGCATCTTCGAAAAGGACCCGTTCGTCACCCTCGACCAGCCGGGCGTTGGCGCGTTGATCCGGATCGCCGCCGAAAAGGGACGCGCGGCCCGTCCCAAACTGAAACTTGGAATCTGCGGTGAGCATGGCGGCGACCCCGCCTCGATCGAATTTGTCGACACGGTCGGTCTCGATTATGTGAGTTGTTCCCCCTACCGGACGCCGATCGCGCGCCTCGCCGCCGCGCAGGCGTCGCTTGCTGCAACGCAAAAGAAAACCAGCCTGCATTGAGCAATATCAACGGACTGGAAGGTTTACGAATTCCTGTCCGCCGAAATTATGCCTGCAATTCAAGCGATTAATACGCGTTAATCAATATGAACAAAGAGTTGATCCTGCCATTTTTAATTTGCGCAGGTGCGGTGCGGGCGCCATATTGGAATCGCAGGACGCGCCCCGTGGGCGCGTCTTTTGCTTCTCTTGGTGAGTTGGGGAGAGGTTGAGCCGGTCGCGGGAAGCGTCGGTTACGAGAGCGAAGAAAAGAGAGCGCCTTTGTCCGCACCGTCGCCGCGGAAGCGGAACGACTATTCGGAAACCGGTGTTCATTCGAACGGGCCTATTGCGAGGATAGGCGTAACGATGGCGGACAAACCGACGATGGGCCACAAGAAAATGCGTCACGATACCAGCGGTCACCATGTGCCGGACGTAAGCTGGACCGTGCGCAGCTTGTTGGCGACCGCGGGCGTTGCGATCTGCATCATGATGACGGCAATGAGCGCGACGGCGTCCGTCAAGCGCAGCGACGTCGCCCGCGCGGTTGCTAATGACGTCGCCGACGAAGCGATGCTGGTCGCCGACTACGCCAATTTCCTCGCCCGCGAAACCGCGAGCGTCCGCGATGCGATGAACTCGCCGCGGCTGAAGCCGGCGATTGCGCCGGCTAAGCTGATCGCGGCCGGCGCCCCGATCGCCGATCTCGTCGATTTTGATTTCTCGAACATCGAGATCGCAAGGCTCGACGGCGAAGAACGCACCTGTCTCGCCGAAGCGATCTATTACGAAGCGCGCAGCGAATCCCGGGTCGGCCGGGCTGCGGTCGCCGATGTCGTCCTCAACCGCGTCGCCAGTTCGGTCTATCCGGACACTATCTGCGAAGTTGTCTATCAGGGGTCAGAACGCCGGACCGGCTGCCAGTTCTCGTTCACCTGCGACGGTTCGATGAAAGCCCGGCTGAACGGACGCCAGTGGCGTGACGCGGAATTGCTCTCGGGCGCCATTCTCGCCGGTATCCGTACGCCGGTGAGCCGCAGCGCGACGCATTACCACGCCGACTATGTCTCCCCGCCCTGGGCGGGGACCTTGACGCCGACCGCCGTCATCGGGACGCATAAATTCTATCGCTTCCCGAGCCGCAGGATCGTCGCCGCCGCGCCCGCGGCGATGTAGGCGAAGATCTCCGCGTTACTCCATCGTCAGCGCCGCCGCATAGGCGTCGATGCCGTAAAAAAGATTGCCGAGACGGATGTTTTCATCGGCTGAATGCTGGTTGTTGTCGTAATTGGCGATCGGCAGGATCACGATCGGCGCGTCGTTCGCTTCGGTAAACATGTAGAGAGGCAACGAGCCGCCGAGCGCTGGCGCCAGCAACAGGTGGTCGCCGGCCGCGACGCTGAGCGCGTCGATCAGCGGCATGAACGCCGGATCGTCAATGCGGCTGCGGACGGCGGGATAGCCGCCGCCCCGGACAACTCTTGCGATCAGGCCATGCGTTGCGCGGGTTTGCGCGTCCGGTTCGTCGCGCACAATCGTATAACCTTGACGCCTGATGTGGGCTTCGACCAGATCCAGCATTGTGTCCGGATCATCGCCCGAAACGAGGCGCAGTCCGATCGATGCGGTCGCCGTTGGCGGAATGATGTTGCGCGCCTTGTCGCCGACATCGGCGCTTCTTAGCCCCTGCAGATTGAGCGCGGGCATGAGGATCATTTCGGCAAGCGGCGCGTTGTTCCTTTCGGTCTCCGCGAGGCCGAACGCCGCGCGCAGGTCCGCGTCGACCGGCGGCATCGCGGCGATGGCGGCGCGGTCGGCTTTGGTGATCGGATCGCCCGACTTGTAAAAGTCGCGAATGCGCACACGCCCCTCATCGTCCTTCATCGACGCGAGGAGCCGCGCCAGACGCCAGCCCGGCCCCGGAGACCAGTTTCCATAATGACCGGAATGAAGCCCGCGATTTGGCCCGTAGACCGTCACCTCTAAACCGGCGACACCGCGGACGCCGAACACAAGCTGCGCGGCGCCGCTCTGGTGGGTCGGGCCGTCGCCGAAAAGCCAGAGGTCGACGTCGGCGAATTTTTCGCGGTGCGCGCCGAGATAGGCCGGGAGATGCGGCGATCCCGATTCTTCCTCGCCGTCGAAGATCAGGCGGATATTCGACGACAGCGGAATGGACGCCGCATCGAGCGCGTCGAGCGCCGCAAGAAGAGCAATGATCGGCGCCTTGTCGTCGCTGGCCGAGCGCGCATAGAGCCGCGATTCCGGATCGACCGCTTCGCCCGTCTTGGGCAATCCGATCAAAGCGCCGCCGTCGGTGATCGCCCGCGAATACAGCGCCGGCGCGAAAGGCGGCGCCGTCCATTCGGTTTCGTCAACCGGCTGTCCGTCATAGTGGACGTAGATCGCGATCGTTCGCGTTGCTGCAGCGCTGTCCCGCGCCCCATAAATGAGCGGAGGAGCGCCCTCGGATTCGAGAAGCTCCATGTCGAAACCGCGAGCGGCGAAGAGGGCGGAGATATGCTCGGCGTTCCGCCTGACGCCTTCGGCGTCCGCGGCGACATTTGGAATCCGCAAGAGGTTGACGAATTCGGCGACGATCTCCGCCGCGTGCGCCTCGCGCCATGCGCGGGCCGCCGCGACCGCCTGGTCGGGCGTCGCCGCCGCTGCAGCGGTGCTGGCGACCATGAAACAGGCGGCGGTTATCAGATGGCGCATCGAACTCCTCCCGTCGCAATGCAATAAGTGAATATGAACGATTGCGCGGGAAAAGACGACGTGGGCCAAACTTGGAGGGCGCCGGCCGCGGCGTGACTCCGGCGCCGGCTTTGGTCATAGTCCGCCGCCGGATTTGAGAGAGGCGGGGCGGCGTTTCAACATGGAGTTACCAATCGAGCTGGCGGCGATCGGGCCGCGCGGCCAGAGCGCGCTGGGGCTCGTCGCTTTCACCGCGATCGCCTGGCTCTTTTCGTCAAACAAACTGCGCTTTCCGTTCTGGACGGCGGTCTGGACAATCGCGGTGCAGATCGCGATTGCCGCGCTCCTTCTTTACCTGCCGCCGGCGCGGGAGGCGCTTGGTTCGCTGCAGATCGTCGTCGGCGCGTTGCAAGCGGCGACGCGCGCCGGGACGTCCTTTGTCTTCGGCCATCTCGGCGGGGCGGACGCGCCGTTTGCGGTGACCAATCAAGGCGCGATGTTCAACTTCGCCTTTCAGGCGCTGCCGCTGATGATTTTCTTTTCCGGTCTCTCGGCGCTGCTCTGGCATTGGCGCGTTCTCAAGGCGGCCGTCCGGGGTTTTGCTTTTCTTCTTGAACGGGGATTTCGCGTCGGCGGCGCCGTGGCGCTCGCGTCAGCCGCCAACACATTTCTTGGGATGACGGAAGCGCCGCTGCTGATCCGCGCGTTCCTCTCGAAAGTTTCGCGGTCGGAACTTTTCGTCATCATCACGGCGGGTTTTGCAACCGTCGCCGGCACGGTGATGGCCGTCTACGCGACCATCCTCGCCGAGATCGATCCCTCCGTACTCGGCCATATCATCGTCGCCTCGATTATTTCGGTGCCGGCGGCGATCCTGATGGCGCAAATAATGATCCCGGAAGAAAAGGGCGCAACGCCGACGCCCGCGAGCGCAGCGGACGACTTCAAATACGCAAGCTCGATGGACGCGTTCATGCGCGGCGTCAGCGACGGACTGGCGCTTTATCTGAACGTCATCGCCTCGCTGATCGCGTTTACGGCCTTCGCCGCGCTGATCAACATCATTCTCACCGCGGCGCCGGATGTCCTTGGCGCGCCGCTGACGATCGAGCGGATATTCGGCTGGATGTTCGCGCCGTTGATGTGGCTTGCGGGGGTTCCGTGGTCGGAGGCCTTCGACGCCGGCTCGCTGCTGGGGATCAAGACCGCTGTCAACGAACTCGTCGCCTATGTCGAACTGGCGAAGGCCGGACCCGACGCCTTCAGCGAGCGGAGTTTTCTCATCATCGTCTATGCGCTGTGCGGCTTCACGAATTTCGCCGGACTGGGCATTGTGATCGGCGGCTTCACCGCGCTGGCTCCCGACCGGCGTCAGGATGTGATTGAACTGGCGCCGCGCGCGCTGATTTCCGGCACCTTGGCGACCTTGATGACCGGCGCCGTGATCGGGTTGATCTGGGTTGGATGATCCGCACGCGCCATGAGGCAAAGATGATGACGCGAAGCTGGAAAAAGGGCGGCTGCCACTGCGGCGCGGTTTGCTGGGAAGCCGAGACCGACGACGACGTCGTCATCGACGCCTGCAACTGCTCGGTCTGCGCGATGACGGGCTTTTTGCATCTTATCGCGCCGGCCGCGCGCTTCCGCCTGCTCAAGGGCGAAGACGCGCTGACAACCTATTCGTTCAACACGGGCGTCGCGAAGCACCTTTTCTGCAAGACATGCGGGGTGAAGTCCTTCTACGTTCCGCGCTCGAACCCGGACGGTTACTCACTCAACCTGAATTGCATGGACCGCGGCGCTTTCCGCTCGATCGAGATCCGGGAATTTGACGGCCGGAACTGGGAGGCGAATGCGGGGAAGCTGGCGCATCTGTCGAAAGAGCCGTGAGTCGGGAATGGTGAATCAGCCGGTCAGCCTTTCTTGTTCCCGATTGCCGGTTGCCGATTGCCGCCTTGAAACCCTCGTCGCCGAAATCCGCGCCTGCCGCGCCTGTATCGAGACGCCGGCGGGAGCGCCGTTGCCGCATGAACCGCGCCCGGTTCTTCAGGTCTCGACAACAGCAAGGCTCGCGGTTTTCAGCCAGGCGCCGGGGATCAGGGTCCACCTCAGCGGCCGGCCGTTCACCGACCCTTCGGGCGACCGGCTGCGCGACTGGCTCGGGATCGGCGAAGATGTTTTTTACGACGCGGCGCAAGTCGCGATCGCGCCGATCGGTTTTTGTTTTCCGGGTTATGACGCCAAAGGCGGCGACCGGCCGCCGCGCAAGGAATGCGCCCGGCGGTGGCGCGCACGATTAATGGCCGCGATGCCGCGCGTCAGGACCGCGGTCCTCGTCGGCTCTTACGCGCAAGCCTGGCATCTCGGCGATCGGGCGGACGCGACACTGACCGCAACAGTCGCGCGCTGGCGCGATTTTACGCCGGATTTCTTTCCGACGCCGCATCCGTCTTGGCGAAACAATGGCTGGATCAGGAAAAATCCGTGGTTCGAGGCTGACCTCATTCCGGCGCTGCGCGAGGCGGTGAGGATGGCGCTGGATTAAGGATTATTTCGAAAGGATTTCTTGCGCTCATCGCCGATGCGGATAGAGATGCCGAATTGTCGATACGAGCACGCGATGCCGATAGCGCAAGTCAGCGCCCGCCCGGACGCCGATCTCAGGATCCGCCGTGCGCACCGGCTTGATCTCGACCGGCTCGACGGGGTCGAATGCCGCGCCTTCACCCTTGACCGTTTTCCCCGCCGAAATCTGCGCCGCCTCCTTGCGAGTGAGGCCGCTCTTTTCCTGATCGCCGAATCGGCGGGACTTGCCGCTGGCTATGCGTTGATTCTGTTCCGGAAGGGGTCCGAGGTCGCCCGCCTGTATTCGCTCGCTGTCGATCCGGATTTCCGGGGCAAGGGCGTCGGCGACGCGCTGCTTGCCGCCGCGGGAAAGGAAGCGCGGCGCGGCGGCGCCGGATCCCTTCGCCTTGAACTGCGCCCTTCCAACAGGGCGGCGCAGCGACTATATGAGCGCGCCGGGTTTACGATTCTCGAACATAAGCCCGCATATTACGACGACGGCGAAGACGCGATCCGGATGGAACGGTCTTTAGCGCCGGAACGATCGGGCGGTAGGAGCGCCCAGCCATGAGTACGCACAATAAGCGCCCGTCAATGAGCGCCCTTCGATGAGCGCGATGATATGAGCGCCATGATATGAGTGACTGGCTCATTCTCGTCGAATATACGAGCGACCTTGCGCAGCATGAAACGCCGCACAAAGTGATGCGGATCAGGGATTACCTGACGACGCCCAATCTTTTCACCGGGCGACGCCCCAACATCATCAATCTGGCGCGTTCCTATACCTATCAGAGCGAGGGCTATTACGCGTCGCTGCTCGCCGAAGCGCGCCGCCACCGGGTCGCGCCGACCGTGCAGGCGATGGTCGAACTCGGCCAGAAATCGCTTTATGCGCACGCCGTGCCGGAACTCGAAGCCGCGATACAAAAAGACATGGAAGCGGGCGCCGCGCCCGTCGACAAAATGCTGGTCGCCTTCACGACGACGCAGCCGCGCGGCTATGAGCGGTTTGCGAAACTCCTCTTCGACTGGTTCCGGGCGCCAGTCATCGAAATCGAAATTTCGGGCGGCGTGAAGCCGAAAATCCAGGCCCTTCGGATCGTCTCGCCGCACAAATTGAAGGGCGAGGAGCGGCGGTTTTTTCTGGCGGCGCTCGACCAGCATACGAGCCGGCGCTGGACCGCGCCGAAGACGAAAACCGCGGCCAAATGGTCGCTCGCGGTGCTGATCGATCCGAAAGAAGTCGACCCCCCGTCTTCGCCCGCCTCGATCAAGCGGCTCGCGGTTGTCGCCGACAAGATGGGCGTCGAGGTCGAGCCGATCTATCCGAACGAGCTTGCCTCGCTCGCGGAATTCGACGCGCTGTTCATCCGCGCGACGACCGCGATCGATAATTTCACCTATCGCTTCGCGCGCCGCGCCGAGCAGGAGGGGATGCCGGTCATTGATGATACCGAATCGATGATCCGCTGCACCAACAAGGTGTACCTAAAGGAACTCCTCGACAATGCGCGCATTCCGGCGCCGAAAACGGAGATCGTCGACGACAAGGCGAACTTCGCGGAAGTGATGGCGCGGCTCGGATCGCCGGTGGTTCTGAAAGCGCCGGACGGCTCTTTCTCGCGCTCGGTCCACAAGATATCGACGCTCGAAGAATTTCAATCGAGGGCCAAGCTCCTGTTTGAAGACACCGCGCTCATCCTCGCCCAGGAATACATGCCGACCCAGTTCGACTGGCGCGTCGGCGTCCTCGGCGGCGAGCCTCTCTACGCCTGCCAGTACAAAATGGCGCGCGGCCACTGGCAGATCGCCAAGCACCAGAAGGATGGCGGCGTTTCCTTCGGCGGCACGCACACGATCCCGCTCGATCAGGCGCCAAAAATCGTGATCGAAACGGCGGTGAAGGCGGCGCGTCTGATCGGCGACGGGCTTTACGGCATCGACCTCAAGGAAAATGAGCGCGGCGTCTTCGTGATCGAAGTGAACGACAATCCGAACCTCGACCATGACAATGAGGGCGAGGTGATGCGGGACGAACTCTGGCGGCGACTGATCAACTGGTTCTCCGATCGCCTCGAAAAACGGATGGGCGGCAGCGCCGCCGCGGCGCCCGTTCTGGCGTCCGCCCCGCCGCTGCTGGTGAAGGCGATCGGGTAGGACGCCCGATCGAGGGTTGGCATGGCGTCACCACCCTCCGTCGTGCTGACGAAAGTCAGCATCCAGAGCCGCAAGGGATTCGCTCGTGGCGCTGGACCCTGACTTTCGTCAGGGTGACGCGCGTTGTACGTTGATGACCGATCGTTAATCGGGCAATCCGGAATTCGCGGTCGCGATACGCGTTCCCTTCATGCGACGCCACACAATTCGCGGCTCGCGCACCCATATGTTTAGGGCAACAGTCAACGGTTGAGGGCCGGGGAACGAACCTTACCCCTTATTGTTGTGTATCGCGACGGCATTCCCGCTAGGAAAATAATCATGGATTTAAGATTTGCCGAGGCGGACGTTCGCGTGGGGCGAGCGCGCCGTCGCCGCGCGGCGCTCGCCGGCGAAAAGATCGCGTTTATCGGCAATTACCCGCCGCAACAATGCGGCATTGCAAGTTTTACGTCCGATCTTTTTCAGGCGCTGACAGGCGCTGTCGATGCGGAGGTTTCAGTCGCCGCCATCGGTTCCGAGGCGACGAGAAAGCATTATCCGCCTGAAGTGACGCTCGTCATCGAACGGGGCGACGCCGCGAGTTATGTTCAGGCGGCGGCGCGGCTTAACGCCCGTGGCGTTTCGATCGTCTGCCTGCAGCATGAGTTCGGCATATTCGGCGGCGACGCCGGCGATCACATCCTGAAGCTGCTCGATCAACTGAACGCCAGCGTCATCGTGACGCTGCATACGATTTCCCCTCGCTTTGATCCGGCGCAGACGCGTGTCCTGGGCGGCCTGATCGCCAGAGCCGATCTTCTCGTCGTGATGAGCGAGAAGGGCCGCGCGATCCTTGAGGAGGTTTACGCCGTCGCGCCTGACAAGATTGCGGTGATCCCGCATGGCGTGCCCGTCAGACCCTTTCCCGATGCCGATGATTTCAAGCGTCGCTTCGGCTGGAGCGGAAGCGACGTGTTGATGACGTTTGGCCTGCTCGGGCGGTCGAAAGGCGTCGAAACGATGATCCGCGCGATGCCGGATATCGTGCGGGCAAGGCCCTCCGCCAAATATGTCATCCTTGGCGCGACGCATCCGAATATCGTCGCCCAGGAAGGCGAAAAATATCGCGATGAGCTGAAAGCGCTGGCCGAAAATCTCGGCGTCGCGGACCACGTCGATTTCATCAACCGCTTCGTCGGCGGCGATGAACTGATCGACTATCTTTCCGCCGCCGATATTTATGTCACCGCCTATCGCAACGAAGCGCAGATCACGTCGGGAACCTTGTCTTACGCCTACGCGCTCGGGAAGCCGGTGATCTCGACGCCCTACTGGCATGCGGCCGAGCTTCTCGCCGACGGGCGCGGCGTCCTTTGCCCGTTTGGCGACGCCGCGGCGTTCGCGGATGCCGCCATCAAACTTCTGGGCGACGATGAATTGCGCCGCCGCATGGGCGAGAACGCCTACGACGACGGGCGGCGCATGCATTGGCCGGTGATTGCGGAGAACTACGCCGCATCGTTTGCGTCTATCCGCGCGGAGGCGTTTGAGAGCGCCCGAAAGGTTGTGAGGATGTCCGACAGGAACGGCTTCAGCGAGTGGCGGGCGCCGCTCGCCTATCTTCAGCAGATGACCGACGAGGTCGGCATCCTTCAGCACGCGACGATGGATATTCCGAACCGCCATGAGGGCTATTGCATCGACGACAATGCGCGCGCGCTGCTGGCGATGACGCAGCTTTCGGAGGCGGGACGCGCTTCGCCCGTCAGCGTGCGCTTCGAGACAATCTACGCGTCCTTTGTCAATGGCGCCTGGAACGCCGGCAATGGCCGGTTTCGCAATTTCATGAGCTTCGACCGCCGGTTCCTCGATGACGCGGGATCGGAAGACTCGCACGGCCGGACCATGCATGCCCTCGCGCATGCCCGCCAGCATGCCACGAGCGCCGATCATCGCGCCTGGGCTGACTGGATGTTCTTTGAAGCGCTCCCCGCCAGCGACGATTTCGTCTCTCCGCGCGCAATCGCTCACGGTGTGAACGCGCTGTGCGCCGTCGACGCCGCGGCGCCGGGGCGCGCGGCGGTACGCGACCGCATTAAATCCCATGCGCACACGTTGCATGGCCTGCTCAAAATGTATGCGTCTCCCGACTGGTTCTGGTTTGAAGACGTCCTCGCCTATGAGAATGCGCTGCTCCCGTCGGCGCTGATGAGCGCAGGGCGCCGGCTCGGCGATGACCAGATGTGTGAGGACGCGGTGAGCGCGCTGACATGGCTCTCCTGCATGCAGACGTCGGAGGACGGATGGTTCCGTCCCGTGGGCACGCAAAGCTATGGCGTGAGCCGGACACTGCCGCGCCGTTTCGATCAGCAACCGATCGAGGCTTACGCGACGATCGCGGCGTACGGCGTTGCGGCTGAGGTCGACCCGGCGAGCGGCTGGGCGGCGAAAGCGCGCGGCGTTCTGCGCTGGTTTGAAGGGCATAACGATCTCGGCCGCCGGCTTTACGATCCGGCGAACGGCTCGTGCTGCGACGGGTTGCATGCGGACCGGGAAAATCGCAACAAGGGCGCGGAATCAGCGCTCGCGGCGCTGATGTCGTATACGATGGTCAGCAAGGCGGCAGCGAGGCGCAAGGATCTGGTCGGGCCTGAAATCCTTGACCCGGCGCGAATCGCGACAAGCTGACCGTCGACAAACTTGGAGACCGCTTGGCCCTTCTCCGGCTTCCCTTCCGCCTGAAGCCCGACCCGGCGCGCGTCGTGGTGCGCCCTTTCAATATTGCGGTTGAACCGCGCGATCTCAACCCGACCAATCTGCCGCGCGCGCAGCGCATCGTCGATCGCGTCGCCCGCATGCCGGAAGCCGCGATTGCCGACGAATATGAAAAAATGCTGGTCCTGTTCAGGCACCGGCATCGCTCGCTGGAGCGCGTCCTCGACAGCCGGCTGACGCAGCTGCAGGCGCTCGCGGGCAATGTCGCGGGATTAAGCCTGAACGCGCAGCGGTTTATCGCCGCTCATTTCTGTCATGAGTATTCGTTCGAATCGTCGGCGCTCTTCAATCCGAGCATCGTCGCGCATTACGACCAGCGCGGCGAAGGCGACGGTTCGGTGCGCTTTATCCTGTCGTTGCGCTCAGTCGGCGAAGGGCACATTTCGAGCATCAACTTCCGCACCGGCGTCTGGGCCGCCGACGGATCGGTGGCGATGGAAGAGGCGCTCGACCTTGCGCAGGTCGCCGAACCCGCGGTCGGCGCGACCTATGACGATCGCGGCGCGCTGACGATTGTCCGGCCGCCGGATATTCCCCTCAACGAACTTGTCATATTTCCGATGACGGCGGCGCAGAGAAACGGCGTCGAAGACCTTCGCCTCACCGCCTTCACGGAGGACAGCGGCGAGATCACTTATTTTGGCACCTACACCGCCTATAGCGGCATGGCGATCGGGTCCGAGCTTCTCGAGACCAAGGATTTCCGAACCTTCCGCATGCAGAAATTGTCGGGCCCCGCCGCCGTCAACAAGGGGCTCGCGCTGTTTCCGCGGCGGATCAAGGGCGATTATGCGATGCTGACGCGCATTGACAACGAGCACATCTATTTGTCGCGATCGCGCGATGTCGCGCATTGGGAGCGCTCGGAGCGCGTCATCGGTCCTAAATATCCGTGGGAATTCGTGCAGATGGGAAATTGCGGCGCGCCGATTGAAACCGACGCGGGCTGGCTGGTTCTGACGCACGGCGTCGGCGCGATGCGGCAGTATGCGCTCGGCGCCTTTCTTCTCGATCTTGAAAATCCCTCGCGCCTGATCGCCCGGACGCCGGAGCCGATCATGAAGCCGAGCGACGACGAGCGAAAAGGATACGTGCCGAACGTCCTTTATACCTGCGGCATGCTGAAGCTCGGCGAGCGGATCCTCATCCCCTACGGAATTTCCGACGTGATGACAGGTTTTGCAACGACGACGGTCGATGAGCTGATGGCGCTGATGGCGCCGGCCGATCAGGGCAAATCGCGGTCGTTTCTGACCCGGCGCAGCGCGTCGCGGCGCTCTCTCCGGTAACTCCCTCGAGCCTCGACACGACGCCTGCGCGGTGCGACGTTCCCGCGCGACGGCAGGGAGGGGCGTTTATGATCGGTCGCAGGGAATTGTTCGCTGGCGCGGGCGCGCTCGGGTTTGCGTCATGGGGCGCGACGCCGGCCGCCGCGAAATCGTCGCCGGGCGTCAGAGCGACGGTCTTCGTCAAAGGCGCGACGATTTACACCAGCGATCCCGGCCAGCCGAAAGCGGAATCACTTGCGGTCTTCGATGACCGCATCTTGGCCGTTGGCGGCGATCGCGACCTCGATGGGCTGATTGGTCCGGATACGGAGGTCATCGACGGGAAAGGCCTGTTCGTCTTCCCGGGATTTATCGACGCGCATTCGCATCCGGCGGCGATTCAGGAAGTCTACGGCGTCATCGTCGGATTTCAGACGATCGGCGAGATCAAATCGGCGATGCGCGCGAAAGCCGCGACGACGCCGCCGGGGCTGTGGGTCGAGGGCTTCATGTATGACGACAAGAAGCTCGAGCGGCCGGTTCTGCGCGCCGACCTCGACGACGCGGTTCCCGATCGCCCGGCGATCGTCCGCCATCGCGGCGGCCACACCGGCGTCGTCAATTCAAAAGCGTTGGCGCTCGCGGGCGTCACCGAAACGACGCCTGATCCGGAAGGCGGCAAATTCTATCGCGAGAACGGCCGGCTGACGGGGCGCGTCGCCGAAACCGCGCTCTATGTATTCGACAAGGTCGGGGAACGGACGCCGGTCACGCGCGCGATGCAGCAGGAAGGCGTGAGGCGCGTCTCGCGGCGGATGGCGGCGGCGGGCGTCACCTCGGTCACCAACGCCTGGGGCGAATTTGAAGAGCTGGTTTCGTATCAGGATGCGCGCGCGGCGGGCGAACTTTTTTTCCGCCTCTGCTTCATGCCGGGCGGCAAATCGCCCGTCTATCCGGCGCTCAAAGCCGCCGGGATCAGAACCGGGTTTGGCGACGAGTGGATCAGGATCGGCGCGGTCAAATACGCGGTCGACGGTTCGGCATCCGAACGCACCATGCGGATGTCGACGCCCTATCAGGGACGGCCCGACGATTTCGGCATTCTGGTGATGGATGAAAAACAGGTGCTGGGCGCGGTCAACGACGCGCGCGACTCCGGCTTCCAGATCGGCATGCACGCCAATGGCGACGTCGCGATCGGCATGGTCCTCGACGCCTATGAGAGGGTGCTGAAAGACAAACCGCTGGCGGAGGCGCGCTACCGCATCGAACATTGCACGCTGGTCAATCCCGGCCTCCTCGCGCGCATCAAGGCGGTCGGCGCGATCCCCGCGCCCTTCTACACCTATGCGCATTACCACGGCGACAAATGGGGCGAATATGGCGAGGAAAAACTGCAGTCGATGTTCGCGCACCGCTCGTTCCTCGATCAGGGAATTCCGGTTGCTCCGGCCTCGGACTATCCGCCAGGACCGTTCGAGCCGCTGATGGCGATCCAGAGCATGGCGACGCGCAAGGATTTGAATGGCAAGGTCTGGGGCGAAGGCCAGCGCATTTCCGTCGCCGAGGCGATTGGCATTTGCACCATCAACGGCGCCTATGCGTCGTTCGAGGAAAAGATCAAAGGTTCAATCACCTCCGGAAAGCTCGCCGATTTCGTCATCCTCGGCCGCGACCCGCACACGGCGCCGCCCGATGAGATCAAGACGATCCCGGTCGTCCGCACCATGCTCGGCGGGAAGACCGTGCATCAGGCCTGAACGCGTTCAGCCCCGCCGGCGGCGCCTGACGCAAGTCAGGGTCCAGAGCCACGGGCTCCGTGCGGCCGGACCGTGGTGACGGCATTCCACTCTTCGTCACCCTGACCTCCAACCCTCGTCACCCTGACGAAAGTCAGGGTCCAGCGCCACGGGCGATTCCCCTTGCGGCTCTGGATGCTGACTTACGTCAGCATGACGGCGCTTTGTTACCGAGCGAGACCATTCTTTTCAACCTGATCGGCCAGTGATACGACTTCCAGCGGCGACAAAGACCAAAGGGGGGGCATTGAAACCCGACATCGCCTTGTGGCTCAACGGTCTCAGCGGGATCGCGCTCTGCGCGGGGCTTGCGTCTTCGGCTGCCGCGCAACAGGGGGAGCCGCGCGACGAAATCATCGTCACCGGCACCCGCATCCCGCGCCAGGACTTCACCGCGGCGAGCCCGGTCGCCTCCTTCGATCGCGAGGAGGTGACGGCGCACGGCGCGACGGTCCTTGAGGAATTCGTCAACACGCTGCCGCAGATCAAGCCGGATTTCGGCAAGACCAGCAACAATCCGGGCGACGGCACGTCGTCGATCGATTTAAGGGGCCTCGGCCGCGGACGAACGCTCGTCCTCCTGAACGGGCGGCGCCTCGCGCCGACCGGGACCGGCACCGCGATCGACGTCAACGCGATTCCCTCGGCGATGATCGAGCGCGTCGAAATCGTCTCCGGCGGCGCCAGCGCCGTTTACGGCTCGGACGCGGTGACGGGCGCCGTCAACTTCATTACACGGAAGGATTTCGAGGGCGTCGAACTTTCGAGCCAGGTCGACATCTATGGCGCCGGCGACGGCGCGGTCTATAGCGCGAGCGCGGCGGGCGGGCTTCGCTTCGCCGACGACCGCGGACACGTCGCCGTGTTCGCCGATTTCCTGAAGCGCGAACCGGTCTTTCAGGGCGACCGCGAATTCACCCGGACCGTATTCAACGAAATCGGCGGCGCGCTGGCGCCGGCGGGGTCGGGGTTC
>JBGTLL010000256.1:0-3419 GCA_041744115.1 Parvularculaceae bacterium | reverse complement strand
CGCGGACGCCGCCAGGTTGACGATGGCGCGGACGGACCGCTTGTCGAGGCCCGCGGGCGCATCGACGACGATCGACGCCGTCGCCTGCTGGCGATCGCGGGAGAAGAGTTCGCGCTCCGGGAGAACGAGGTGGACGCGGGCCGAGCGCACGCCCGTGATCGTCGAAATGGTGCGGGCGAGTTCGCCTTCAAGCGCGCGCAGGCGATTGATGTTCTGCTGGAAGGAGGTTGTCCCGAGCGCGTCCTGCTGGTCAAAAATCTCATAGCCGACATCGGCGGAGCGGGCGACAAAGCCGTCGCCGGCGAGTTTCAGCCTGGTGCTGGCGCTTTCCCCGCGCGGGACGAAGATCGAGATCTTGCCGCCGCTCTCGCGCAGATCGAATTTGACGCCATCCTGTTCGAGGCGGGCGATCAGATCCTGCCCGTCCTTCATCTCGAGATCGGCGTAGAGCAGCGCCATCGGCTGCTCGCCGACGCGTGCGATCACCAGCGAGAGCGCCAGCGCGACGCCGATCGTCACCCCGATGATGACGGCAAAGCGTGCAAGCCCGAAGGTCCGGATTGTTCCCATCAGCTCATTCACGAATGGCCTCGCCCGCTCGCGCCGCCAGCCGAATGCCGTGACGACGCCCGGCAAAATTTGCCCGGTTCAGCGTAAAGATTCCGTTAGACTTGGTGGCCCTGACCAGCCAAAGCCCGAAAAAAAGAAAAACCCGCGCAGTCGATTGACGGGCGCGGGCTCAAGGCATTGAGAATGTGTTAAGCGTGACTAGCGGTATTGCTGGACGCGTGTTGCGCGCAGGCCCGCCATGCCGAACTGATCGATCGCTTTTTGCCAGGCGAGGAATTCTTCAAGCGTCAACTGATAGCGGTCGCAGGCTTCTTCAAGCGTGAGGAGGCCGCCGCGCACCGCGGAGACGACTTCCGCCTTGCGGCGGATCACCCAGCGCTTGGTCGATGGCGGCGGCAGATCCGCAAGGGTCAGCGGCAAACCGTCAGGGCCGATGACAAACGGCTCCTTCGATCGTTGATGCCCTGCCAGTTGAGCGACGACGGTCATTGCTTGTCGTTCCTTCGCAATACGCAACTCAGTATGCGCACCATACGCGACGCGCTTTTAAGAAACGCCTAAATGTCAAGGTAAATTCCGGCCTAAGACCTTGATGCGGCGTGAGGATTTGACGCCTGAAATGGCACGCATCCTTTTGGCACAAGATGAGTTCAAAGGAGCGGTCAGGCGGCGGTTCCGACGAGCGTCCGCCACAATTCGTCGGCGGTTGAAATGACGCGCGCGCTGGTCGAATAGGCGCGCTGCGTTGAGATCAGGGTTGAGAATTCCTGACCGATATCGACGGTCGAGATTTCGACCGCGGAGCCTTCAATCGCGCCGGCATTTCCGGACCGCGCGGCGGCAAGGCGCGGATCGCCCGAAAGGCCTGTGTTGCGGAAAGCGGTGCGCCCGGCTTCGTCAAGTCCTTCCGGATTGACAAACTGCGCCAGCGGAATGCGAAAGAGCGCGCGCGTCTCGCCATTGGCGTAGGTCGCATTGACATAGCCGTCCGCGTCGATCGCAATGCCGGTCAACGCGGCAAGATCGGCGGCGACAGCGCCGGCGGGCGTCCGGTTCACGTTGACGGTCTCGAGGCTTTGCAGGCCGCCGAAGCCGGATCTGCCGTCAACACCGACCGATGCCCCTTGCAAATAATAACCCGCCGCATTGACAAGATTGCCGAGCGCGTCGGGCGCGAAATCGCCCGCACGCGTGAACAGCAAGGCTGATGCGCCGTTTGTCGCCGGCTCTTCAGCGACAACGAAAAATCCGTCGCCGGAAACCGCGACATTGGTCGGCGTATTGGTGCGCGCAACCGCGCCCTGTTCGGCGACAAGCTGGCGCGAGATTGCAGCAACGCCGGTTCCGATAACGCCGGAGCCGACAGATTGGTTGAGCGACGGCGCGTCGGACGGGAGGAGGTCGGAAAATTCGGTGCGCACGCGCTTGTAGCCATTGGTCTGGCTGTTGGCGATATTGCTTGAAACCGCTTCAAGACCGCGCGCGAACGCGGTGAGGCCGGAAAGACCAATGGAAAAGAGGCCGGAAAAACTCATCGCTCGCTCCTATTGTCCCGTCACGCGCTTGACGCCGGCGAGCGCAATCGGGCCGACGCCGGTTTCAAGCTGCGGTCCATTGGGGCCAAACGCGACGCCGGTGACTTTCAGCAGGGACTGGATCGCAACGGGCGTCATCGCGCCGTTGGCGCCGCGCGCCTCCGCGATCAGGCGGTAAACGCCGGTTGGCGCCGCGCTACCGTCAGACTGCTTGCCGTCCCATTTCAAGGAATGCGCGCCGGCGCGCGGATCGCCGGCAAATTGAGCAACGAGCTGCCCCTTCTCATTGACGAGCGCGAGACGGATTGATGTTGCACCCGGCGGCGTTTCATAGGACCACTCGGCGCCGGCCCCGAGATTGGCGGCCTTGTCGCTTTCGACGATGATCGTCTTGCCGATCATCGACAGCGCGCCTTCGCGGTCGGCGGCGGCTTGCAATCCGATCAGGGTTTCAAGATGCTTGTTCGTCTGAATTGACTGCTCGACGGCGGCGAACTGAACGAGTTGCGAAGTGAATTTCTCGGTGTCGAGCGGATCCAGCGGGTCCTGATTTTTAAGCTGCGACGTGAGCAGAGTCAGAAACGAGTCGAGATTGCCGGTGAGCTGCGACAGGGCGGTTGAAGACCGTGTCGTCTCAGCGGGCGAGAGAGCGGAAATATCCATCGGGGTTTTCCTCTAGATTCGGATGTCGAGCGCGCCGGCGCTCCAGTTTGCAAAAAAGACGGGATCGTAGCCGCGCGCCGTTTCACTCGGCGCGGCATCGGCGATCGTCGCCAGAATGTCGGAAGCCGCGCGCTCCTTGAACGCAAAAACAAAATCGCCCGCGCCGAAATCGAGCCCCGCCTGCGCGAGCGTCAGGCGCAGCGCCTCGCTGTCGCGGGAGTAGAGGTCGAAGGCGTTCTGATTGTCGAAAGTGAGCGCCAGCACCGCCTTGCCGTCGTCATCGATTGAAAGACGCCCCGCGACGCGCCCAAGCTCCGGGGGATCGAGGCGCAGTTCGAAAACGCTGGTCTTTTCGAGACGGCGCGCGAGGATTTCCGCGAATTCCGCTTGCAGCGGCGACGGCCCGGCCGGCGTCGACGGCGCTTTCACCGCAGCGGCTTTCGATTTTGTCAGCGCGGCGGCGTCACGCGCGCCAGCCGCTTCCAGGGTTTTCGCAGATGGCGGAGACGCGTTCTGCGCCGGCGCTGTCGTTGCGAAAGCCCCCGGAACTGCAGCTGTCTTGAGCGGGGCCGTCGCGGCGGCGCCATTGGCGCGCGGCGGATCGCTGCGCGCAGGTTGCGTCTGACCCGCGCCGGGTTCGCTTCTGGACTG
>JBGTLL010000255.1:0-8372 GCA_041744115.1 Parvularculaceae bacterium | reverse complement strand
AGAAAGGCGCGACAAGAGCCGCGCCGGGCCCTGCAATCGTCAGCGGCGCGTTGCCGACAGCTTTGCCGAGGCGCGTCGCGGCGTCTTCCGGCGCGGCGACAAAAGGCTCGATCCGTAGGCGGAGCGACCCGTCGAACAGGGCCGCGTAGACCTGGCCGCGCCGCGCGTCGAACACCGGCGCAATCTCAAAGCCCCCGGATTCAACGCTCGCCGCCAGCGCCTGCAGACTGGTGACGCCGATGGCGCGCGCGCCAGTTCCAAGGCAAAGCCCGCGCGCGAAGGCAAGCCCGACACGGACGCCCGCAAAAGCGCCGGGGCCGATGACGACGCCGATCCGGTCGATCGATGAAACCTTGAGGCCGGTTGCGGCAAGACCGGCCGCCGCCATGACCGGGAGGACCTCCGCATGGCCGCGACCGATCAGGCGCCGGTCGCTCCAGATGACATCGCCCGCCTCGAGGATTGCCGCCGAACAGGCCTCGAAAGAGGTGTCGATCGCAAGAACGCGCATGATGGCTCCTAGACGACGCGGCAGGCTTCGTCGAAGTCGAGTCGCGGACTGCGCGGGAATAGGTTCTCGTCAGAGCCATAGCCAATGTTGCAAAGGAAATTCGATTTCCAGTTCGTGCCGGCGAGAAACTCCGCGTCGACGCCCGCATTATCAAAGCCGGACATCGGCCCGCAATCGAGGCCGAGGGCGCGCGCCGCGATCATGAAATAGCCGCCCTGCAGCGTCCCGTTCCGGAATGCGGTCTCGGCGATCAGCTTCTCCTTGCCGACAAACCAGCTTCGGGCGTCCGTATGCGGAAAAAGTGCGGGAAGTTTCTCGTAAAAATCGAGGTCATGGGCGATGATGACGCAACAGGGAGCCTTCATCGTCTTGTCGGCGTTATTGCCCGATAGAAGAGGCTTCAGCCGCGCCTTCGCATCGCCGGAAATTACGAACACGAAACGCGCTGGCGAGCAGTTCGCGGAAGTCGCGCCCCATTTCATCAGATCGTAAACCGCCTGAATGAGCGGGCGCGAAACTTCACGTTCCTCCCAGCCGTTGCGCGTCCTTGCCTCGCGGAAAATGAGATCCAGCGCTTCGTCATTGATCATCTTGTCGGACATGGCGCGACCCTTCCCGTCGAGAATTGCCAGCACTGCAATTACGCCACCGCCTCGACCTTTACGATTTCCGGTACATAATGTTTCAGCATGTTCTCGATGCCGGCCTTCAAGGTCATGGTTGACGAGGGACATCCCGAACATGATCCGTGCAAGGATAAAAAGACGACGCCGGTCCGCGGCTCGTAATGCTGGAAGACGATGTCGCCGCCGTCGGCCGCGACCGCGGGGCGAACGCGGGTGTCGATCAGCTCGATGATCTGTTCGACGATCTCGCGATCTTCCGCCTCGTAATCGTCAAGGCTCGTCGCCGGCCTGATCGCCGCCGCCGCGCCTTCGCTGAGAATGGGGAGGCCGGCGGTCAGATAATCGGCGATGGCGCCGAGCACGGCGGGCTTGACGTGCCGCCATTCGGTCCCCTCGAACTTCGTCACCGTCAGAAAGTCGGCGCCGAGAAAGACCCCGGCGACGCCGTCGATCTCGAACAGCGCTTCGGCGAGCGGCGAGGCTTTCGCCGTTTCCGCGTTCGGAAAATCGCGGCCGATGGCGCCTGGCCCGAGCACCGCCTCGCCGGGAAGGAACTTCATCGATTGCGGATTCGGCGTGTCTTCGGTCTGGATGAACATCATGCGCTCCCGCGAAAATCGGCAATACTGAAGTAGTCGCGCGGGCCCGCGCGCGCAATGGCGCTTCGAGCCGGCCGCCGCGCCGATTGCCCCGATGGGTCGGCGCGGCTAAGCCAAAGGCGATCACTCTTGCTTGAGAAGACGGGGCTGTCATGGACGACGTGTCGACCAAAGTTTCCGACGAGGAAGCGCTCGCGTTTCACAGCAGGGGCAAGCCCGGCAAGCTCGAAATCACGCCGACCAAGCCGATGGCGACGCAGCGCGATCTCTCGCTCGCCTATTCGCCGGGGGTTGCGGCGCCGGTGAGGGCGATCGCCGCTGATCCCGACCTTGCCTATGACTATACGTCGAAGGGCAACATGGTCGCCGTCATCTCCAACGGCACCGCGATCCTCGGCCTCGGCGATCTCGGCGCGCTGGCGGCAAAGCCGGTGATGGAAGGAAAATCCGTCCTCTTCAAGCGCTTCGCCGACATCGATTCGATCGACATCGAAGTCGATACGAAGGACCCGGACGCGTTCATCAATTGCGTCCGCTATCTCGGCCCCGCCTTCGGCGGCATCAACCTTGAAGACATCGCCGCGCCCGAAAGCTTCATCATCGAAGAGCGGCTGAAAGAGCTGATGGACATTCCGGTCTTCCATGACGATCAGCACGGAACCGCGATCATCGCCGCCGCCGGCCTTCTGAACGCGCTCGACATCACCGGGAAATCCATCCGCGAAGTGAAGATCGCCGTTTCCGGCGCCGGGTCCTCCGCGCTGTCGGTCATCGGCCTCATCAAGGCGATGGGCTTGCCGCACGAGAATGCGATCGTCTGCGATTCGAAGGGCGTTCTTCACAAAGGAAGGCCGCTCGACCAGTGGCGTTCGGCGCATGCAATCGAGACCGACAAGCGGACCTTGAGCGAAGCGATGGACGGGGCCGATGTTTTCATCGGTCTTTCGGTCGGGGGCGCGGCGACGGGGGCGATGGTCGCCCGCATGGCGAAGAACCCGATCATCTTCGCGATGGCCAACCCGACGCCGGAAATCAGCCCCGAAGAGGTGATGATGGTCAGAAGCGACGCCATCATTGCGACCGGCCGCTCGGATTATCCAAATCAGGTGAACAATGTTCTGGGGTTTCCCTATATTTTCCGCGGCGCGCTCGATGCGCGGGCGCGGACGATCAATGAGGAGATGAAAATCGCCTGCGCGCGGGCGCTGGCCAAACTCGCACGCGAAGACGCGCCGGACGAGGTCGCGGCAGCCTATGGCAAGCGGCTGAAATACGGGCCGGGCTATATCATTCCGACGCCGTTCGATCCGCGCCTCATCTCGACCATCCCGCCCGCGGTCGCGAAAGCGGCGGCGGATTCGGGCGTTGCGCGAAAGCCGGTCGAAGACCTTGCCGCCTACGCCGCGACGCTCGCCGCCCGCACTGATCCGTCCGCGTCGTTCCTGCAGAAAATCCATTCGGCGCTGCGCGCGGCGAAGGCCCCGAAGCGCATCGTTTTCGCCGAGGGCGAAGAAGAAGCGGTGCTGCGCGCCGCCTACGCCTTCCAGCAGGAGGGGCTGGGCCGGGCGATCCTCATCGGCCGCGAGGAAATGATCCGCGACGGCCTGAAGACCGCCGGGCTGCCCACCGACGCCGATTTCGAGATCTATCATTCGCGGACGGCGCCCCATACCGTGACCTATACGGATTATCTCTATGAACGGCTGCAGCGGCGCGGCTATCTGAAACGCGACGTGATGCGCCTCGCCAACAATGACCGCAACGTCTACGCCGCCTGCATGCTCGCCCACGGCCACGCCGACGGCATGGTGACGGGGGTGACGCGCCATTATGACGTGGCGCTCGCGAATGTGCGGCTCGCGCTCGATCCGCGCCCCGGCGACCGCCTGATAGGACTGTCGATCATTCTCGCCAAACAGCGGACGCTGTTTGTCGCCGACACCAACATCACCGAATTGCCGTCGTCGCAGGATCTGGCCGAGATCGGCGTCCAGGTCGCGCACGCCGCCCGCGATCTCGGCTACACGCCAAGACTCGCCTTCATTTCGCATTCGAATTTCGGCAATCCCGATACGGAACATTCGCGCCGCGTCTCCGGGGCGGTGCGAATTCTCGACGCCCGGGCGGACATCGATTTCGACTATGAAGGCGAAATGACGCCGAAGATCGCCCTCAACGAACGCGCGCGCGCGGCCTATCCATTTTCGCGTTTGCGGGGCGAGGCGAACGTCCTGGTGACGCCGGGCGTTCATTCCGCCGCGATTTCGACCAAGCTCCTCGCCGAGGTCGGCGGCGCGACGGTTCTCGGGCCGTTGCTGATCGGCCTCGCAAGACCGGTCCAGATCGCGCAGGTCGGCGCGCGCGTTCCCGACATCGTGACGCTGGCCGCGATGGCGGCCTACAATCTCGACACGGAGCACCGCGCCTGGGCCGACAAGTCCGGATGAGATCAGGGCGTATTTGACGCGAACGTGATTGGCCCGCCGCGAGGTCGCGCGTACGGCGCCCTGATGACCAAACTCTTCCTCGCGGCCACCGTCCTGGCGCTTGCAACCCCCGCGGCCGCCGCGCCGATGTGGATCGAGCGGCAGGCTGTGCCGAAGGCCCGTCTCATTGATCCGGCCTTCGCCGAAAGCGCCGCCGAGGCGTCGGCGATTGTCGATCACGCACCGTGGACCGGGTTTCTTGAAATCTATGTCGTCGCCGGCGCCGACGGGATCAATCGCGTCCGCTACGCGGCCGTGAACGCGGACGACCGCGCGGCGCTCGGCGCCTATGTCGCGAGCCTTGAGGCGACAGACGTCGGATCGCTCGCGACCGGCGAACAGCGCGCTTTCTGGATCAACCTCTACAACGCCGCGACGGTGCGGCTCATTCTCGACAATCCTGGCGTCGTCTCGATCCGCGACATCGAAAAGCCGTGGGACCAGAAGATCGCGACGGTTGAGGGGCGCGCGCTTTCGCTCAATGAAATCGAGCACGGGATTGTGCGGCCCGTCTTTAACGATCCGCGGACGCATTATGCGCTGAACTGCGCCTCGATCGGCTGTCCCGGCCTTCTTCGCCAAGCCTATCAAGGCAAGGCGATCGACGGACAGCTCGATATGGCCGCGCGGGCGTTTGTGAACCATCCGCGCGGCGTCACGGTCGAAAACGGGCGGGTGACGGCCTCGAAGATCTATGGCTGGTTTGCGGGTGATTTCGGCGCCGACGACGCCGGCGTTCTTGACCACATCCGCGGCTACGCCGCGGCGGACCTTGCCGCCGCCCTTCATGGCGCAAAGAAGATCGACGACTACAGCTATGACTGGTCGCTGAACGCGGCGCCCTGACCGCTTATTTTCGTCGCCCGGTTGCGGGATTTGTGCGGGCAATACGGATTGTTCGACCTGCCGCGGTCCGGACGACTCCTTATTCCATGCGGGTTGCAGCCGATTTGTCCGGATTATCCGCGCTTCCGCCGGGACAGCAGACGGCGCCCGGGCGGCGACTCCGTGATGCCGTTTCAGTCTCGTCATGCGCGTTTCTCCTTTCTTCGCCCGGTCGCTTTCAACTTCATCGCGGAAGAACACTATAAACCCTCCGCAGGGGTGTAGGATAACTCTGACAGAATTGGTCAGTACGTTGATTTTATTGGCAAAATTTTTCCCCCTTGAATTGTAAAGAACCGGCGTTCCCGCAACCGGCCGTTCCTGTGGCGGGCTTGCGCTTGGAGGGCGACTTGCCGTCTTGTAACATCGGGCAACAGGCCGTGCGCCTTGAAGGCTAAGACTTGGGGGCTATCGGGGAGCCTCACCACATAGGGGCGGACCATGGACGACACCCTCGGACGCATTGAGCGCCGTGCGCGCAGATCGATTTTTCACGCGCTGCTCGCCGCGTCGCACAAGAAGGGGGCCGACGCTTTTGCCCTGATCGATGGCGACGGGCGAAAGTTTTCGTATCGCGATCTCATCCGCGCGAGCTTTGCGCTCGGCGGCCCGCTCGCACGGGCGACGGCGAAGGGCGAAAAGGTCGGCGTCATGCTGCCGACGGGCGCCGGCGCCGTCATCGCCCTGATGGCGGCTTTCAGCCAGGGGCGGACGCCCGTGATGCTGAACTTCACCGCCGGCGCCCGAACCCTCAAGACGGCGGCGCGCGCGGCGGAAGTGAAGAAAGTCGTCACCGCGCGGAAATTCGTCGAACTCGCCAAACTCGAAACCCTTGTCGGCGATCTCTCGGGAACGGTCGAATTTCTTTATCTCGAAGACATGAAGGAGACGCTGTCGCTGCTAGACAAGGCGCGCGCCGTCCTCGGGCCGCTGCTGCCGCGGCTTTTTTCCGCAAGTCCCGATCCCGACAGTCTCGGCATTATTCTTTTTACATCCGGCGCCGAAGGCGAACCCAAAGGCGTCGCGCTCAGCCATTCGAACATCCTCTCGAACATCTACCAGATCGCCGAACATGTCGAAATTCTCCCCTCGGACATTTTCTTCAATCCATTACCGACGTTTCACTGCTACGGGCTGACCGCCGGAACCTTGTGGCCGATCCTGAACGGCTTTCCGGTCGTCCTTCACCCCTCGCCCTTGCAGACGAAGGTGATTCCCAAGCGGATTTTCGAGACCGGATCGACCGTCCTTTTTGCGACCGACACGTTCCTGCAGCAATATATGCGCGCAAGCGAAGACGGCGCGATGTCGTCGCTCCGGATCGCGGTCTGCGGCGCCGAGCGGGTCAAGGACGAGACGCGCCAGATCGCCGAACGGCGATTCGGCTTTGAAGTGCTTGAAGGCTACGGCGTCACCGAAGGCTCGCCCGTGCTTGCGGCAAACCAGCCGGGCGACATTCGCACCGGAACGGTCGGCAAGCTGCTGCCGGGGGTCGTCGCCAGGCTCGAACCGGTCGAGGGGCTCGCGACCGGCCAGCGCCTCTTCGTCAGGGGGCCCAACATCATGCAGGGCTATATCACGCCAGAGGCGCCCGGCGTTGTCATGCCGCTCGCCGGCGGCTGGCACGACACCGGCGACATTGTCAGCTTCGACGCCGACGGCTACATGTCGATCCGCGGACGGATGAAGCGCTTCGCCAAGATCGGCGGCGAAATGGTCTCCCTCGCGGTCGTCGAGAACTGCGCAACGGCGCTGTGGCCCGACAACATGCACGCCGCCGCGATCTTCCCGGACGACAGGAAAGGCGAGCAGATCGTTCTCGTCACCGACCGCGCCGCCCCCGATCGCGCCCAGCTTCTCTCATGGGCGCAAAACCACGGCGTCCCCGAGATGGCGGTCCCGAAAAAGATCGTCTCGGTCGCGGAAATCCCCGTCCTCGGGACCGGCAAGCTCGATTATGTCGCAATCGGGCGCCTCGCCGCCGGCGTCGTTGAACCCGCCGAGGAAAAGGCCGCCCGCGAGGCGCGCCTTGCGGCGATCGACGCCAATCTCGCGGCGCGGAAGGCAGGCGATGCGGGGCCGGCGATGTCCGCCGAGCCTTTGAAGAAGGCGGCGGAATAGGCGCCGCGCGGGCGGCGGCGGATTGGTCGGAACAAAAACAGAATCCGGCGTTTCACAAAACCGTCAAGCTTCGTTCATATGGAAGGGATCGCCTGATCGAGGCGTCTTTCGGTCGCGCCAGAAGCTGACCGGGAATTGAGGCCTTTCTTGCAAACCGACGCCGCCCCGACCGCGCCAGCCAGCGACCTCGCGCGCCCGAAATTTTCGGGGCCGGGACCGATCGGCGCCGTCCTCTTCGCCGCCGCGCTCGCCGGCGGCGCCTTTTACACCTGGACGATGCTGACCGGCGATATCGCTTCGTCCGGCGAGATCTTGTCGGCGAGCGCGTTCGCCGCGCTCGCGGCGGCGCTGGTCCTCGCGCTCGGCTTTGAATTCGTCAACGGCTTTCATGACACCGCGAACGCCGTCGCAACCGTCATCTATACGCGCAGCCTGCCGCCGACTTTCGCGGTCATCTGGTCGGGCGTCTGGAATTTTCTCGGCGTCATGGCCTCCGCGGGGCTGGTCGCCTATTCGATCATCGGCCTCCTCCCGGTTGAACTCATCCTGCAGGTCGGCACCGCCGCCGGCTATGCGATGATCTTCGCGCTGCTGACCTCGGCGATCGCGTGGAATGTCGGCACCTGGTATTTCGGCATTCCGAATTCTTCCTCGCATTGCCTCATCGGGTCGGTCCTCGGCGTCGGCCTCGCCAACCAGCTGATGGCGCCGGCCGGTTACGCGACCTCGGGCGTTGACTGGAGCCAGGCCGAAAAAATCGGGATGTCGCTGTTCATCAGCCCGCTGGTCGGTTTCACCGCGGCCGTGATCCTTCTGCTGGTCCTGAAATCGGTCGCGACCAACCCGAAGCTCTACCGGGCGCCGGAAGGCGACGAGCCGCCGCCCTGGTGGATTCGCGGCGTCCTGATCACGACCTGCACCGCCGTCTCCTTCGCCCATGGCGGCAATGACGGTCAAAAAGGCATTGGCCTCATCATGCTGATCCTGATTGGCGCGGCGCCGGCGGCGTTCGCGCTCAATCGCGCGCTGCCGGAGAGCGAAGTCGCGGCGATCGTGATGACGCTCGAGGAAGCGGCGGCGCTGTCGGCGGCGCAGGCGGGAAATCAGCCGCCGCCCGAAATCGACGCGGCGCGCGACGCGATCG
>JBGTLL010000254.1:0-37069 GCA_041744115.1 Parvularculaceae bacterium | reverse complement strand
GGGACTGAACTTGAAAAGTCCGACGCCACTACGACATAGGGACTTGTCCCGCGCGGCTTTTCTCCAAACTTTCGCGGAATCATTCCCGCGACAGCGCGAACCCGCGTCTCGAAAAGTTCACGAGGCGCGGGTTTTCGCGTTCGGTCAGCCGCTACTTCTTCTCCAGCAGCAGTGTTCCTTCTTTCTCAAGCCTGCCGGTGATGATTTCGGCGAGCGAGGCGAGGAGGCCGGGCAGCATTGCTTCGATGCGGATGTGCTGCGGAAAAACGTCAATGACGCCGGTGATCTTCTGGCCGAGACCCTTGGCCTCGAACCGGAGCTGATCGTCGCTCGTCCAGTTTTCGTCGAAGGCGAACATCATGCCGCCGCCAAGACTGGACTTGATCTTGCCGAACCCCTCGCGCAAGCGCCGCCGCGCTTCTACCGCGCCGAGTTCATGGGAAATGGTGACGGTGATGGGACGCGCCATGGCAAAGCTCCTCTTCTGCGGCAAAAATGGGGACGGGCGGGGCTTGGTGCAACCGGCCAGCGTCCAGACGATTTTGCCGCCGAAGCAAAAGGGGCATATGAAGGTTTGGAGAAAAGCGGAGGGGCATATGCGGCTGGCGGTTAGCGTCTTGACGGTAATTGCGATCGTTCTCGCCCTGCCGATCATCGTCGCGGGGCCGGGCGCGCGGCTTGGACTTTGGGATTACGAGCTCGGCTTGAGGATGATCCGGGAAGTCTCGGCGCCGAAGCCGATCGCCGCGGGGATTGCGCTGTCGCCTTTGTTCACGGCGGCGGCGCTCGCCCTCATCGGCGCGGTCGTTGCGGCGACGATGAAAGAGAGGGGCGCCGCCGTGCTGGCGCTTGCCGCCGCCTTGTTCGCGGGCGCCGCCGGCATCGTTCCGCTCAAGATGAAGGCGGCGTTCGCGGCCAATCCCTTCATCCACGAAGTGACGACGGATTTCGAAGCGCCGCCGGCGATTGTCGCCGCCGCGAATTTCGCGAGGAAGAATCCGGCCGACTATCGGGGCGGCGATCCGGTTCCTCAGTCTACGGATGGCCTCACGGTCGCCGAAGCGCAACGACAGGCGTTCCCGGACATCGCGCCGATCGTCGCCGGCGCCGATCTTCAGACCGCCGCCGCCGCCGCCAAGGATGTCGTTGCGGCGATGGGGATGGAGGTGCTCGCCGACGGGCCGGCTGACAATGTCGCCGGCGGCGGCTGGCGCATCGAAGCCGTCGCAACGTCGCAATGGTTCGGGTTCAAGGACGATTTCGTCGTCCGCCTGACGCCGCGGGACGACGGAAAAACCCGCGTCGATCTTCGTTCCAAATCCCGCGTCGGCGGCTCCGATCTCGGCGCCAATGCGGCGCGCGTGCGCGATTTCACGGCGCGGTTCAACGCGGCAATTGAGCGGGCTCGGGATTGAGCAGCGCGCCTTTCGCCTCGGCGCCGCCGATTTCGGCGAGCCCGCGCGCATTGAGACGGATTTCTCCGGCGGCGATGCGGCGGACGCATTCCGGATAAAGCCGGTGCTCCTCGGCGAGTATCCGTTTCGCCAGCCCCTCGGGCGTGTCGCCTTGATTAACGGGAACGGCCGCCTGGCCGATGATCGGTCCCGCATCCGTATCGGCGCTGACGAAATGCACGGTGCAGCCGGCGATCTTGACGCCCGCTTCGATCATCCTGGCATGAACATCGAGACCCCTGAACGCAGGCAGCAATGACGGGTGAATGTTGAGAAGGCGGCCGGTCCAGCGCTCAGCGAAATCGGCGGTGAGCAGCCGCATGAAGCCGGCAAGGCAGACGAGGTCGGCGCCGGCGTCGCCGAGCGCCGTGTCGAGCGCGGCTTCAAACGCACGGCGGCCGCTTTCGCCGTGTCCGAATGGCCGGTGGTCGATGGTCGCGGCCGGAATTCCGGCGTTCCCCGCGGTCAGGAGCCCGGCTGCTTCGGGGTTATTCGAGATGACGAGCGCGATTTCGGCGGGAAACGCCGGTTCGGCGGCGGCGTCAATCAGCGACTTCATGTTCGATCCGCGTCCGGAGATCAAAATCGCGACGCGCATTTTTTTCATCGCGTCAGGCCTTGACGACGTCGCCGATGACGCGCGCCGCCTCGCCAGAAGCGGCAAGCGACGCCAACACAAGATCGACGGCGGTGTGACGCACGACAAGGACGCCGCCGACGCCGCAATTGAAGGTGCGCCGCATCTCCGCAAGCGATAGCCCGCCGCTCTCTTTCAGCCATGCGAAGAGGGGCGGCAAAGTTAGCGCCATCTCGTCAAAACGCGGCGCCAGCGCGGCGGAGAAAACGCGCGGCAAATTGTCGGTCAGCCCGCCGCCGGTGATGTGCGCAAACCCGCGAACGTCTTCGTCCTTCAAAAGAGGCAACAGCGTCTTCACGTAGATTCGTGTCGGCGTCAGCAGCACCTGCCCAAGCGACTGCGCGCCGCCGAACGGCGCCGGATCGAGATAGGAAAGCCCGGCGTCGGCGACGATCTTGCGGATCAGCGAATAGCCATTGGCGTGTGGGCCGGACGAGGGAAGGCCGATCAGGACATCGCCCGCCTCAACCGGCCGGGGGAGGAGATCCTTGCGCTCGACGGCGCCGACGCAAAAACCGGCGAGATCGTATTCGCCCGCCGCGTACATGCCCGGCATCTCGGCGGTCTCGCCGCCGACGAGCGCGCAGCCGGCCTCGCGGCAGCCTTCCGCGATCCCGCCGATGACCTCGGCCGCGACGCCCTCCTCAATATGCCCGGTCGCGAAATAATCGAGAAAGAAAAGCGGTTCCGCCCCTTGCGCGAGAACGTCGTTGACGCACATGGCGACGAGATCGATGCCGATCGTCGAGTGGCGGCCGGTCTCGAAGGCGATTTTCAGCTTGGTGCCGACGCCATCGGTTCCGGAAACGAGCAACGGATCGGTGAAACCGGCGGCCTTGAGGTCGAAAATCCCGCCAAAGCCGCCGAGCAGCGCGTCCGCGCCCTTCCGCGCCGTCGCCCGCGCCAGCGGCGAGATCGCCTCAACCAGCCGTTCGCCAGCGTCGATATCGACGCCGGCTCTTCGATACGCATCGCTCATGGGACCGTCTAATCAATGATTGCTGGCCCGCGCAACCGCCCTCTCTCGCTTGGCGTGGGGGGTGCGCGCGGCGCTTGCGGCGGCTATAACCTCACGGTCGATTCTTCGCCGTTCCGGGCGAGGCGAGCAGGTGAGAGAATATTCCATGAGATTTCTGAGTGTAATCGGCGTTGTGGCGGTCCTCGTCGCGTTCCAGGCGGGTTTTGCCCACGCGGCGAGCGACGACGTGTTTGTCGTCCCACGGGTCCCCGTCCAGGCCACGGGCGAGACGGCGACGGCAGCCAAGGAGACCGCGCAGGGCGAAGGGCGGCGCCGGGCGATGGACATCCTGCTGCGGCGGCTGACGCCGGAAGAGGACTGGGTCTATCTGCCATCGCTTGCCGCCGGCGCTCCCGCCAAGGCGTCGGGTGATGGTTCCGGCAAAACGGCGGTCGATATCACGCCGGCGGGGCTTGAAGGCCTCGAATCGGGGTTCGAGGTTTACGGCGAGAAGGCGTCTTCGGCGAGCTATCGCGCCTATATCACCTATCGCTTCAAGCCGGACGACGTGCGGCGTCTGCTGAAGACGGCGCGAATCCCCTACAGCGAGGCGCAAACGCGGGTGGCGCTGGTGCTGCCGGTTCTGCAGACCGATAGCGGCGTTTATCTCTGGGAGAGCAACAATCCGTGGTTGGCGGCGTGGAAGATCCGTCCCTATACGCATGAACTGACGCCGATGACGGCCCCGCTCGGCGATCTTGAGGATTCCTCCGCCGTCACTGCCCGTCAGGCGCTCGCTGTCGATCCCGAAGCGCTGGCGGCGATCGCCCTGCGCTACAATGTCAGCCAGGTGATCGTCGCCCATGCGCGCCTCACCCAAAAGGACGACACAAACCAGCTGACGGTCCGCCTCATCAACGGCCATCGCGAAACCGGGAAAGCCGATCTTGCCGATGTTCTCGGTCAGGACCTTGAGCTTGAAGAGCCGGCAGCGCCCAGCCAGACCTTTACCTACGCCGAAGGAGACGAGGATTTTGCGGCGAACGTCGGCGAAGTGCTGGCGCAGACCTATCTGACCGCGCCTTCCGGCAATTTCCCTTCGCTCGCCGAGCGCTCGATCGAAACCGCGATCGCCAAATATTCAAGCGGCTGGAAGAGCCGGACCCTGATCGATCATTCAAAGGAAGCGCGGCTTCCGGTCACCGCATTTTTCGACCGGGTCGAAGACTGGTCGAAAATCCGGAGCGCTCTCATCGCAACGCCGCTGGTCGGTGCGGTTCAGGTGTCGGCGCTTTCGCGCAAAGGCGCCGAGATGGATGTCCGCATTTTCGGCGAGCCGGCCCGGATGCAGGTTGCGATGGAGAACCAAGGCATCGCGTTCTGGACCGAAACCGGCGAACGCTGGTTTCTGGCGACGCCTTCGGTCGCCGGAAAATATCGCGGCCGGCGGTTTTTGCGCACCGAGCGCAGTGGGCTGTTCGGCACGGACGAAACGCCGCAATACGACGCGGGTCCGCAGCCGGCCTCGGCCCTCGAAGTTTACTTCGGCGACGATGAACCGGATCGTCCGGACGACCAGCAATGACACCGTCCCCGGCGAACGGTCATGTCTAGGACGACGGATTTTGCAGCGGCGCCGCGGTCAGCAAGTCAGATTGTTCTTGATCTTCCAGCGTCGGAGCCGCGCCTGACGCGCGCCGACTACGTTGTCGGCGAATCCAACGAAGGCGCGCTGTTGACGATCGAGGCGTGGGCGTCATCGAACGAGCCGCTGCTTGTAATTTGCGGCCCAAAAGGGTCCGGGAAGACGCACCTCGCGCAGATCGTCGCTGCGCAGTTTGGCGCCATCTATGAGCCTGCCGCGTCTGGCGACGACCTTGATGCCGCGATCGCGCCTGACGCAATCATCGTTTATGACGCCACTGAGCGCGCCGGCGACCCGGAGAAAATCCTCGCCGCCATTGCGAACGCCCTCGCCGGCGAATGCCGCCTCGTGTTCGTCGGCCGCGGCGAACCGGGCGACTGGTCTGCTGGCCTGAAGGATCTGGAAACCAGGCTTAACGCCGCGCCCCGGATTACGCTTGCGGAACCGGACGAGGCGCTTCTTCGCGCGGTCATGGCAAAGCTGTTCAGTGACCGGCAGCTTCGGCCGACCGAAGGGGTCGCCGATTATGCGGTGAAAAGGCTGCCCAAGACTTTCGCCGCAGCATCGGCGTTCGTGGCGGCGGTCGATGCGGCGTCGATGCAAAATCGCCAGCCGATAGGGCTCAAATTGGCGCGCGAAATCGTCGCTAACCTTTCGGAAGCGCCTTCCGAAGCATATTAAAGAGAAGACTGCCCGAGAAAGCGTTTTGAACGATGGCTGCCGGCGACGATGGATCGAAAGTGATTGAAGGCGCCGCGACCCCGGCGGGTGGCGCGTGGGCGTCGCCAGACCGCTTTATCAATCGCGAATTATCGTGGCTCGCCTTCAACCTCCGCGTCCTTGAAGAGGCCTTCAACGACTCGCACCCCTTGCTCGAGCGGCTGCGGTTTCTGTCGATTTCAGCGAACAATCTCGACGAGTTTTTCATGGTTCGGGTTGCGGGCCTGCGCGGTCAGGTGCGCGAAGGCGTGACCGCGCTGAGCCAGGAGGGCCTCACCGCGCAGGAACAGTTGACGCAGATCAATCAGACCGCGTCGCAGTTGATGATCAAACAGCAGGAATGCTGGCGCCTGTTGCTGCCGCTCCTTCGGCAGTCAGGGGTTGAGGTCGTCGCCAGCGAAGAGCTGACGGCCGCGGATGTCGAGTGGCTCGAAACCGAGTTCCTCAGCAACATCTTTCCGGTGCTGACGCCGATTGCACTCGATCCGGCGCATCCGTTCCCCTTCATCCCCAATCTCGGTTTCGTCTTGTGCATGGACCTGAAACGCAAGGACGGAACGATCTTGACGACCCTGCTGCCGCTGCCGAACAAGATCGCGCGCTTCATCCGTCTGCCGGCGGCGCCAGCGGGCGACGAACGCCGCAACGTCGTTCGTTACATTTCGCTCGAACGCATGATCGTGCGCTTCATCGGTCATATTTTCCCGACCTTGACGCTCGACGGCCACGGCGCGTTCCGGATCGTCAGGGATTCGGATGTCGAGGTTGAAGAAGAAGCTGAAGATCTCGTTCGCGTCTTTGAAACCATGCTGAAACGCCGACGGCGTGGCGATGTCATCCGGCTGAAAGTCGATGCGTCGACGCCGGGTCACATGAAAGCGCTGATGATGGATCTGATGCGCGTCGCCGCCCAGGACGTCGTTTCCGTCGATGGCATCCTCGGTCTCGCGCAGGCCTCTCAGCTGATCCCGCCGGAACGATCGGACCTCATGTTCCCGCCGTTCGACCCGCGCTTTCCCGAACGCATAAGGGAACACGGCGGGAACTGCTTTTCGGCGATCGGCGCCAAGGACTTCATCGTCCATCATCCGTATGAATCATTCGACGTCGTCGTCCAGTTTCTGAAACAGGCGGCCGCCGATCCCAATGTCATCGCCATCAAGCAGACGCTGTATCGGACCTCGAAACAATCGGCGATCGTCGAGGCGCTGATCGAGGCGGCCGAGGCCGGCAAGAACGTGACCGCACTGGTGGAGTTGAAAGCGCGCTTCGACGAGGAGGCGAACATCAAATGGGCAAGGGCGCTGGAGCGGGCAGGCGTCAATGTCGTCTATGGCTTTGTTGAATATAAAACGCACGCAAAGCTGTCGCTCGTCGCGCGCCAGGACGGCGATTCGCTAAGGACCTATGTGCACGTTGCTACGGGTAATTATCACGCGGTCACCGCGCGCATCTACACCGATCTTTCGCTGTTTACATGTGATCCCGCGATCGGCCGCGACGTCGCCAAGGTTTTCAATTTTGTAACCGGCTATGCGCGGCCCGCCAGCTTTGAGAAGATTGCGGTCGCCCCGCTCACCCTGCGATCCCATTTCGTCGCGCTGATCGACGAAGAAGTTGCCCATGCCAAGGCCGGCCGGCCGGGGTCAATCTGGGCGAAGATGAACGCGCTGGTCGACGGGCCGATCATTGACAAGTTTTATGAGGCGAGCGCCGCCGGCGTACAGATCGACCTCATCGTCCGCGGCGTCTGCTGCCTCAGGCCGGGGGTCAAGGGCCTCTCCGAAAATATCCGCGTCAAGAGCATCATCGGCCGGTTTCTCGAGCACGCCCGCGTTTACTGCTTCGGCGCCGGAAAGCCTCTGCCCAATCGGGAAGCCAAGGTCTACATTTCATCCGCCGATCTTATGCCGCGCAATCTCAACCGGCGTGTCGAAGTGTTCTGCCCGATCGAGAATCCGACGGTCCACAGCCAGGTCCTTGAACAGATCATGGTCGCCAATCTCAACGACGAAGCGCAGTCATGGCGTCTCGAGGCGGATGGCGGCTATCAGCGCGTCAAAAGTCGCGGCGATGCGCCGCCGTTCAATGTGCACGCTTTCATGATGACCAATCCGAGCCTGTCGGGACGGGGCGCCGCCCTCAAATACAATGCGCCAAGCCCGTTGAAGCCGAAGAAATAGCCCGAAGCGTCGTCTCGCCTTTTGCAAACCTTTGACTCATGAGATTGGAGGCGCATGGCGGCCGCGACGCTAGACAGGTTTGACAGCTCCGCCCTTGCAAGGACGCGGCAGGCGGTCATCGACATCGGCTCGAATTCCGTCCGCCTCGTCATTTATGACGGGCCGCTGCGCGCGCCGTTTCCGATCTGCAACGAGAAAGCTCTGTGCGGGCTCGGACGGGATATGTCCGAGGACGACGCGCTCAACGCAAAAGCCGTCGACAGCGCGATCGAAACGCTCGCGCGGTTTGTGCGGCTGCTTGCCGAGCATGGCAATCCGCCGACGCGGATCGTCGCGACCGCTGCTGTGCGCGAAGCGAGGGACGGGAGAAAATTCGTCGAACGCGTGCGCGCGCTCGGTCTTGAAATTGAAGTGATCGGCGGGCGCGAAGAGGCGATCCTTTCCGCTTACGGCGTCGCCTCGTTCGAGCCTGACGCGACGGGACTTGTCGGCGACATGGGCGGCGGCAGTCTCGAACTCGTCTCGATAGCGAAGGGCAAAGCCGGAGAGTCGGCTAGCCTTTCGATCGGTCCGTTGCGCCTGATGCAGCATTCAAAAGGCGATCTTAAAGCCGCGGCGAAGGAAATCGAGAGCGAGCTTGCCGGCGTCGATTGGCTCGCCGAGGCGCGATTTGACACGCTTTACGCCGTTGGCGGCGCGTGGCGTGCGATCGGGCGCATCCACATGCAGCTGCGCCATCATCCTCTTCCCGTGCTGCATCATTATGAGCTGACGGCAAGACAGGCGATTGAAACCTGCGACTTTATTGCGAGGCAAAGCAAATCGTCGCTCGAAGTGACGCCCGGTCTTTCATCCAAGCGCATCGACACGCTTCCTTATGCGGCGCTGGTGATGCGGGCGGTGCTGTCGGAGGGAAGGATCGGCAAGCTCTCGATTTCAGCGGGCGGCCTTCGTGAAGGCCTTCTCTATCGTGCACTGACGACTGAAGAGCGCGCGTTTGACCCGTTGATCGCCGGCGCGGCATTCCTCGCGTCGCGCATGGCGCCGGAGCTAGCAATGGGCGCCGCGTACAACGAACTGCTGAACGGATTGTTCATCGATGAACCCCACGCACAAAAGCGAATTCGGATCGCGACTTGCCTGCTTGCGGACATCGGCGCCTATTTTCATCCCGATCTGCGCGGCGAGCACGCGTTCGACACCGCGCTGCGTGCGCCGTTTTACGGCGTCACCCATCCCGAACGCGCGGCGATCGCTCTTTCGCTCTATTGCCGCCATGAAGGCGTGAAGCCGCCTGAGTCGTCGGAGGCCGTTGTCGCGATGATGAGCGAGGATGAGCGCAAGCGCGCAACACAGATAGGCCTGGCCCTTCGATTCGGCGCCTCGGTCGCGCCGAAAGCGCCACGGGCGATCCGGCGCTGTTCGCTGCGCGCCAGTCGCGTCAAGCTTGTGTTCGCGGCCCCGTCCGCGCTGAAGGAACTTGTCGATGACACCGCGAGGAAGCGGCTCGATGCGCTCGCTTTATCGCTCGATCTTGCACCGTCGATTGAGTTTAAGGATTAGGAAGTCGTCTCGACAAGATCGATCGCGCCGTTCCTGAGGCCGAGCGCGACCTCGCCGCGCAGCAGCCGCTCCGCGATCTCGCCGAATACAATGCGGCGCCAGCCCTCAAGAGCGGCGACATCGCGGTCGCCGGACGCAATCGCTTCAAGGTCCTGCGCCGACGCGATGAGCCGGGGTGCGACGCCTGATTCTTCGGACTGGCGTTTCAGAAGGACCTTCAACAATTCGACGACATCGGGCGGCGGCGGCGCGCGGCGGGACGGCTTGTCAATGTCCGGAAGGTCCGTACGCGGGATATTGCGGCCGGCGGCGACGGCCTCGATGATCGCCGCCGCCGACCGGGAGCGCTCGAACCCCTGCGGCATTGTGCGCGCCTGCGAAAGTTCAGCTGGCGTTGTCGGCTTGATTCGGGCGAGGTCGAAAATTGCCTCGTCTTTGAGGACGCGGCCGCGCGGCAGGTTCTTCTCCTGCGCTTCGCGTTCGCGCCATTCGGCGAGCTTGATGATGGCGCCGAAATCGCCCGGCCGGACGCCGCGCAGCTTCAGTCTCGTCCACGCCGTCTTCGGATCGACGCGGTAAAGCGAGGGATCACGCAAGGCTTTCATTTCCGCTTCGACCCAGGAAATCCGGTTTCCCGAATCAAGCCGTCGGCGCAGGATCGAATAGGCGTCGCGGAGATAGGTCACGTCAGAAAGTGCATACGCAAGCTGCGCCTCGGACAGCGGCCGGCGCGCCCAGTCGGTAAAGCGGCTGCCTTTGTCGATCGATGCGCCGATCAGCGATCGGATCATCGGCTCGTAGCCGATCTGTTCGCCGAAGCCGCAGGCCATCGCCGCGATCTGGGTGTCGAAAAGCGGCGTCGGCGCGGCGCCGGTCAACTGGAAGAAGATTTCGATGTCCTGCCGCGCGGCATGAAAGACCTTGACCGTCTTTTCATCGGCGAGCGTTTCGAGAAAGGGCGTAAGATCGAGCCCCGGCGCCATCGGATCGATGATCGCCTCGACGCCGTCGGCGGCCGCCTGGATGAGGCAAAGGATCGGCCAATAGGTCTTTTCCCGCATGAATTCGGTATCGACGGCGAAATGCGGGCGCTGGCGAAGGTCGGCCGAGAAAGCGGCAAGGTCGTCGGTGGTGGTGATGATCCTCATTGTGCGCGGCTTTTAACAGCGGTTCCTTCCCGCGTCACCCATCCCGGCGATCTTGACAAGAAGGGGCCGGGTTGCCACTCCGGCGCCGCCTTACCGTGACGAGGAACCCATGCACGCCTATCGCTCGCACACCTGCGGCGCGCTACGCCCGGAGGCGGTGGGACAGTCCGTCCGCCTCGCCGGCTGGGTGCACCGCAAGCGCGACCATGGCGGCCTCCTCTTTATCGATCTTCGCGACCATTATGGCGTGACCCAGCTTGTCGTTGAACCGGAAGCGCCGGTCTTCGCGGCGATCGAGCGCGTGCGGGCGGAAAGCGTCATTCGCGTCGATGGAAAAGTCGTCGCGCGGACAGCGGAGACGGCGAACCCGGGCCTGCTGACCGGCGGGGTCGAAATCCGGATCGACGGGTTTGAACTCCTTTCGGCGGCGGAGGAATTGCCGCTGCCGGTTTTCGGCGAGCCTGACTACCCGGAGGAAGTGCGCCTCAAATACCGTTTCCTCGATCTCCGCCGCGACACCTTGCACAAAAGCGTCGCACTGCGGTCGGCGGTGATCTCCTCGCTCCGCCGCCGGATGATCGATCAGGGATTTACCGAATTCCAGACGCCGATCCAGACCGCTTCCTCGCCCGAAGGCGCGCGCGACTTTCTGGTGCCGTCGCGGATGCATCCGGGGAAGTTCTACGCGCTGCCGCAGGCGCCCCAGCAGTTCAAGCAATTGCTGATGGTCGCTGGCTTCGACCGCTATTTCCAGATTGCGCCCTGTTTCCGCGACGAGGACGCGCGAGCGGACCGAAGCCCCGGAGAATTCTACCAGCTCGATTTCGAGATGAGCTTCGTCACGCAGGACGACGTCTTCGAAGCGATCGAACCGGTGCTCTCTGGCGTCTTCGCGGAATTTGCCGACGGAAAAAGCGTCACGCCGCCGCCGTTCCCGCGCATCAAATTCGCGGACTCGATCCGCAAATACGGGTCCGACAAACCTGATCTCCGCAATCCGATCGAGATGGGGAATGTGTCGGAGCGTTTCCGCGGCTCCGGTTTCAAGGTCTTCGCCGGGATGCTCGAAAAAGACCCAAAGGTCGAAGTCTGGGGCATTCCGGCGCCGGGCGGCGGCAGCCGCGCATTCTGCGACCGGATGAATTCCTGGGCGCAAGGGCAGGGCCAGCCGGGCCTTGGCTATGTTTTCTGGCGCGAAGGCGAAGAAGGCGGCGCCGGCCCGGTCGCAAAGAATATCGGGCCGGAACGCGCCGAAGCGATCCGCAAGCAGTTTGCGTTGAAGGTCGGCGACGCCGTCTTTTTTGTCGCCGGCAAACCCGAAGATTTCTACAAGTTCGCAGGGCTGGCGCGCACCAAGATCGGGACCGAACTGAAGCTAATTGATGAGAACCAGTTCAAATTCTGCTGGATCGTCGATTTCCCGATGTATGAATGGAACGAGGACGAAAAGCGGATCGATTTCTCGCACAATCCGTTCTCGATGCCGAATTTCGATCACGCGGAATTTGTGAAACTGGAAAAGAGCGAACGCGATACGATCCTCGGGATCACGGCCTTCCAGTACGACATCGTCTGCAATGGCGTCGAACTGTCGTCGGGCGCCATCCGTAATCACAAGCCGGACATCATGCTGAAGGCGTTCGAGATCGCCGGCTACGGCGCCGATGTCGTCGAGGCGAAATTCGGCGGCATGCTGAACGCTTTCCGTTACGGGGCGCCGCCGCATGGCGGCTCGGCGCCGGGCGTTGACCGCATCGTCATGCTGCTCGCCGGCGTCGAGAACCTCCGCGAGGTCATCGCTTTCCCGCTCAACCAGCAGGCGCAGGACCTGATGATGCAGGCGCCGAACGAAGTGACGGACAAGCAGCTGAAAGAACTGCATATTCGCGTCGTGCCGCCGATTGTCGAAAAAAAGGGTTGAAAATCAGATCGGCGTGTCGTTCTCCGGCGCCGTCGCGCGAGCGGGCGCCGCGCGGAGGAGGCCTTTTTCCAAAAATGCGTAAACCGCGCACAGCGCGCTGATCGTCGCCGTCGCAAAGAAGAGGGCGCTTGGGCTGATTGCATAAAAAAAGCTGCCCAGAACCGGCGCAACGATAAAGCCTGATGCGCCGGCCGCATTGGATAGCCCGGCGACCGAGCCTTGTTCTTCATTTGAAACCGACAGCGACGCGCCTCCGACAAATCCGGGAATGATCATGCCGGCGCCGAGGCCGGACAGCAGCATGCCGAAGACGAGCGGCCCTACCGTCGCCGATGCCGCGATCACGAGGTGGCCGATGAAGATCAGGACCGGTCCGGCGCGCATCAAGGTCGTCGGCGGCATGTTGAACCGCTGCACCAGCACCAACTGCGAAAACAGCGACGTCATCGCCGCGGCGGAGAGCGCAACGCCGACAAGCTGCAGCGCGTCCGCGCTTTCAAGGCCAAGGCGGTCGATGAAATAGAAGGCGATGAACTGGATCGGGATCGCCGTCGCGATGGCGGTCGAAAGGCCATAAATCAGATAGGGACGAATGCGCCGGTCAAGCGGCGACAATCGCGGACGCGCCATACGCTCCTTCGGCGCCGTGCGTTCAGGGAGGTAGAACCAGACAGCAGCGACTGCGGCAGCGGCGGCAGCGGCGACCGCGTAAAGCGGGGCCAGCGGATCGATCGCGACGACGGCGCCCGCAAACGCCGGACCGATCATCGCGCCGATGCCGAACGCCGCTGAAAACGCGGCCATCCCGGCGGTCCTCTTTTCGGGCGGCGTTCTGTCCGCAATATAGGCCTGAGCCGCGGCCGGCGTCGCCGAGCCGATGACGCCGTAGATCGCTCGCGTTCCAAGCAGCAGCGCGTAAAGCGCGCCGCCCGCGAATGCGCCCGCCATGCCGAAATGCAGGACGGTTGCAAACGCTGTCATCGAGATGGCGAAGCCGGAAAGACCGATGACGATAAACGGCCGTCGCCCGTGAAAGTCGCTGCGCCGTCCCCAGATCGGACCAGTCAGCACCCAGCACAACGCCGACAGCATGAAAATCGACAGCACCTCGCGGTCGCCGATGCCGATTTCGCGCGCTAGCGGCGGCAGCACGGCGAACACGATTGTCTGGCCCATGCCCATGCAGACAACGCCGGCGAGGAGGACCGCGAGCGCGATCCGGCGCTGGCGCGGCGTCGATGGGCCGTCTTCAAAACGGTTCATGGGGTTTCGGATTTTTACGTCAAAGACATGGCGGATCGATGAAGGCGGTCAGCCGTTCTTTTGGCATGCAAATTACCGGGTCCGCGTTTTCACAGGAGATCACTCCCGCCCGAAAGTCAGGCCGGCATTCGCCTGCAGCCGCTTCAACAGCGCTGCCCCCATCGCGGCGGCGGGCGTCCATATTCCGCCCGGCGCATCCGTCCGCTCGCGGACCAAGCAGATCGCAGCCTCGGCGATCATCTTCGACGTCGAGCCGTAGCCGGGGTCCTTGTCGCCCTTGCAATGGCCGCGGATTTTTTCGCCGCGCGCCGTCTCGCCGAGAAAGAGGATGTCGTAAAAACCGGTCTCGCGCTCTTCCTTGGTCGGGCCTTCGCCGGGCTTTGGCGCATCTTCGCCCATTAGCGAATTGTCGGAAGCGACGGCCTTCGCCATTTTCTCGCCCGCGTCGCCTTTGCCGGTCATCATCATTTCCGAATAGCGAAAATCCTTCCCATAGGGATGGTTCATCAGGAAGTTCGAACGGTGCACATTCTTGGTGTTGATCGGCGCCATCACGAAAGGCGCGAGCCAGACGCCGGACGCCTCGTCGAGCATCGGCTTTGACCCGGAGGGCTGCGGCGCGCCTTCAAATCCCGGCGTCAGCGCGAACGGGCTTTTCAGGAGCGCGATGACGGATGGGTCCCTGAAAGCCGCCGCCATCGTCGCCTTGAGGCTCGCCGCCGTGCCGCCGGAGAACTTCCCCTTCATGGCGCGAACGCGCCCCTTTACCTCGCGGCAGGGCTCGCCGAACTCCTTTTTTGCTTCCTCCTGCAGGAACCAGACGCCGAGGTCGAACGGGATCGAATCGAAGCCGCAGGAAAAGACAATACGGGCCCCGGACGCCTTCGCCGCCGGCTCGTACTTGTCGATCATCGTCCGCATCCAGTTCGGCTCACCGCAAAGATCGACGTAATCCGTCCCCGCTTCGGCGCAGGCGGCGACCAGCGGCTCGCCGTAAAGCTGATAGGGACCAACAGTCGTCAGAACGCACTGGCTGCGGGCGGCCATCGTGGCGAGCGAGGCCGGGTCGCTGGCGTCGGCGACGATCAAAGGGATCGACGCCGGGGCGCCGATTTCGCTCAGAATTTCCTTCAATTTGGCTTCCGAGCGGCCAGCCACCGCCCACCTGAGCGAAGGGTCGGCCTGACGCCGACCGGCGAGATAGGCCGCCACCAGAAGGCCGGTGTAGCCGCTGGCGCCGTAAACAATGAGGTCAAAGTCCTTTACCGGCATCCGTGTCTCTCCCTTGCCGGCGCGGAATTTGGACCTCGGCGGGGCGGCAGGCAATGCGGGGGCGGCAGGCGGCAAGCGCCCGCCAATGTCTTTCGGAGCGATTACCGTTCGGAAATGTCCATGAAAGCGCGGAACGAATCCCGCCGCGGCCTGTTTGCCGTCCGAGTTTAACGAAAGGTGCGAACCATGAATCGCTACATGCTTTCCGCGGCGGTTGCCGCGCTGTGCCTGCCTTTGGCCGCCTGCAACGATGAAACCGTCGATTCGGACACGACCGTCAGCGAGGCGACGACGGCCGATGAAACCGACGCTGCCATCGAAACGGCGCGGAATGACGCCGATCCCTATGGCGCGACCGACCCCGATCCGATGGCGACCGATCCGATGATGACCGGTAATGACCCGATGACGACCGGCATGGACACGATGCCGACGTCGGTGGCCTACCTGATGCCGACCGAAATCAGCGGCAAGGATTTCATCGGCGACGACATTTACGGTGCTGGCGGCGAGAAAATCGCGAGCGTTGAGGACGTTCTCCTCGACGCCTCCGGCCGGGCCGACAAGCTGGTGTTCACCGCCGATGGCGGCGTCTTCGGCTTTGCCGGCAATAAAGGGACCGTCGATTTTGAAAATGTCGGCATCACTTTCGAAGATGGCGATGAGCCGGTCGTTCGCCTTGCGATGACGGAGGACCAGGTGAAAACCGCCGCGGAGTTCGATCAGGCTGGCCTCAACGATTATCGGCTCGCTTCGGAGATCATCGGCACACAAGTCGATCTTGCGTCGACCGACGGGGACGATGACGACGCGGTAATCAGCGATCTGATCCTGACCCAGGACGGCAGCGTGAAGAATATAATTCTGCAACGCAGCGTCGTTGGCGCGGTGGGCGGCGGTCAGCTTTACGCGCTCGACTATACGATGCTCGGCGTCGAGCAGGGTGACGGCGGCCTGACCCTCAACGTGACCGAGGATCAGCTGAACAACGCCACCAAGTTCGAGTACATGCGCAACGATGCCATGGATAAACCCGACGACATGATGAACGACACTATGGATGATACCATGGACGACACCATGGATGATCCGAGCGATATGTAATTCGCGGAATTCAAGAAAAGCAGGACCCCCGCCCCCCGCAATGTGCGGTCCTGCCAGGAAAGAGGCCTGCCCCCCGCAGCCTCTTTCCTTTTTTTATGCGCGCCGATCCAACTTGCTCAGGAATTCGACGATCGGCGGCGCGACCTTTTCGGTGTCCTCCGAAAAATCATGTTGTGGCCGACACCGGAACGCCGCGCGGCTCAGCGGCAACGCCGAGCGGCACGAGGCAGGCTAAGCCGGCGGCGAATAATCCGCGTATAGGTCACTCCGCGTTAAAACGGCGGGTATTGCGAGAAAATTCGTACGGGCAAATCGGTCGCGGCGGCGCGGAATCGCTGCTAGAAACCCCGAGGTCATCGAGGGGAAAAAACTTGAGCCGATTGCCGTTTTGGCGCGCACGGGCGGCGCAAATCCTGTGCGCCACGCTGGCTGCCGCCTCGATTGGCTGTGAAAAACGCCGAACGGATGCGCCTGCGCCGCTGACCCTGGTTGAGTGCGCGGTTAAGGGCGCCGAGGACAAGGTCAAATGCGGGTCGCTTGAAGTTCCGGAAAGCTGGGAACAGCCGGACGGCCGGAAAATATCGCTCAAGATCGTCGTTGTCCCGGCCGCCAAGCCAACAGGCCTCGCGCCGTTGTTCGATTTCGCCGGCGGACCCGGGATGGCCGTTACCGATGGCGCCGCGTTCTATCTCACCGTCGGCGCCGCCAACCGTGCGACCCGTGACATTGTGCTGGTTGATCAGCGGGGGACAGGAGGCTCCGCGCCGCTTCGCTGTGCGGAGCTCGAGGCGGCGTCGCCGCTGACGCGCATGTATCCGGTCGACCGGGTTCGCGTCTGCCGCGAGGCGTTGGCGAAGGATCACGACCTTGCCCAGTACACGACGCTTGCCGCCGCGCGCGACATCGACGCCGTCCGCGCCGCGATCGGCGCCGAGAAGATCGACCTCTTCGGACTCTCATACGGAACCAAGCTCGCGCAGGCCTACATCCGCGAATTTCCGTCGCATGTGAGGTCGGCGGTGCTGGCGGGTTCGGCGCCGATGGATCTGAAAACGCCGCTCTATCATGCGCGCAATTCTGAAAATGCGCTTCGCCTGATTTTCACGAATTGCGCAGCGGACGCGGACTGCGCAGCGGTGTATCCGTCGCTCGAAGACGACTGGGCGGCGATCGTCGCCAGATTTGAAGCCGGCCCTGTTGCGATGGCGACGCCGGACGGCGATTTGATGGTCGAACGCGGGCCTTTCATGGAAACCTTCCGCGCGCTGCTGACAACGGAAGGCGGCCAGCGCCGCGCGCCGAAACTCATTCGCGCCGTGGCGACCGGCGATTTCGCGCCGTTTGTGAAAGCGACCACTTCGGGACCGCGCGGCTTCATCGCCGAAGGGCTTTATCTTTCCGTCGAATGCGCTGAAGGCTCCGCCCTCATCGACCCGGCGGAGATCGACGCGGCGAAGGCGGACACATTCCTCGACCGCTACCGCATCGACGAACAGCTCGGCGCCTGCGCGGAATGGCCCATCGCGGAAATTTCTCCCGAATTTGCCGAGCCGGTGACGAGCGATGTGCCGACGCTTATCATCGCTGGCGGGCGCGATCACGTGACGCCAAAGGACTATGCGATGCGCATCGCCGAAGGCTTTTCAAACTCGCGGGTCATTCTCATCGAAGAATTGGCGCATGTTGCCGACGCCATCTCGAACATCGAGTGCTTCGACAATATGGCGCTCGCTTTTTACGAAGGCGCGGACCCTGACGCGGTTGACGCTTCCTGCATTGCGGAAATGAAGGCGCCGGCGTTTGAACTGCCGTAGACCGGATCAGCGCAGCACGACGTCGAAGCGCCCGACCTTGCCGTCGGCGGCGGCGTCGAGGCGCATCAGGAGGCGCGCGTCGAACAGGCCGTCGCTTGCGTTCTGCGCTTCGTCCGGAAAATAGAGCTGCGTCGTCAGCGAGCGACCGCCCGGCGGTTGCGCCTTAATGTGATAATGGCGCGTGCGGCCCGGATAGAGGCCGGGAATGATGGTCTCGAAAACATAGCGGCCGTCTTCGTCAGTCACCTGATGCCCGCGCAGGACGTAGCCGTCATTGTCGTAGCGGCCCGCTGCATCCGCGTGCCACAAATCGACCAGCGCGCCTTTGACGGCCGCGCAGTCGCGCCGCAGGACGCGGCCGTAAAGCGTCACCGCATCGCCCGGCGCGTCCTGGCGGAAATCCTTTTTCAGCGGCGAATTAGGCGTGAAGAAGGGTCCGGCGGTTTCAGAAATCGTCGGCTCGGCGTCGGCGTCGCATTCGAGCGTCGGCGCGAGCTTTTGCGCGCGCGCCGGCAAGGCCGAGGCGCCCAAACCGGCCGCCGTCGCCGCCAGCCAGCGGCGGAGAATGGTGCGGCGCGTTTCAAGGACATTGTTCATTTCGAGAGGTTATCGCGGGATCGCCGGCAAGGGAAATAAAAGCAACCCCTAAGCAGCCCGCCCCTTCGCCTTCTTCCTCCTCACATCCTCCGCGCCCGCACCAACCCGATCCCGCCCTAACACCCCCGTCAAAAACCTCCCCGTATAGCTCCGCGCATTCCTCGCCACGTCCTCCGGCGTCCCACCCGCCACAATCTCCCCGCCGGCATCCCCGCCTTCAGGGCCGAGATCGATGATCCAGTCGGCCTGTTTGATCACATCGAGATTGTGCTCGATGATGACGACGGTGTTGCCGCTCGAGGCCAGCTCCTGGATCACTTCCATCAGCTTTCGCACGTCCTCGAAATGTAATCCGGTCGTCGGCTCGTCCAATATATAAAGCGTCCTCCCGGTTGCGCGCTTTGAAAGCTCTTTCGCCAGCTTCACGCGCTGCGCCTCGCCGCCCGAAAGCGTCGTCGCCTGCTGGCCGATGTGGATGTAGCTCAATCCGACGCGATTGAGCGTCGCCAGTTTTTCGCGGATCGACGGCACCGCCTTGAAGAACTCGGCGCCTTCCTCGACCGTCATGTCGAGGACGTCGGCGATCGACTTGTCTTTGAACTTTACCTCGAGCGTTTCGCGGTTGTAGCGCTTGCCCTTGCAGACGTCGCAGGTGACGTAGACGTCGGGCAGGAAGTGCATCTCGATCTTGATGACGCCGTCGCCCTGGCAGGCTTCGCAGCGCCCGCCCTTGACGTTGAACGAGAACCTGCCCGGCTGATAGCCGCGCGCTTTCGATTCAGGGAGGCCGGAAAACCAGTCGCGAATCGGCGTGAAGGCGCCGGTGTAAGTCGCGGGGTTCGAGCGCGGCGTCCGCCCGATCGGCGACTGATCGATGTCGATCACCTTGTCGAACTCGTCGAGGCCTTCGATGCGGTCGTGATGGCCCGGCGCGTCCTTGGCGTTGTAGAGCCGGCGCGAGGCCGCCTTGTATAATGTCTCGATGACAAGGGTCGACTTTCCGCCGCCCGATACGCCGGTGACGCACGTCAACAGTCCGACAGGGATTTCGGCGGTGACATTCTTCAGATTGTTCTCGCGCGCGCCAATGACGCGAATGACTTTCTTCTTGTTGTATGGCCGGCGCGCTAGCGGCACCGGAACTTCGCGGCGCCCTGCGAGATAGTCGCCGGTGATCGAGGCCTTGGCGCGCATGATCGCCGCGACATCGCCCTCGGCGATGATTTCGCCGCCGTGGATGCCGGCGCCGGGGCCGATATCGACGACGTGGTCGGCGGTCCTGATCGCCTCCTCGTCATGCTCGACGACGATGACCGAATTGCCGAGATCGCGGAGCCGCTTCAGGGTTTCAAGGAGCCTCGCATTGTCGCGCTGGTGAAGGCCGATCGACGGCTCATCAAGGACGTAAAGGACGCCGGTCAGCCCTGAGCCGATCTGCGAGGCGAGGCGAATGCGCTGGCTTTCGCCGCCGGAAAGCGTGCCGGATGCGCGGGCGAGCGTCAGATAGTCGAGCCCGACATTATTGAGGAAGTGAAGCCGCTCGCGAACTTCCTTCAAAACGCGCGCGGCGATCTCCATTTCCTTTTTCGACAGCACTTTTTCAAGCGCCTCGAACCAGCGGCCGGCCTCCTTGATCGACAGCGCCGTCGCTTGCGAAATGTTCTTCGCGCCGACCTTCACGGCGAGCGCTTCCGGTTTCAGGCGCTGGCCGGTGCACGCTTCGCAATTCGTGACTGTCTGGAAACGCGAGAGGTCCTCGCGCACCCAGTTTGAATCGGTTTCGCGAAAGCGGCGTTCAAGATTGGGGATGACGCCTTCGAAGGGCTTTACCGTCTCGAATTTCCGTGCGCCATCCTGGTAGATGAACGCGATCTCGTCCTCGCCTGTGCCGTAGAGGATGATGTCCTGCTGTTTCTGGGTAAGGTCAGCCCATTTCGCCGTGATCTTGAATTTGTACTTTTTCCCGAGCGCTTCGAGCGTCTGCATGTAATAGGGCGACTGCCCCTTCGCCCACGGGCCGATCGCGCCCTTGTTCAGCGCGAGGCTCGTGTCCGGAATGACCTGTTCCTCATCGAACACCATTTCGGTGCCAAGGCCGTCGCATTTCGGGCAGGCGCCCGCCGGCGCGTTGAACGAGAAAAGCCGCGGCTCGATCTCGTCAATCGTAAACCCGGAGACGGGGCAGGCGAATTTGGCCGAAAAAATGATTCGGTGGGGGCAGGCTTCGTCCTTCGTGACGCCCGCTTTCTCGGGCTCCTCAGTATGACGCTTGCCCTTACCCTTTCCTTCTCCCTGAGGGGCCGCCGAAAGCGGCGTCACGAAGGGCGCGCTCTCGGCGACCGCAATCCCGTCGGCGAGCGCCAGCGCCGTTTCAAACGACTCCGCGAGCCTCGATTCGATCCCCTTCTTGACGATGATGCGGTCGACGACGACGTCGATGTCGTGTTTCAGTTTCTTGTTGAGCGCGGGGACGTCCGCGATCTCGTGATAGGTCCCGTCGATCTTGACGCGCTGGAACCCCTTCTTCTGCAGCTCGGCAAACTCCTTGCGGTACTCGCCTTTCCTCGCGCGGATCATCGGCGCAAGAAGAAAAAAGCGCGACCCTTCCGGCTCCGACATCAGCCTGTCGACCATTTCGGAGACTGTTTGCGAGGTGATCGCAAGGCCCGTCGCCGGCGAATAGGGAACGCCGATCCTCGCCCACAGAAGGCGCAAGTAGTCGTAGATCTCGGTGACCGTGCCGACGGTCGAGCGCGGGTTCCTGGAGGTCGTTTTCTGCTCGATCGAGATCGCGGGGGAGAGGCCCTCGATCTGGTCGACATCGGGCTTTTGCATCAGTTCGAGAAACTGGCGCGCATAGGCAGACAGGCTTTCGACATAGCGGCGCTGGCCCTCCGCATAGATCGTGTCGAAGGCGAGCGACGACTTTCCGGAGCCCGACAGCCCGGTCATCACGACCAGCTTGTCGCGCGGAATATCGAGCGTGACGTTCTTCAGATTGTGTTCGCGGGCGCCGACGACGCGGATCGATTTCAAGGACATGCAGCCTGTTAAAAAAACGGAATCGGACGGTGAAACGAGGCGCCGACTTAAACTGAAAAGCCCGTTGACAGCAAGAACAAGATGTGAACGTTTTGGGGCATGGCGGAGCAATAATGGCGGATTAGCGCCGTTTTCGCTTTGGGGAAAAGGATTCGCTCCGCGCGCGCCGAATCCGCCAAAGAATCGCCGCGCGCATTCATCTTGGGAGATTTCAAATGGCAGGCAGCGTCAACAAAGTCATTCTCGTCGGCAATCTCGGCAAGGATCCGGAAGTGCGCACGTTTCAAAACGGCGGTTCAGTCTGCAATTTCAGCGTCGCCACATCGGAGAACTGGAAGGACAAAAGCACTGGCGAACGCCGCGAAAAAACCGAATGGCACAATGTCGCGATCTTCACCGAAGGCCTTATCAAGGTCGCGCAGCAATATCTGAAAAAGGGATCGAAGGTTTACATCGAGGGCCAGCTCGAAACCCGCAAATGGCAGGATAAAGAAGGCAGGGACCGCTACACGACGGAGGTCGCGCTTCGCAATTTCAGTTCCGCCATGGTCATGCTCGACGGACGGCGCGACGGCGGCGGCGATTACGGCGCGCGCGAGTCGTTACCGGCGAGCGGCGGTCAATCGTTCGAACTCGACGACGAAATTCCGTTCTGACAGACGACATCAAGCGTGCAAATTCGAATCAAAAACCGAATCACGACGCGCTTTGACGCGAGTTTCGAATCAAAAATGCGCGCGCAATGCTGATTCGTGATGCATTTTTGAATCACCCGACTCAAAAAAGCGCACAAAAAACACAAAAACCGGCTTGTACGGACGCTCAGCGCCCGCACAATTGAATACTTTTTTAGCAAATTGAATTATGGTCACTGTTCCGTTAGCTACTCGGAGGAAAAGACCATGGCGGTCAAACGTAAAGCCAAGAAGAGAAAAGCTGCCAAGAAGTCGGCGGCCAAATCGACGACGCGGCGCAAGGCGAAGCGCAAAGGCGCAAAGCGGAAAACCGCGAAGCGCAAGACTGCAAAGCGCAAGGCCGCTCCGGCAAAGAAGAAGCGCCGGAAGGCTCGCCGCAAGAAGAAAGTCGCGATGTAGGCTTTCTATCAGGCGTTATGTTGCGTCCCTGAACGCCGAAATGCTGCAGGAATTTGACTGCGCAGCGTTCATTTGAAGGGGCGATTTCCGCGAAAACTCACGAAAAGACGAAAGTCTTTAGAAGGTGGCGCGGCGATCTCGGGAAGTTCACTTCCACCCATTTCGCTCTTCAAGGGCGCAAACTTCTGAAACCCGGCGCGAAAGCGCCGGGTTTTTCGTTTGCGATTCAGCGGTCGTTTCGGATTTGCAAGAATCTGCCGCGCTGCTTCCACTCATCCCCGCGAAAGCGGGAATCCATGACGCGCCAAATGGATTCCCGCTTTCGAGGGGATCAGCGGTGAATGGTTCGGGCAGCCGCGATTGTGACTTCAAGGATCGCAAGTCTGCTACGACTTAGGTCAGGATCGCGCGATTCCGCATTTGCGAGCCAGAATTCCTGGTGAATCCGCATGGCCGGCGCCGGATTGATCGGCGCGCGACTGGATTATACCTTGATGAGGACTAGCCGATCGAGATTAGCCTCGAAGGGAGTGTCGGATGATCTATCGCATATGGCATGGCTATACGACGCCGGAGAACGCCGGGGCCTACGAGGCTCTGCTCAAGAGCGAAATATTCCATGGTATCGAGTCGAAGAAGCTTAGCGGATTTCGCGGCATCGACCTGATCCGCCGCCGCAACGGCGATGAGGATGAGTTCATTACCATCATGCGGTTTGACCGCATCGATGACGTCAAGTCCTTCACCGGCGAGGATTACGAAACGGCCTACGTGCCTGACGCCGCCCGCAAAGTGCTCAAGAGATTTGATGCCAGATCACAGCATTACGACCTTCGCGAAAGCCGCAGTTACCAATGACCCAAGCCGTCATCCCGGAAATCGGGCCCGACGGCGGACACAATATGGAACGTCTCCTGTCCGTCGCATTGGCGGTCAGGTTAGAACGACGGAAGCGCTGATGTACAAGATTCGAATTTCCGCCGCCGTCTCGGCGCTGTTTGCCCTGGCGGCTTGCGCGACGTACGACGACGCGCCGGCGAACTCCGACCTATGGACAGCGCACGGCTATTTGACGCCCGGCCCGACCGGCGAACCGGAGATCATTGGGACTTTTTCGACCGAAGGTGACTGCATGGACGCCGTTGACGAGTGGATGTCCCGTCAGGTTGTCGGCAATCCGGTCAGCGGGGAATGCCTGCCGGTCGATCAGCATTGATCCTAGCCCGCCACCGCGGCGCACGCGACGCGATCCCCCGCGCCGCCGATCGGCTGCGTCGAATGATCGTCCGCGTTCGCATGAATGATCACCGCAAAACCGTCGTCGTCGAGGAGCGGGAAGGGACCATTGGCGGCGGCGCCGACTTCGCTTGGATTGAGATTGAGGCCGGCGCGGAAAAACTCGACGGTCGCGCGACCGTCGGCGCCGACGTAAAGGTTCGGCAGATCGCCGCGCTCCGAGCCAGCCGGATTGACGAGGCCGTGTTGGTGATCTTCGGGATCGACGTGATCGCCTGATATCTTGAAGCCCGCGGCGCCGTCCGAGCAGTCGCCGACCATGTGCAGGTGAATGCCGTGCCAGCCGGGCGAAAGGTCTTCGACCGCAATCCGCATCAACACGCCGCCGGTTGCGTCTGCAAAAACGATGCGGCCCATCATTTCGCCGTCGGTCCCTGTGAGATTGGCGGACGCGTCGATCCAGTCAGCATCCGCTAGGTCTGTATTGGCGGAAGGCGACACCGCTGGTTTTCCACAAGCGGACACAGTGAGGCCGAAGGCTCCGGAGACCGCGATCATTGCGATCCGGCGGCATAAGTCGACAGGCATAAGAATCCCTTTCGTTAGCCGGCGATTTCGCCTTTTGTTTGAAGGCGTTGACGGCAGCAGCCCGCAATGCGCCAAGCTTGCAGCCTAAACCCCTCAAATGCTAGTCAGGGGCCAGCAATCAGCCCCTGATTACCGAAGGATTTTCGTGACAATCGATGACGACGACAATGCGCCGGAAAACGGCGGCAGCGGCCCGGATTCGGGCGGCGTGACGCACAGCGTATCGATCGAAGAGGAAATGCGCCGGTCCTATCTCGATTACGCGATGAGCGTGATCGTCAGCCGCGCCATCCCCGATGCGCGCGACGGCTTGAAGCCTGTTCACCGCCGCGTGCTGTGGGCGATGCATGAGGCTGGCTACGTTCATAACAAGCCGTACCGGAAATCCGCGCGCGTCGTCGGTGACGTCATCGGCAAGTACCATCCGCATGGCGACCAGTCCGTCTACGACGCGCTCGCCCGCATGGTGCAGGAATTCTCGATGCGCCTGCCGCTGATCGACGGGCAGGGCAATTTCGGTTCGATCGACGGCGATCCGCCCGCCGCCATGCGCTACACCGAAGTGCGCATGGACAAGACCGCCCATGCGCTGCTCGAAGACATCGAAAAAGACACCGTCTCCTACCAGCCGAATTATGACGGCTCGGAAAAAGAACCGACGGTTCTGCCAGCGCGTTTTCCGAACCTTCTCGTCAACGGCGCCGGCGGCATCGCCGTCGGGCTGGCGACCAACAGTCCGCCGCACACTCTCGGCGAGGTGATCGACGCGACGGTCGCGATGATCGAAAATCCCGGGATCACGGACAGCGAGCTGATCGAGATCGTGCCCGGCCCGGATTTTCCGACCGGCGGGATAATTCTCGGGCGAGCAGGCTCAAAGGCGGCGCTGCTTCTCGGCCGCGGCTCCGTCATCATGCGCGGGCGGGCGACGATCGACGAGATTCGCAAGGACCGTACCGCGATCATCGTCACTGAAATTCCCTACCAGGTGAACAAGTCGGTGATGATCGAACGGATCGCCGATCTCGTCCGTGAGAAGAAGCTCGAAGGCATTTCCGACATCCGCGATGAATCGAACCGTGAAGGCATCCGCGTCGTCATTGAACTGAAGCGCGACGCCGCCCCCGATGTAGTCCTGAACCAGCTTTACCGTCATTCGCAGCTGCAGACGAGTTTTGGCGTCAACATGCTGGCGCTGAAGGGCGGCCGCCCGCAGCAGATGTCGCTCCGTGACGTGCTGACGATTTTCATCGACTTCCGCGAGGAAGTCGTCACCCGCCGCACGAAATTCGAACTCAACAAGGCGCGGGACCGGGCCCATATTCTCGTTGGTCTCGCGATCGCGGTCGCTAACATCGACGAGATAGTCGCCCTGATCCGCCGCGCGCCCGACCCGCAGACGGCGAAAGACCAGTTGATGGCGCGGGATTGGCCGGCGAAGGATCTGGCGCCGCTTGTGCTTCTTGTCGCCGATCCGCGGCACCTGATGAAGGACGGCGACAGGCTGCGCCTGTCCGATGAACAGGCCAAAGCGATCCTCGATTTGCGCCTGCAGCGCCTCACAGCACTAGGCCGCGACGAGATTGGCGATGAGCTGAAAGGCCTTGCCGAGCGGATTGCCGATTATCTCGACATCCTGCGCCGCCGCGACCGGGTGTTGTCGATCATCAGGGAAGAGCTCGCCGCGGCGCGGGCGGAATTCGCGACGCCGCGCCGGACGGAAATCGTCGAGTCCGAAGGCGAGGTCGAAGACGAAGACCTGATCGCCCGCGATGACATGGTCGTCACCGTCACCCATAGCGGCTATGTAAAGAGAACGCCGCTCTCGACCTATCGCGCGCAAAAGCGGGGCGGCAAGGGCCGCTCCGGCATGAAGTTCAAGGACGAGGATTTCGTCTCGCAGCTTTTCGTCGGCCACACGCACACGCCGCTGCTTTTCTTTACCTCGACCGGCATGGCCTACAAGCTGAAACTATGGCGGTTGCCCGAAGGTCCGCCGACGGCGCGCGGCAAAGCGTTCGTCAATCTGTTGCCGCTGGCGCAGGGCGAGCGCGTCACCTCGATCCTGCCGCTGCCGGAAGATGAAGATTCATGGGAGCAGCTGCAGATCATGTTCGCGACGCGCTCCGGCACGGTGCGCCGCAACAAGCTCTCCGACTTCCAGCGGATCAACCGCAACGGCAAGATCGCGATGAAGCTCGAGGACGATTGGCGAAATGGCGAGGACGGGATTGTTGGCGTGCAGATTTGCCGGCCGGACGACAACGTCCTTTTGACGACCGCGCGGGGCATGTGCATCCGCTTCCCGGTCGATGACATCCGCGTCTTTGCGGGAAGGACATCGACCGGCGTCAGAGGCATCCGCCTTGAAGGCGACGACGAAGTGATTTCAATGGCGATCCTGCATGGCGTTAACGTGTTGACCGAGGAGGCGCGCGCCTATCTGAAACACGCTGCCGCCATGCGCCGCGCGGTTGAAGGGATTGTCGGCGATGAGGGCGAGGAAGACGCCGACGAAGAAACGACGCCGCCAACGGCGCTCGGCCCGACGCGCATCGCCGAACTTGGCGCGGCGGAGCAGTTCGTCCTGACCGTCACCCGCAAGGGCTTCGGCAAGCGTTCGTCTTCTTATGAATACCGGACTTCCGGGCGCGGCGGCAAAGGCATCATCGCGATCGTTGTCAACGACCGGAACGGCCCCGTCTGCGCGTCGTTTCCGGTCGATCAGTCCGACCAGATCATGCTGGTCACCGACGGCGGACAATTGATCCGGACGCCCATCGAAGGCATCCGCATCGCCGGCCGCAACACGCAGGGAGTCACCATCTTCCGCACCGGCGAGGACGAAAAGGTCGTGTCGGTCGAGCGGATAGAGGATATCGGCGATGAAAGCGCCGAGGAATGAGCGGGAACACCATGCATTTCGGCATACTCGCGCACAGCGCGGAAGGCGCGTCGCTCTGCTTTTTGACGTTTTGTCACGAAGCGGAGAAGCGCCTTGGCGCGCATCAGCATCCCGACGTGACGCTTGATTGCATCGCGATGGGTCTAAGCATGGCGGCCTGGGAAAACGGTGATTACGAGACGGTTCGAACCATCCACGCGAGATCGGTTGAGCGCCTCGCGGCCGCCGGCGCTGATTTCATCGCCTGCCCGGATAACACCAGTCATATTGCCCTGGAACAGCCAGGGCCAGCGCTTGCGCTGCCGGGCCTCAACATCGCCGACATCGTCGCCGAAGAGGCGGTCCGGCGGAGCATGCGACGCGTTGGCGTCCTCGGCACGCGCTTTACGATGGACGGCCCCGTCTACCGGCGCGCGCTGGGGAGTCGTGGGATCGGCTTTGTCATTCCGGACGCTGATGAGCGCAAGGAAATTGACCGCATCATCTTCGAGGAACTGGTCAGAGGAAAATTCACGGACGAATCGCGCGGCCGCTATGTCGAAATCATCGAAGGTCTCAAGATGCGCGGCTGCGACGGCGTCGCTCTTGTCTGCACCGAAATTCCGCTGCTGATCACGCAGGAGGTCTCGCCATTGCCGACACTGGATTCAACGAGGCTGCTTGCGCGTGCCGCGCTCGATGTTGCGACCGGTGCGAAGCCGATTCCCCGTTGGCGCGGCGGGCCGCTCGGCGCGGACGAAACCGCGCGGGACGCCCATAGGAAGGCTCGCTGAAATGGGCAAACGCATCGGTCTTTACCCAGGCACGTTTGATCCGATCACGCTCGGACACATCGACATCATTGAACGCGCGGTGAAGATGGTCGATGAGCTTGTCATCGGCGTCGCCATAAACCGAGACAAGGGGCCGCTGTTTTCACTCGACGAGCGAGTGAAAATGGTCAGGGACGAGATGGCGCTTATCTCGAAAAATAGCGGCGTTACGATCCGGGTCACGCCGTTTGAATCCCTGCTGATGCGTTTTGCGGAAGAGGTGAAGGCCGATTTCATCATTCGCGGGCTGCGCGCGGTTTCCGACTTCGAGTATGAATTCCAGATGGTCGGCATGAACCAGCAATTGAATGACGACATCGAGACCGTCTTCCTGATGGCGGATGTGCGCTACCAGTTCATCGCGTCCGGCCTCGTCAAAGAAGTTGCGCGGCTCGGCGGCGATATCGGCAGCTTCGTGCCGCCGGCGGTGGCGGCCGCTCTCGTCAAGAAATTCGCAAAATCGTAGCCGCGGATCGGCGGCGGCGCCCGAAAGGGCTGGACAAACCGCCTCGCCGCTGTTTTGACCAATGCCGGTCACATTTGGATCTTAAGTCCGAGGTCCAGAACGGCCATGAGGAGCAGGATCGAATGCGTAGCGTTGTAAAGACTTTTGCCGGGTGCGTCTTTGTCGTGGGCGCGGCGCTCGCGGCGACGGCCACAATGGCGGCCAAGCCCGAGCCGATCAATCCGGTTCAGGGCGTCACCAACGCGCCCGCTGACGCTTGGCGCAAGGCCGATCTGCAAAATATTCTCATCGTCGATCTTCCCGCCGGACCGCTTTACATCGAAATGCGCCCTGATCTCGCGCCCAGGCACGTCGAGCAGATCAAGGCGCTCGTCCGCAATGGCTTCTACAACGGCCTCACCTTCCACCGGGTCATCGAGGGCTTCGCAGCGCAAGGTGGCGACCCGAAAGGCGATGGCACCGGCGGCTCCGAATTGCCGGATATCCCGGCGGAATTTGAACGCGATTCAAAGGCGGTCACGAATTTCACCGTGATCGGGCGCGACCGGATGGCGGCGCGCGTCGGCCTCATCGACGGCATGCCGGTCGCCGCGCAGCCGGAATCGCTGCGCGCCTTCAGGACAGATCGGACCGTCAATCTCTGGGGCGCGCATTGCCCGGGCGTCATGTCGATGGCGCGTTCGACCGAGCCCAATAGCGCCAACAGCCAGTTTTTCCTCGTCATCGGCGACGCGCGCCAGAGCCTCGACAAGCGCTACACCGTCTGGGGCTGGATCGTTGACGGTCTTTTGAACGCCCGCCGCATCGAGCGCGGCGAGCCGCCCAAGCGCCCGACGCCGATCGTTCGTATGCGGATCGCGTCCGACCTTCCGGAAGCCGAGCAGCCCAGGATTGAAGTCATGCGTTCGGACAGCGAGGCGTTCCTGAAATACATCAAGGACGCGGGCTTCGTCGACGAGACGGGCTTCGTCAAGGACCTATGTGACATCAAACCGCCGCGCCGGATCAAGGGACAGGTCGAGCTATGACGGATAAAGCAAAAAGCGGGCGCATGATCCTGACGCTCGACACTGGCGCCGTCGTCATTGAGACCCTTCCTGAGAAAGCGCCGGCGCATGTCGCGCGGATCACGGAGCTTGCGGAGCAGGGGTTTTACGACGGCCTCAAGCTGCATCGCGTCATCGAGGGCTTCATGGCGCAGATGGGATGCCCGAAAGGCAATGGCACGGGCGGATCGGGCAAGAAGCTTCCTGCCGAATTCAACGATGTCAGCCACGAGCGCGGCGTCTGTTCGATGGCGCGCTCGTCGGACGCCAATTCCGGCGACAGCCAGTTCTTCATCTGCCTCGACGACGCGTCCTTCCTCGACCGCAAATACACGGTCTGGGGCAGGGTCGTCGAAGGCATGGAAAACGTCGATAAAGCCCAGCGCGGCGAGCCGCCGAAAAACCCGTCAAGGATCGTGACATTCAGGGCGAACTGACGGGGCGCGTCGGGTGAAACACTTCACTAGGGGGGAAACACATGCGCCGAATAGCCTTGGCATCTGCAGCAGTCTTTTTTTGGCCGTTTCGCAATTTGGATGCACAACAACGAAAAGCGTTGCGAGTAAGGCCCCGAGTTATGTCGTTCGGTACGTTGGTGTCGACAGCACGCAGCTTGCCGCCTGCGCGGTTGAAGCTTTTGATAAGGCGCATGAGTCTTCATACGTTTCGATATTCAAGGGCGGCACTCCCATCGTAGTCGAGCACTGGTGGCGATTGCTCCAACCAGCGCCTATGTTCATCTCGAAATTTTTTTCCGATCGTGTTGAAATTAACGGACGATACAATGTGTGGGGAGACTATGGAAAACCGTTTGTCCCGATCGTTGAAGGCTGTGTCCGAAAGCTGAACGGCTCGGTCGTCGAGCAAGCCGCAGATATGACCGACTAAAACGGCGCCGCTCTTGCGATCAGCGCATCCGCATCAATGAGCGCATCCGACGCGCCATAGCCGTAGCTTCGCGCATCGGGGTCAAGCCTCGTGTTGCAAAACGCGTCAAAAACGTAATCCGGCGCGACGCCGTAGAGCGCGGCGCCTTGCAAAGCGAGGCCCATTTCCTCGGCAAACGCGCGCGCCGAGGACTCGTTTAGCGCGCCGGGTTCCAGCCATTCCGTGAGGCGTTTGGCGTGGCGGTCGTAATGGCCGTTGGCGCCTTGCGCCTTGGCGATTTCACCGACGACGGCCTCCAGGCTTCCCTGCTCGCGCCCGACCGCGCGCAACACATCGAGCGCAATGACATTGCCGGAGCCTTCCCAGATTGCATTCAACGGCGAAGCGCGGAAATACCGCGCCATGACGCCTTCCTCGATGAAGCCGGCGCCGCCATGGCACTCGAGCGCTTCATAAACGAAGCCCGGCAGGCGTTTGCAGGTCCAGTATTTGGCGATCGGCGTCGCGAGCCGCATGAACGCGGCTTCGGTTTCATCGTCCGGCGCGCGGTCGAACGCGCGGGCGCCGCGGAACGCGAGGGCCGTCGCCGCCTCGCTGTCGATCGCAAGATCGGCAAGGACACGCGCCATTGCCGGCTGGTCGATCAGTTTCTTCTGGAAGGCACTGCGATGTTCCGTATGCCACAAGGCCTGCGCCAACGCCGCGCGCATGCCGCTTGCAGACCCCACAATGCAATCAAGCCGCGTGTGCTGCACCATGTCGATGATGGTTCTGACGCCGCGCCCCGGCTCGCCGATCATTTCCGCATAGGCCCCGTGATATTCGATTTCGCTGGAGGCGTTGGAGCGGTCGCCGAGTTTGTCTTTAAGCCGCATGATGAACATCGAATTGCGCTCGCCATTCGGCTTCCAGCGCGGCACGAGGAAACAGGAAAAGCCTTCCTCCGCATGCGCAAGCGTCAGAAATGCATCGCACATCGGCGCCGAGCAGAACCATTTATGTCCCGTCAGCGCCCACTGATCGCCGCTCCGTTCGGCGCGCGTCGTGTTGGCGCGGACGTCGGAGCCGCCCTGTTTCTCGGTCATCGCCATGCCGATGGTGACGGCGCGCTTTGCGCTCGCGGGAATGACCCTCGGGTCGTAGGCGGCGGTCGTTGCGCGCGGAATCCATTCGTCGGCAATCCGACGCTCATGGAGAAGGGCGGGGATCGCCGCATAGGTCATCGACATCGGGCAGCAGACGCCGCCTTCGGCCTGACCCATCAGGAACAGCAGCGCCGAATGCAGAACATGCCCTGCCTGATCCGTCGTCCACGCGGCGGACGAAACGCCGCCGCCGAGGCCGAGCTCCATCAGCGAATGATAAGCCGGATGGAACTCGACCTCATCCAGCCGATGACCATAGCGATCGAAGCTCTTGAGTTTTGGCGGATTTCTGTTGGCTAGGTCCGCCCATTCAACAACTTCCGCCGCGCCGCACCTGCCGCCGAAGGCCGAAAGCCGTTCCCCATGGACTTCGCCGCCCGCCGCCTCGACGGCGCCGATCAGCGCGGCGTCATTGTCAAAGAGGTTGATCCCCTCGAAGGGCGGCGGCTGATTGGTCACCTCGTGGGTCTCGAGACTGGCGCGGGGGCGGTGATGGGCCATCGGCGGACTCCTCATGTGCGCGTATTCTAGCCCTGTTTCGCGGCGCCGCGTAGAATCGATAACAGCGGGGATAAGGGACATTTTCATGGCGGATCCGTCGCTGGTCTAAGCTGGCCGCGCGACGCCGACGATTGACGAAACGGCGGACCGACCGGACACTGCGGTTGAAACGCCGGAAGAGTAACGACACTGGAGGGCGAAAATGAAAAAGCATGTGAGCGGCGCGATAGCGCTGCTGGTTTCGGCTTGCGCTGGCGCGCCGGCGGCGAAATTGGCCGACGTCATCTACATGAATGGCAATGTGTGGACCGGCGTTGAAGGCGGTCGGCGCGCCGAAGCGGTGGCGATCGGGGACGACCGGCTTCTTTACGTCGGCGACGACGATGGTGCGGCGAAGTTCCGTGCGGACGCGACGGAAATAGTCGATCTCGGCGGAAAGTTTGTCGCGCCGGGTTTCATCGACAATCACACGCATTTTCTTCTCGGCGGTTTTGGCCTAGCGAGCGTCGATCTCCGCGGCGCGGCGACGCGCGAGGAATTCGTCCGGCGCATCGGCGACTACGCAAAAACACGCGAGCCCGGCGAGTGGATTCTCAACGGCGGTTGGGATCATGAACTCTGGGGCGGCGAAATGCCGACCCGCGACTGGATCGATCCCCTCACCGGATCGACGCCGGTCTTCGTCGTCCGCACCGACGGTCATATGATGCTCGCGAATTCAGCGGCGCTGACACTTGCCGGAATCGACGAAAATACGCCGACGCCTGCCGGCGGAGAAATCATCCGCGATGCGAAGGGGAGGCCGACAGGGATATTGAAGGACGCGGCGATGGCGCTCGTCGAGCGCGTCATCCCGCCGCCGACAGGGCAACAACAAGAAGAAGCCTTCCAGAGCGCGCAAGCGAGCGCCTTCGAACATGGCGTGACGCAGGTGCACGACATGGCGCTGCCGACGGGCGACATGGCGGCGTTTCACGCCTATCAGCGCATCCATCGGGCGGGCGCCATGAAAATTCGCGTCTACGTTTTTGCGCCGCTCGCCAGTTGGCAAGAAGTGAAAACATTCGTTGACGAGCACGGACGCGGCGACGAGGTGTTGCGCTGGGGCGCCGTCAAGGGATTTGTCGACGGCTCGCTCGGGTCGCGCACGGCATGGTTTTTTGAACCCTATGACGATCATGCGGAGACGACGGGGCTGACGCTGGCCGAGCCTGAAACGATCAAGGCGATGATCCGCGACGCGGATGCGGCCGGCCTTCATGTCGCGGTCCATGCGATCGGCGACCGGGCCAACGACTTTCTGCTGACCGCCTTTGAAGAAGTCGGCGGCGACCGGTTGCGCGATAAGCGTTTCCGCGTCGAGCACGCACAGCACCTGACGGCCGGCGAAATCGAGAAATTCGGAAAGTCAGGCATCATCGCATCGATGCAGCCGTACCATGCGATTGACGACGGCCGCTGGGCGATCAAGCGAATCGGGCCCGAACGCATCAAAAAGACCTATGCTTTCCGCTCGCTGCTCGACGCCGGCGCTGTCCTCACTTTCGGATCGGACTGGCCGGTCGCGCCGATGGAACCGCTCGCGGGAATCGACGCAGCGATGTTCCGCCGCACGACGGACGGCGCCAATCCGGACGGCTGGGTTCCCGAAGAAAAAATCACCGCGGAAGAGGCGTTGCGGGCATATACGGTCGGGAACGCCTATGCGGGTTTTGAGGAAAACAGGCTTGGAACACTGCAAGCCGGAAAACTCGCGGACGTCGTGGTTTTGTCGGGCGACCCGACGCAGGCTGATGAGAATACAATCGGTAACATTCGCGTGGTGCGGACGGTCGTCGGCGGCGAGACGGTGTTCTTGCGCACGGACTAGCGGCGGTTTTTCCGGGCGTAGCGTCCCGTGCCGCAAGCTATTTCAGGGCTTCCAGATACCGATCCGCCGCCTTGATGGTTGCCTCCAGACTCTGACTGGCGTCCGCCGCAGCGCCCTGCGCCGATTGTCTTTCAGCGCCGCGTGCTTTCACCGCGATACTGCTGGTCGGACTGCGGCGCAACGCCGTTGCTTCGCGGTCATAAAGGCTGAGGGCGGGCGACAATCTAAATCCCGCAGCGTCGAGCGACGAAAGAAAGGCGCGATGCGCTTCGGCGGTGACGGCAAGCCTCGACGCAGCGGCGTCCCTTTCGTCCTTCGCTTCATAGAGGGCAATTTCCTCTTCCCAGCCCCGGAAAAACCGCGCGCCGGATGATTTGACCGTGTCGGCGGAGAGTCGCAATTCCTGCGCGGCGAGCGCGGCGTCCTGACCGGCGGCGCGCACCTCGTCGATCTGACGCGCGAGCGCGGATCCCTCGATACCATCGACTCCGGCAAGCGCGGCGGCCGCATTGTCGAAGCTCGCCCTGGCTGTCGCTGCATCGGCCCGCGCCTCCGTCACGCGTTCGATGTGAAGGCTTCGCGCGTCGACGCCGCGCCGCTCGAGCGAATCGTAGACAGCGGTGGCGCAGCCGGCGAGCGTCAGGGCCGCGGCGAAAATCATCAGCATCCTCATGGTCCGCGCACTCCTTATCGGCGGGAATTCCGGCATTGCCGCCCAAGGCGACGCCGCCTAGACTAGCGCCCCGAGCGCATCCGTCCAATGGCCGCGCCGCCCTATCTCAAGGAGACCCCATGTCAGGCCTGATGATTTTCCTGATCGTTGTCGTCCTCGCCATCCTGTTCGTTGTTGTCATTTACAATCGCATTGTCGGGCTCAATCAGCGGTCGGATCAGGCGTTTGCCGACATCGATGTGCAGTTGCGGCAACGGCACGATCTCATTCCGAACCTCGTCGAAACGGTCAAAGGGTACGCGACGCACGAGCGCGGGACTCTGGAAGCGGTCGTTCAGGCGCGCAACAGCGCCGCCGCCGCGCATGGGCCGGCCGCGCAGGCGCAAGCCGAGGGCGTCCTCAACGCCGCGCTTGGCAAGCTGTTTGCACTGGCCGAGGCCTATCCGGACCTTAAGGCCAACACCAATTTTCTCGAACTCCAGCGCGAGCTGTCCGATGTCGAGAACAAGATCGCCGCGGCGCGCCGTTTCTTCAACAACGCCGTTCAGGAATTCAATACGGCGATCCAGCAGATTCCCGGCAATTTCGTCGCGCCGATGGGCGGCTTCAATCAGCGCGAATTCTTCGAGCTTCCCGAAAACTCGCGCGCGGCGGTCGAGGCCGCGCCGTCTGTCAAGTTTTGATCTTGCGTGACACGGCCCGGACCCATCGGCGGCGCCAGTGCGGACTCGACGGAGCTTTATCGGCAGGCATTTGATCGCGATCTCGGCTGGGGGCCCTGAAGCATGGGCGCCTACGGCCTGCAGACCCACATCTGGAACAACAATCTGAAGTCGATCCTGCTGCTGGCAGGATTTCCGGTGCTGCTGCTTGTCCTCATGTACGGCCTCAATGTCGGCTATGTCGGCATGACGACGGAATTCGCCAGCGTCGAAGACGGTCTTGGCCTCGCCCTCGACAATATGAGCCGCACCTGGCCGTTTGCATTTCTGGCGGCGGGCGTCTGGTTTATAATCGCGTGGCTGTCGCATCAGGCGCTCATCAACATGTCGACGGGGGCCAAGCCCGTCACCCGTCAACAGGCGCCGGACCTTTACAACATGCTGGAAAATCTCTGCATTTCGCGCGGGATAACGCCGCCAAAGCTCAACATCATCGAGACGCCCTCGCTCAATGCCTTCGCGAGCGGAATCAGCGACAAGAATTACGCGATCACTTTGACGCGGGGCCTCGTTGAAACACTCGACAAAAGCGAGATGGAAGCGGTGTTGGCGCATGAACTGACGCACATCCGCAACCGCGATGTCCGGCTATTGATCGTCGCCATCATCTTTGTCGGGATATTTTCTTTCGTCGGCGAGCTGGTGTTTCGCGGCGCCTTTCGCACGGGCGTCCGCATCGGCGGCCACACGCAAGGCCGCAAAGGCGACAGCCGCGGCGGCGGCGTTCTCATTCTGATCGCCATTGCGCTGATTGTTCTCGCCTATGTTCTGGCGATGGTCATCCGCTTTGCGCTGTCGCAGAAGCGCGAATATCTCGCCGACGCGGGCGCCGTTGACCTGACGCGCAATCCTGACGCGATGATCTCGGCGCTGAGGAAAATCTCGGGGCGCTCTGAAATCGACGCGCCCCGCGAAGTGCAGCAATTGATGCTTGACGATTCGTCGCCGTCATTCGCGGGAATTTTTGCAACGCACCCCTCAATTGAAAAGCGTATCGGAGCACTCTCACAATACGCGGGCGGTCAATCGTAAAGCAGATCCGGCAGCCAGGTCGCCAATCCCGGCGCCACCGCGAGGATAATGAGCGCCAATATCTGGATCACAATGAAAGGAACCGCTCCGCGATAGATATCGAAAGTGGTAATGCTGGGCGGCGCGACGCCGCGCAGATAAAAGAGCGCAAATCCGAAGGGCGGCGTCAGGAACGACGTCTGCAGATTGACCGCAATCATCACGCCGAGCCAGACCGGATCGACGCCCATCTTCAACAGCGCCGGCGCGACCAGCGGCACGACGACCAAAGTGATCTCGATGAAGTCGAGGAAGAACCCAAGCACGAACATCACCGCCATGACGCCGATCATCGCGCCGATGGCGCCGCCGGGGAGCGCTGCGAGCGCGCGGTGGACCGTTTCCTCGCCGCCGAGCCCGCGAAAGACGAGGCTGAACATCGCGGCGCCGATCAGGATCGTGAACACCATGGTCGTGATGCGCGCCGTCTGGTCGGCGATCGGCCGCAAGGATTTCTCGCGCACAAGCTGCGCCCCGCTCGCGATGACGCCCCAAGGAATGAGCGCGCACAAAAGGATGGCGGCGATGACCCCGGCCTGATCGAACCCGGACGGCGCCGCGCGGCCGAGCCGCAGGTCAACAAAGCTCGTGAGGATAAGGAGGCCGACGATTGCCGCGGCGGAGACTAAAACGGCGGCGCGCCCCGCGAGCAAAGCGTCCTTCGGGGCAAGCCGCGCGCCGGCGATGAGCAGCGCGCCGATGGCGCCGCCGGGGAGCGCTGCGAGCGCGCG